>NZ_JBIQDQ010000006.1:0-168923 GCF_045370965.1 Curtobacterium sp. 179-B 9B NHS
AAGAGACTGGGGCGGCGCGGGCGGCGCTCGGCGCTCGGGGCGGCTCGGCCGTCAGCACAACGAGAAGCACGTCGCGCCACGCGGTTCCGTGGCGCGACGTGCTTCCGGTGGTGCGCGAGCACCCGGCACCACGCGCCGCCTCCGCGCCACCTCTGCCCGGCGAGCACGTCGGACACCCCGCGCCCGCCCCACCCACCGCACCCCACCCCACCCTCGGTCGGCGCACCATGTCCTGACAACCGCTCGAGTCGGGGCCGCTACGATCGAGGGACACCACGACGGGTCGAGGGAGATCATGGGAGACGGCAGGTCCGCCACCGCAGACGGCAAACCGGCGACCATCTACGACGTCGCCGCCCGCGCAGGGGTCTCGAAGTCCCTCGTCTCGCTCGTGCTCCAGCGCTCCCCGAAGGTCAGCGACCAGCGCCGCGAGGCCGTCCTGCGGGCCATCCAGGAACTCGACTACCGCCCGAGCACCGCGGCCGTGTCCCTCGCCGGCACCCGCAGCCGCACGATCGGCGTCGTCCTCGACGACTTCCGCAACCAGTGGTTCGTCGACCTGCTCACCGGCCTGCGGGAGGCGCTGCAGGACCAGGGGCACCGCCTCGTCGTCGCCGACCGCTTCCTCAACACCGGGCTCGACGCCTCACCCGTCGAGGGCTTCCTGTCCATGCGCGTCGAGGGCATCGTCATCGCCGGCGAGCCCGACACCGACCTCGCGATCCCGGCGAGCATGCCCGTCGTCGTCGCCGGCGGTCGTGCGGTGCTCCCCCGCGCCGACACCGTCGCGAACGACGACCGCGCCGGTGGCCGGATGGCCGCCGAGCACCTGCTCGCGCTCGGCCACACGCGCATCGGCTTCGTCGGCGGGCGCTCGGCTGCGTCCGCCGAACGGCTCACCGGCCTGGAAGCGCGGATCACCTCCGCCACGTCGCCCGCCTCGCTCGCCACCCACGTCATGCCCGTGGAACCCACCGAGGAGGCCGGCGCCGAGGCCGTCGGGCACCTGCTCGACGCCCACCCCGACGTCACCGCGGTGTTCGCCGCGAACGACGTCATGGCGCTCGGTGCGATGTCGGGGCTCGCCGCCCGGGGCTTGCGCGTCCCCGAGGACGTGTCGGTGATGGGCTACGACGACACCCCGCTCGCGGCGTCGTCCTACGTCGGCCTGACGAGCATCGACGACCGCAGCGTGGAGATCGGCCGTGGCGCCGGGGAGCGCCTGCTCGCCCGGATCGCCGACCCGACCGCTCCGGCGCAGGAGACCCTGGTCGAGCCCCGGCTCGTCGCCCGCCGCACGACCGCTCCGCGCTGACGCGAGCAAGCCCGCCCGCGCCGCCCGCGCGCACGAGACTCGTCTGAGCGGACACGTTCGCGGCCCCGGCGCCGCGAACATGTCCGCGGAGCCGAGTCTCGTGCGCAGCCCGGCGGCCCCGGCGGCCCGGCGGCCCCGCGGCCCGGCGGCGAGCGCGTCAATCCGTCGGCAGGACCGCGTGCTGGACGACCCAGGCGTGCATGACGATCGCCGCCGCGGCCGAGGCGTTGATGCTCCGCGTCGACCCGAACTGCGTGATCTCGAGGTGGGCGTCCGCACCCGCGACGGCCTCGTCGGTGAGCCCGGGTCCCTCCTGCCCGAACAGGAACACGCAGCGCTCCGGGATCGCCGCGGTCTCGATGCGCTCGGCGCCCGGGGTGTTGTCGATCGCGACGACCGGTCGTCCCTCCTCGCGCATCGCGGCCAGGAACGCCGCGACGTCCGGGTGGTACCGCACGTGCTGGTACCGGTCGGTCACCATCGCCCCGCGCTTGTTCCAGCGCCGCCGACCGATGACGTGCACGGTGCCGGCGAGGAACGCGTTCGCACTCCGCACGATCGACCCGATGTTGAGGTCGTGCTGCCAGTTCTCGATCGCGACGTCGAAGGCGTGTCTGCGGGTGTCGAGCTCGGCGACGATGGCGTCCATCGACCAGTACCGGAAGCGGTCGACGACGTTGCGGGTGTCCCCGGCGGCGAGCAGCTCCGGGTCGAGCCGGGGGTCGTCCGGCCAGGGCTCGGGGTGCGGCCCGACGCCGTTCGTCGTGGCCTCGTGGGTCGGTGGCAGCGTGGGACCGTCCGGCTGCGCCGGTCCCGTCGACGGGACCACGGGGTCGGACGGGAGGCGCTCGGTCACGTGACCAGCGTAGGGCGCGTGCCCCGCGCCTCCCGTCCGGCGACCGCCGTCAGCCGACGGTCAGTACGACGTCGGGTACGTGACCGACGGCTCGGACATCGCGACCGCGACGAGCGCGATGAAGAGCACGGCGTAGAAGACCGTGATCACTCCACCGACGATCACCGCGGCGAGCGCCAGGCCACGGCCGCCCTCGTCACGCTTCTTCGCCTGGGACATCGCGACGAAGCCGAGGACGAACCCAACGATCGGCGCGACGAACGCCGCCACGAGCGCGATGATCGCGAGGGTGTTCGTGCGCTGCGGGGCGGCCGGCGCCGTTGCGTACGGCTGGTACGGGTGCTGCTGGGGCTGGTCGTTCTGTTCTGACACGGCTGACGAGCCTAGGAGCGCCGCGTTTTCGTGGAGAAGTGCCAATCTTCGTCCGGCCTCAGGTCGTGCCGGGGCGCAGGAAGTCCTCGGGGTCGTCACCGCTGCCGGTCGTCGTGAAGATGCGCTTCCGGTCGCCGGGGCGGGCCGGGTCGTGGAGCACGGTCACCGTCCCACCGAGCACCGGAGCGGTGCCGTGGGTGAAGCCCTCGGTCCGCTCGACCCAGCGCCGGACGCCGTGCAGGTCCACGAACGAGAAGGTCCACCGCAGCAGCGTGCGCGACGCGTCCGGGGTCGTGCCACCGCTGATCGCGGTGACCTCGCCCGTGGTGCGGCGGCCGTTCGCCAGCACGTCCGTGAGCCGGGCGCGCCGGTTCCCACGGCCGATCCGCGTGGCACCGCCGGCCACGAGCGCGAGGACGGTCACGACGGTGAGGAGCCCCGGCAGCCACCACACGGCGGTGTACAGGATCCAGCTGCCGACGCCCCACGTCTCGTCGTGTCCGAACGTCGGGTCCACGGCCACGCCGACGCGGTCCGGGGCGGGCCACTGCGTGGTCGTGGCCCACCAGGTGCACGCGGTGGCACCGACGAGCCAGAGCGGCAGCGGCCCGAGCCCGACCAGGTCGGTGGTGCGCCCGGACCACCGGTGGTTCCACCGCGTGTACACGCCGACGGCCACCAGGGTGCCGACGACCGCGCTCGGGGCCGCCCACAGGTGCGTCTCCGGGTCGGGGCTGTCGGAGAAGATGCTGTTGACCGTCATCATCCGGAAGCGCAGGACGAAGTCCGACACCGCGAGTCCACCGACCGCCCCCGCGGCGACGACCAGCAGTGCACCGACGACGGTCATCGTCAGGGCAGGGGTCGAGCCGCGGTACCGGGCCTCGCGTTCGCGGTGTGCCTGCTGCGGGTCGACCGTGCTCACGACGCGGTGGTGCCGTGCGTGCGGACGCGGGCCTCGATGCCGGCGGTGATGATCTCGAGGCCCAGGGCGAAGCGGTCGTCGTACGAGTGCTCGCCGAGGATCTCCCCGACCACGCGGTGCCGCTCGGGGCGCCCGGCCTCGGAGTCGCCGCGGCCGACCTGCACGCCGGCGTGCCCGACGACGAAGTCGTAGACCACGAAGAACGCGTACATGGCTTCTCGTTCGGGCAGACCCGCCTGCTGCAGCGCCCCGACGACCTTCGCCACGACGGCGTCGGACTCGGTGGAGGCGAGCGGGGCGCGCTGGCTGTGCGACTCGAGCACGAGGGGGTGGGTGCGCATGAGGTCGCGGAAGGTGCAGGCGAAGACGTGGACGACCGAACGCCAGTCGTCCGGCCAGACGAAGGTGGCCGTGAACTCGTCGACGGTACGACGGACGAGCTCGGCGTGCAGGTCGTCGAGGCCGCCGATCGTCCGGTGCACGGTCATCGGTGCGACGCCGAGCTTCGCGCCGAGGGCGCGGAAGGAGAGGCGGTCGAGGCCCTCCTCGTTGGCGATGGCGGTGGCGGCGTCGACCACCTGCTGTCGGCTCAGGACGTTGGGGCGACCACGGCGGCGGCGGGGTGCGGCGGCGGTGTCGGCCGCCGGCGTCGTCCCGGTGGGGGCGTCGGCCGCTCCCGCGCCGGTACGGCCGTCGGTCGTGGTGCGCGGCTGGGCGGTGGGGCTGCCGGGGTCGACGAGCACGGGGAGGCCTCCTTGATCCGGTACGTGTCCCGAAAATCGTAGCCCAAAGCCGAACGCCGGTCGGTGTCCGGTCGGCCAGTCCTCACAGCCGGGTGACCACCGGGTCCGGCGAGCGGCGGCCCCAGTACGCTGGGCCCATGGCGACCCGCGACGAAGTCGAGTGCTGGCTGACCGACATGGACGGCGTGCTCGTCCACGAGAACCAGGCCCTGCCGGGCGCTCCCGAGCTCATCCAGCAGTGGCTGGACGAAGGGACCGAGTTCCTCGTCCTGACGAACAACTCGATCTTCACGCCGCGTGACCTCAGCGCCCGGCTGCGGTGGTC
This sequence comes from Curtobacterium sp. 179-B 9B NHS, assembly GCF_045370965.1. Taxonomy (NCBI): domain Bacteria; kingdom Bacillati; phylum Actinomycetota; class Actinomycetes; order Micrococcales; family Microbacteriaceae; genus Curtobacterium; species Curtobacterium sp. 179-B 9B NHS. The sequence goes on from NZ_JBIQDQ010000006.1 coordinate 4,537, forward strand.
GGGGCTCGAGGTCCCCGAGGAGCGCATCTGGACGTCGGCGCTCGCCACGGCGGACTTCTGCCGCTCGCAGATGCCCGGGGGCTCCGCGTTCGTGATCGGCGAGGCCGGGATGACGACGGCGCTGCACGAGGCCGGCTTCATCATGACCGAGACCGCGCCCGCCTACGTCGTCGTCGGCGAGACCCGCAACTACTCGTTCGAGGCGATCACCAAGGCCGTCCGGCTCATCCGCGACGGTGCCCGGTTCATCGTGACGAACCCCGACGCCACCGGGCCCAGTGCCGAGGGGGTCCTGCCGGCGACCGGGGCCATCGCCGCGATGATCGAGAAGGCCACCGGGAAGCAGCCGTACGTCGTCGGCAAGCCGAACCCGATGATGTTCCGCTCGGCGATGAACCGGATCGGGGCCCACTCCGAGAACACGGGCATGATCGGCGACCGCATGGACACCGACGTGCAGGCGGGCATCGAGGCCGGGCTCCACACCGTCCTGGTGATGACCGGCATCAGCGACCAGGCCGAGATCGACCGGTACCCGTTCCGCCCGAGCGAGGTCATCGCCGGCGTGCACGAGCTCGTCCGCGCGGAGCCGATCGAGGTCGAGCTCTAGCGAGGGCGTGAACGCGTGCTCAGACCGGGTTCGCCCGGAGCAGTCGCTCCGTCGCGATCATCGCGCCGCCCACGACCGCCGGGATCCCGCCGCCGGGGTGCACTGACGCCCCCACCCGCCACAGCCAGGGCCGCCAGCGGTCGTTGTACGAGGGGCGGTGGAACGGCCCGCTCTGCCACGGCGGACGGGCCGCCCCGTAGAGCGCCCCGTGCGGTTCGCCGCCGGTGCCGTAGTACTGCGGGTCGAGGACCACGTGGTTCTCGAGCAGGTCGGTGATCGGTCGGTCGAGGCCCAGCGCTGCCGACACCCGGTCGACCTCCCGCCGCACGAAGGGGTGGTCGATCTCGTAGTGCGCCCCGTCCGCGGGTGCGGTCAGCAGCACGCCCACGGTGCCGTGCGGGTTCGGGGAGAGCTCGCCGGCGCGGTAGTGGTTGACGAACACCATCGTGTCCGCCGGTTCGTCGCCCGCCTCGAGGCTCCGGTGCAGTGCGTCCGGCTTCGTCGGCAGCACCACGCTGTGCGTCGCGAGGCCCTCGGGCAGCTCCTCGCGCAGCACGCCGTAGAGCGCGACGGCGGAGCAGGACAGGGCCCGGGGGCGGGAGCGCGGGCGTGGCAGCACGGACGTCGCGGACGGACCGGCCGGTCCGGTCAGCGCGGCGAGCCGGTCGGCGTCGAGGGCGCTGACGACCAGGTCGGCGGGGTGGTGCGCGGCCTCGGTGGTGACGCCACCGCGCGCGATGCGGGTGACGGCCTCGCCGGTGCGGACCTCGACGCCGGCGGCCTCGGCGAGTCGCTGCAGCGCGAGCACGACCTCGTAGACGCCGCCGCGGGGCACCCACGCGCCGGTCTCCGCCATGATCGCCGGCATGCTCGCGTAGAGCGCAGGGGTGCGTGCGGGTGAGACCCCGGCGTTGAGGGTGTGGATCGCGATGATCTCGCGCAGCCCGTCCGGCAGCCACGCCAGGCCGTCGAGGTACGCACGCGTCGTGAGCCGCGAGCCGTACACGGAGAGCAGGCGACGGACGGCCGGCAGGGCCGAGCGGTCGAGCGGGTCGGCGAGCAGGAGCCGCGTGACGTCGTCGGCGAGCGGCGCGTGCAGGTCGGCGAAGCGTCGCCACGCCGGGTACCAGGGGTGGTCGGGCGCGACCGGCAGCGCGGTCTCCTCGCCCCGGTGGAAGTACCGGCCGACCTCGGGCATGCGCACGAGGTCGAGGTGCCCGTCCTCGCCGGAACGTCCGCCGAGTCGCCGCAGCAGCTCGTCCCACACCGCCGGGAAGGTGACGAGCGACGGCCCGGTGTCGATCCGGTCCGCCCCGAGCTGGATGCGACGGCTCTTGCCCCCGAGCCGGTCCGACGCCTCGAGCAGGGTCACACGGTGCCCGGCACGGGCGAGCAGGGCGGCGGCGGTGAGCCCACCGATCCCGCCTCCGACGACGACGACACGACTCACCGGGCACCTCCGAGCACGATGGACACCAGGAGCAGCACCCCGGCGAAGGACCCCGCGATGTACGGGAAGGCGACCGACAGGCGGTACAGGCGGTGACCGGTCTCCGGCGACGGGGCGCGCAGCAGGCACACGACGAGGATGCCGGCGATGAGCAGGTTGACGGCGGCCACCGGGATGCTCACCACCGCGAACAACACCGTCGACACCACCCACCAGGCGCCGCTCCACAGCGCGGTCCCCCGGGGTCCGAGCCGGACCGCGGTCGTGGTGATGCCCGCGTCACGGTCCTCGACGATGTCCTGCACGGCGTCGAAGGCGTGCTTGGCGACGCTCCAGGCCATCAGTCCCAGCGCGGCGGGCCACGTCGGCTCCTCCTCGAGGGCGAACGGCACGATGACCAGCGGCAGCGCGTACGCCGTGTTGCTCAGCGAGTCGAGGTACGGCCGGGCCTTGAAGCGCAGCGGTGGCGCGGAGTAGCAGACGAAGACGACCGCGTAGAGCAGGATCGCGGCGTTCGCGAGCGGCGGCAGCGTCAGCAGGAACGCGACGAGGAACGGCACGTTGACCACGGCGACCGCCCAGACGATGAGTCGGACCTCGGACTGCCGGATCCTGGCACCCTCGATGGACCCCTTGCGCGGGTTCGTCGCATCGGTGTCCTGGTCGAAGACGTCGTTGACGCCGTAGATGAGCAGGTTGAACGGCAGCGTCAGCCAGATCAGGATCGGCAGCGCCCGAAGGTCGAACAGCGCTCCGGTGAGCCACACGGCGACCAGCCCCGAGCCGATCGTGTTGATCCACAGGACCGGACGCGAGACGTGCACCAGTCGGCGCACGGTCGCACCGGCCCCGGACCGCAGGGTCCTGGGCAACTGTCCGGTCCCGTCGGTCACCGGCCCGAGCGTACCCGGCGGTGCCCGTGCTACTCCACCGTCACGAGCGTCCCGAGCGGCAGGGCGTCGAGCGCCGCGACCCCCTCCGCGGAGAGTCGCACGCACCCGTGGGACACCGCCCCCGAGGCCGCCGCGTTCCAGTGCAGGCCGATGAGCCCGCCGTCCGACCCGCCGTACGGTTCGTCGGCTGCGCTCGAGTGCAGCGACGTCAGCTGGATCGCGTGGTCGCCCGTCCCTTGCGAGGGGTCGACGTACCGCTGCTCCAGGTACCCCGTCACGCCGGTCGGCGTCGGGGTGTCGGAGGTGCCCACCCCCGCGGGGAAGCTCCGGGTGACCCGTCCGGACGAGGACTCGATGGACACGGTCTGGTCGGCCGTCGAGATGACCACGTGCGACGTCGGTGTCACCTGCTGCACGAGTGCCGTCCGCGGCACCCACGCGGCCGTCTGCGCGGCCGCGTGTCCGTCGGCCGCCGAGGGCAGCTCCCGACGCGCCGGCGTGAGGACGAGCTCCCAGTCCCCCTCGTGCCGCAGTCCCACGACCGTCGTGGGCTGGCCGAGGAAGTCGGTGGCCGCGAAGCGCGCGACAGGGTGCTGCCGATCGGACCCGAAGAGCGGTGCGTCGGTGCGGAGGTGGAAGACCTCGGCGGACGACACCGTCCGGTCGACGGGCAGCAGGCCGTCGACCACGGCCGAGTAGCGCGCTTCGGGCAGCGCGGCGAGCGCCGCTGCGGCGACGTCGGGGACGCTCGGTACCGTGCGCGCCGTGGCCGTGGGGGTGCGGTCCGCCGCGGCGGGGACGGCGTCGCCGCCGGTCGCGCCGGTCAGCACCGGGACGGCGATCGCGGCGGCGGCGACCACGACGGCGGCGATGCCGACGGTGGTCCAGGTCTTGGGGTACGGCACGGGGGACTCCGGTGGTGCGAGGGGGGGGGGGGGGAGCGGTCAGGGGCGGCGGACGGGAGGCGCGGGGCGGGCCGGTCCCGCGCCTCCCGTCGGGTGGGTGCGGACGGGAGGCACGTGACGGGCCGGTCCCGCGCCTCCCGTCCGGTGGGTCAGCCGCTGACGACCGGCAGGTGCACGCCGTCGGGGACGGTCCCGGTGGCGCCGGTGCCGCCCGCCGTGCCCGCGCCGCCGGTCGAGCCGCCCGCGTTCGACGCCGCGGTCACGGTGATCGCGAGCGGCGTCACGAGCACCGAGGCGCCCGACGAGTCGGCGAGGTCGAGCGTGTGCGCGCCGACCGGAGCGTCCGCGGGGATCACGACCGAGCCGGTCGCGGTGCCGTCCGGACCGACCGTGAGCGTGCCGACCGTGACCGGGTCGGACCGCAGGACGACCTGCAGGGTGGCGCCGGCGGGGAGTCCGGTGCCGGCGAGGGCGATCGTCTTCCCGGCCTGCACGGAGGTGCCCTCGGGGGCGGTCAGCACGCCGGAGACGACGCGGGCCTGCCCACCGGTCGAGACGACCGTCGCGGTGCCGTCCGCGCCGACGGCGACGGTCGCGCTCGTCGCGGCCGCGAGGTCGAGCCGCTCCCACGAGCCGTTCGCGGAGCCGGACTGGTCGAGGGGGTGACCCGAGGCGATCTCGGTCTGCGCGAGCACCTGCGTGCGCTGCGCGTCGGTCAGGGTCGGGAAGGTCGACAGGAGCAGGTTCGACGCGCCGGTGGGGACCGACGGGGCGAGACCCGCGGTGCCGGTCTGCGCGAAGCCGTAGGTCATGCGCTCGCGGTAGACCTGCACGGCCGAGGCCCGGTCGGTGACGACCTGCGCGGTGCCGCCGGGCATCGCCTGGCCGCCGTAGGGGTCGTCGGTGTAGGGCCGCTCCGCGGCGATGCAGTTCGCGAGGGTGTCGCCGCACGTCGCCTCGAGGTACGCCGTGAGCTCGGCGCGGGCCGGCTCGAGGACCTCGGTGCGGTACTGCGTGTCGGACCAGCGGGCGGCGAGGGCGGCCTCGCCGTCGATGCGTCCGCCCATGATGTCGAGCGGGTAGTGGACGCCGAGGACGATGCGGTCGTTGCCGGCCTCGGACGTGCGGGCGAGGATCTCCGGCGCGAGTTCGGGCACGAGCGTGGCGAGGGTGATGCCCGCCTGGTACGCCGTGGTGGTGTGCCCGGACGGGTACGAGCCGCCGGTGCAGATGCCCTTCTGGCCGTAGCCGGCGTCGAGCACGACGTCGTTCGGCGAGAACTCGTGCGTGGTGTCGGTCGTGGCCGGCACCCGTGTGATCGTGAGGTTGCCCTTCGCGTCCGCCCAGGCCGTGCCGGTGCGGTTCGCGGCGAGCGACGACGCGTTCACGGTCGCCGGGTTGCAGCTGGCCGTGTCGTCACCGGCGGGCAGCGTCGCCGCGGTGTCGGTCGGCAGGTACGGCCGCGGGTAGCTGTAGTGGGCCTTCGCGTCGCCGGTGCCGACGTAGGCGCCGCTCGTTCCGTTCGACGAGTTGACGAGCGCGTCGACGAGCGGCAGGTCGCCGTCCTTGCGCCCCTGCACGAACAGCTTGCTCAGCGTCTCGCCGAGCCCCTGCGACACGGTGAAGGACTGGTCGTAGGCGGTGTTCGTCGCGTTGTCGTACTCGGCGTCCTGCAGCGCCCGGAACTGTTGCGCCGTCGTTGCGTGCTGGTTGATCCACGACGTCAGCTGGTCGTTCTTGGCCAGCGTCACCGGGTCGTCCACGGTGCCGTGCAGGTCGTTCTTCCCGCTCGACGTCCAGTACTGGTCGTACCTGCTGAGCAGCGACACCAGGTCGGGCTCGGTGGAGTCGCTCGGGTACGTCGCAGCCTGCGCGGCGAGCGGCGACCCGAGCACGAGTGCGGTCGCGACGGTGGCGACGGTCACGCCGCGGACGGTGGATCTGCGCATGTGGTGGTGGTCGCCCGGGGGCGACGCCCCTTCCTGTTGTACCGGTGTGGAAACAGGGCGAACCTAGGGACGGGTGGTTGCCGGACGGCGAACGGTCCCCCACCCGGGGGTGAACCGGGCCGCAGGCTGTGCGCATTCGCAGCCCGTCGCCCTCGTGGACGAGTCGGTCCGGCGGCACCCGCCGGGCCCGGTACCTGAGCGCGGGCGGTCGGGTCAGACGGCGGACGGGAGGCGCGGCTCGTCCCCCTGCACCGCGGGCGCCCCCACGGGCGGCACCGACCGCCACCGGCGCAGCAGGCGGCGGCCCCGGTCGTCCCGCCATGCGACCAGGCCGCCGGCGACCACCCCGAGGGCGAGCACCGCGAACGCGAACAGTCCGAGGAGCCCGACGGGCACCATCCGCACGAGGTCCTGCGTCGGCACGGTGGCCGACACCGCGATCGACCCGAAGTCCCAGAAGGCGTGCAGCAGCACGGGCGCGAGCAGGTTCCCGGTGAGCCGGCGGGCGAGGTAGAGCGTCGAGCCGAACGACGCCGCGAAGACGACCTGCACGACGGTCGCTCCGACCTCCGCGCCGGCGAGGACGTTGAGGAAGTGCAGCAGCCCGAACAGCACGCACGACGCGATCCACACGCCGAACTCGGGCAGCCGCCGCCGGAGCCCGACGAGCAGCACGCCGCGGGTGAGCAGCTCCTCGAACACCCCCACGAAGAGGACCCCGACGGCGAGCAGCAGGAAGTACCGCACCGGCTGGGCGCCCCACTCGACGAGCGGGAGCCGGGCGACGCACACGGCTGCGATCAACGCCGGGGCCGTGAGCGTCCACCGGAGTGCCGTCCGACGACGGTCGGCGGTCGCGATGGGCCACCAGCCCAGCGCGGTGACGTAGACGCAGAGCCCGAGCACCGCGATGCCCTCCGGCACCACGAGTGCCCCGAGGACGCCCTCGACGGTCTGCCCGAACGTGCTGTAGTCGTCGCTCGGCCGCGAGCGCCAGGCACTGACGGCCGCGAAGGCGACGAGCGGCGCGAGGCCGAGCAGGAGCGACGGGGGCACCGGCCAGCGACGGCGTCGGACGGGTGCGGTGGTGGTCACCCGCCGTTTGTACCATTGACGCATGCGCCTGCCCTCCCTGTCCGTCATGGCGGAGGACTACGTGAAGCTCGTGTGGAAGTCGACCGAGCGCGGCGGCGAGGGGCTCGCGACGCGGGACATCGCGGCGGCCCTCGGGGTCTCGGCGTCGACGGTGTCGGGGAACCTCCGCAAGCTCGACCGCGACGGCCTCATCGAGCACACCCCCTACTACGGCGTCGTGCTCACCCCGCTCGGGCAGCAGGTCGCCGTGGCGATGGTCCGTCGCCACCGGCTCATCGAGACGTACCTGGTGCAGCGGCTCGGCTACTCGTGGGACGAGGTCCACACCGAGGCCGAGGCGCTCGAGCACGCGGTGTCCGAGACGTTCCTCGAGCGGGTCGACGCCGACCTCGGCCACCCGACGCACGACCCGCACGGTGACCCGATCCCGGCGACGGACGGCTCGATCCCGTCGTCGGCGGGCACGCTGCTCGGCTCGGTCGAACCCGGAGCCTGCGGGGTCGTGGACCGGGTGTCCGACGACGACCCGGCCCTGCTCCGGTACTTCGACGAGCTCGGGGTCGCACTGGGCACGCACCTGCGCGTCGAGCGGGTCCGCGACTACGCGGGGGTGATCGCCGTCAGCCGGCGGGCTCCCGACGGCGAGGAGTCCCTCGTCGACCTGCCGGCCGCCGCCGCCTCGGCCATCTGGCTCGCCCCCGACGCCGACTGACGCCAGCGGCCGGGGCCGCGGCCGCCCGCCGCCCGCTCGCCGAGCGGGCACTTCCTGTCACACTCGGCGGCTCCTGCCGACGGATCCTGCCCGCCCGACGGGACGCGCGCGGCACGTCCTGCCCGTTCGATGCGGCTGGTGCCCACGAACGGACGGGAGGCCCGATGCCAGCCCGCCGCGAGCCTCCCGTCCCACGATTCCCGTCGCACGACATGCCGCTCACCTCCGCCGCCGACGGCACGTCGTGCGACCGGAACGGCCGCCGGCGGCACGTCATGCGACCGGAACCGCCGCCGACGGCACGTCGTGCGACCGGAACCGCCGCCGACGGCAGGTCGTGCGACCGGAACCGCCGGCGCGCCCATCGGACGGGAGGCCCGGTGCCAGCTCGCCCCGAGCCTCCCGTCCCACGATTCCCGTCGCACGACATGCCGCTCACCTCCGCCGCCGACGGCACGTCCTGCGACCTGAACGATCGCCGACGGCACGTCCTGCGACCGGAACGGCCGTCGGCGGCAGGTCGTACGACCGGAACCGACCGCAGCCGCAGCAGCCGCCGCCGCGGCCGCGGCCGCGGGCGGAACCGCGCCGCCGCCTACGCGGCCGGAGCGCCGGCGGCGCCGGCCCGCCGGAACGGCGCCCGCAACGTCGGCACGATGTCCTTCCGGTTGATCCACAGCACCACGAGCGCCGCGACCACGTGCACCCCGCTCAGCACCCACCGCCCGCTCGTGTCCGTCACCACGAACTGCACCGCGAACAGCGCCACGAGCGCGATCGCCGACCACCGGTGGAAGCGCAGCGCGATGATGATCGCCACGCCCAGCACGGTCTGCGACGCGGTGAGCACGAACTCCTCGACCTGCCGACCGTCGAGCGGCAGCCCGCCCGTCGTCCCGCCACCGAGCACGTGGGCGATCGGCAGCGACCCGACGAGCAGCGACCACTGGTTGACCTTCGACGCGATGAGCGTCCCGATCGCCGCGCCGCCCATCCCCCGCAGGGCGAAGAGCGCTGCGACGATGAACTCGGGCGCCTCGGTGGCGAGCGGCGCGAGCCACTGCACGAGGAAGTAGCTGTCGATGCCGAGCGCGCTCCCCGACTCGACGAGCGCGTCCGCGAACGGCTCCGCCGACGACAGGATGACGGCGGCCGCCACGACGAACAGCGCGACGATCGTCCAGCGGCGCGCACGCTGCGGCATCGAGGCGATGTTCCCCGCCATGCCGACCATCTCCTCGTCGCCGCCGTCGTCCGGCGCCTGCGATGCCCGCCACAGGTACGCGACGAAGGCGGCGAGCAGCACGAACCCGAACCAGAGCGGGATCGAGCCCATCAGCGGGATGAGGAACGCGACGACCGCCAGGAGCGCCAGGAAGCCGATGTCCAGCCGTGAGGACTGCTCCAGCTGCAGCACCTTCGTCGCCGACCGGGGCAGGGTGCCGGCGCGGACGTACCGGCGGGCGACGAGCAGCGAGATCACCACGACGAGGGGCCAGCCGAACCCGAGCAGCAGCCGGTTCGAGCCGGTCATGTTCGCGGCGGCGAACTGCTCGTACGACGGGTCGTACCCGGAGCGGAACGCGTAGTACAGGTCGACGGCGTACTCGGGCAGCACGGCGATCAGCGCGAGGATCGCGATGGCGAGGGCGCCGGAGATGTCCTTCTGCGCGGCCTCGGCGGCCCAGGCGAGCAGGAACGAGGCGGCGACCACCGCACCGCCGAAGACCAGCAGGTCGACGACGGGGTTCGGGGCGGAGCCCGTGACGCGGAAGACCACGGCGGGCAGGGCGATCACGATGCAGATCGCGATGCGCCCCCAGGCGCTGCGGCCCATGCGGGCGGGTGGTGCGTCGGCATCGACGACGCGGACGGGTGAGGTGTCGATCACGGGATGGTCCCTTGGTCGGGCCGCACCGATCGCGCAGGGGTGGGGAGCGCTTCGGCACGGCAGAACGGCCGAAGGTCTCGCTCGCCCGCCGGGTGGGACCGGCAGGTGGTGCACCGGGCCGATCGTCGTGATGGCCAGTGTGTCGATGCACGCGCTGGGAGCTACTCCCCTTCGCCGTCCACCTTGGCGCGCTCCCATCCGCGCGCGCAAGCCGATCGGGCCTGTTCGTCGACCCGAATCCGGGTCTTCCGCGGCCCGCCCCGGAACGGCGGGACGCGCTCGTGGCGCACCGCGCGTCGGACGGGAGGCCCGTGGCGGCGCAGCCACGGGCCTCCCGTCCGTCAGGTGGTCACCCGGAGGCGCGTTTGCCGCGTCCGAGCGCCATCTCGCGACGGGCGCGTTCGAGCGCGAGCGCCGATCCGGCGTCCGGGTCGGCGAGCAGTCGTTCGGTCTCGTCGACGTGCGCGCGCACGGCCTCGCCGCGACGTTCGGACGCGTCTGCCAGGACGGGGGCGACGACGTCCTCGCCGAGCGAGACCAGCGCACGGCTCAGCGCGAGTCGGGTCTCCCGGTCACCCTGACCGAGTTCGCGGGCGAGGCGTCGGGCGAGGGCGGGACCCTCCTCGGCCGGAGCGAGCAGGACGGCCGCGCGCCAGGCCGTCCGACGCACACCGGGGTCGTCGTCGCCGAGCCGGTCGGCCACCTCGGGGTACACCGACCCGTCGCGGATCTTCGACAGGGTGTGGAGCGCCTGCGAGCGCGCCTGCGCCTCCGGACGGTGCAGCTCGTGCGTCAGCCGGGGCACGACGGTCTCCGCCGGCAGCCTGACGAGCGCCCAGGTCAGGGCCTCGCGCACCTGCAGGTCCGGCTCGACGGCACAGCGTTCGACGAGCACCTCGAGGTCGGACGGCCTCGCCTCGGTGCCGGCGGCCATCACGGCACGGAGTCGGACGGACGAGCGGGGGTCGGTGAGGTCGTCGGCGAGGGTGGTCATCCCCTCATGCAACACCGGGTACCCGCTGGTCACGTGCACGGAGCCGGGGCATAGCGTGGACGGGACCCGTACCGCACCGGAAGGACTCCCCATGCCCCGCATCGGAACCAGTGACCTGCACGTGTTCCCCCTCGCCCTCGGCGGCAACGTCTTCGGCTGGACCGCCGACGAGCAGACCTCGCACCGGGTGCTCGACGCGTACACCTCGGCTGGCGGCGACTTCGTCGACACCGCGGACGTGTACTCCGCGTGGGCGCCGGGCAACGAGGGCGGCGAGTCGGAGCGCGTCATCGGCTCGTGGCTCCGCGCGTCCGGGAAGCGCGACGACGTCGTGGTCGCGACGAAGGTCTCGCAGCACCCGCAGTACAGCGGCCTGTCGGCGTCGAACGTCGCCGCGGCTGCCCGCGCGAGCCTCGAGCGGCTGGGCACCGACCGGATCGACCTGTACTACGCGCACTTCGACGACCAGGACACCCCGCTCGAGGAGACCGTCCGTGCGTTCGACCAGCTCGTGCAGGAAGGCCTCGTCCGGTACACGGCGATCTCGAACTACTCGCGTCCGCGTGCCGAGGAGTGGATCCGCATCGCGAAGGAGCACGGGCTGGCGCTGCCCGTCGCGATCCAGCCGCACTACAACCTCGTCACCCGTGAGCCCTACGAGTCGGACATCGCCCCGCTCGCAGCGTCCGAGGGCCTGGGCGTCGTGCCCTACTTCGCCCTCGCCGCCGGGTTCCTGACCGGGAAGTACCGCACGAAGGACGACTTCGCCGGCAAGGACCGCGAGGGGCAGGTGTCGGGCTACTTCTCGGACGAGGGACTGGCCGTGGTCGACGCACTCTCCCGCATCGCCGAGGCGCACGAGGCCGAGATCGCATCGGTCGCCCTCGCGTGGCTGCAGGCCCAGCCGGACGTCGTCGCACCGATCGCGAGCGCGCGGAACACCGAGCAGCTGCCGGCGCTCCTGGCGTCCGCGGACCTCGAGCTGGGCGCCGAGGAGCTCCGCACCCTGGACGAGGCGTCCGCGCGGGTCCCCGCCGCGTCCTGACCGGCGCCGCCCACCCCGCCCTGCGCCCCCGCGCCCCCGCGCCCGCGGCCCTGCGGCGCGGCTAGCCCCGCAAAACGCAACGTCGGCGGTTGCTCGCAGCGGTACAACGCTGCGAGCAACCGCCGAGGTTGCGTCTTGCGGAGAGGGGATCGGGTCAGGTGCCGCTCGGGGCGAGCGAGCCGGTCAACGGCTGGCCGCTCGAGCGCGTCGCGAAGCACGAGATGAAGGTGTTGCCGCGGTCCCAGGTCTCCTGGTCGGGCGCGTAGGTGCCCTGCACCTGCACGTCGCCGTACCGCGCCGCCGCCGCGGTGTCGACTGCCTGGGCGGTCTGGCACACCTGGGCCGCCTGCGCCGCCAGGTCGTCCGGCCCCGGCCACGCTCCGGCCTCGACCTGGATGCGGGCGGTCAGCTGCCCGGCGTGCGCTGCCGTGCAGTCGACCACCGTGAAGGACTGCGCCCAGGCGTCGGTGAACGGCGACAGGCACTCACCGCCGGCGAGCTCGTTCCAGGCGTGCTCACCCGGGGCGGCCTGGGTGGTCGCGAACTGCAACGGCGGCGCGGGGGCCGCGGCGGCCTCGGTGGACTGCTCTGCCGAGGGCTCGTCCGAGGGAGCGGCCGACGCAGCGGCGGAGGACGCGCTCGCCGCGGGAGCGCTCTCCTCGCTGATGGAGTTCCCGAGGATCCAGCGGGTGAGCCCGAAGACCGCCACGAGCAGCACCACGATGAGCACGACGGCGCCGATCACGAGCAACTGCTTGCCGCGCTTGCCCTCGCCCGCGAGCCGACCGAAGCCCTCGTTGATGAAGTTGTCCCGTCCGCCGCCGTCGCCGGGAGCCGTGCTCCCCGAGGCCGTGCGGTCGGGAGCCGTCCCACGGGTTGCTGCGCGTGCACCGGGCGTCCCGTCACGACGGGGAGCGCCGGCCGGAGCGGCGACCGCGGGCATCATGCGCGTCCCCGAGTCCTCGGGGTCGTACCCGGTGTCGCCGAGCTGCCCGACCGCAGCCGTGCCGAACAGGTCCTTGATGACGCTCGTGTCGCTCGTCTCGCGGCCGTCCCACTCGTCCTGGTCGAGGTCGTCCGGTGCAGCGGCGGGCAGGCGCTCGACGGGGTGTTCGTCGTACCGCTCGTCGTGGACGTCGTCCTCGTCGCGGCGGTCGCTGCGGGCGTCGCGATCGCCGGTCAGCCCCCGGAGGTCCTGGCCGACGGACGGCGGGAGGTGCGCCGGGTACGCAGCGGTGGCGTCCGACGACGCCGGTTCGATCAGCGGCGGCGCCGCGGTCGGCGGCACGGTGGCGTCGGGCTCCGCCCACCAGGGGGTCGCCGCTGCAGCGACGGGCATCGGCGCGTCGGCAGCGGAGTCGTCACGTCCGACACCGCCCACGGCCGGCAGCGCCGTCGTCCGTGCATCGTCGTCGCGGTGTTCGCGGTCGCCCCGGTCGTCGTCCTGCACCGACGGCAGCGCCGTCGTCCGTGCCACGTCGTCGTCCTTCGCATCCTCCGGGGCCGACGTCGGCACCGGAGCGGGTACCGGCAGCGGTGCCGGCACCGGCGCCGCGAGCAGCCCGCTCGGGAGCCCACCGGCAGGCGTGTCGACCTCGCCCGCGACCACGTCGTCGTCCGCCTCGTCCGCGAGCGACCACGACCGCGCCCCGAGTGCCGTGGTGTCGAACCGGCCGGTCGTCAGCGTCGTCGGGACCTCGCCGGTCTCGTCGTCCCGGATCGCCCAGTCGAAGGGTCGTTCCGTCGCGCCGGCCGGGGCAGCGTCACCCGCTCCCTGCAGGCGCAGCAGCTCGGTGAAGCTCGGCGGCTCGTTCGTGGGTGCCGGCGCGGGCGGCAGGACGTTCTCGACCCCGAGCGGCTGCGCGACCGGCCCGGTCGGCGTCGGCGCGGGCGTTCCCGGCTGTGACCCGGTGACCCGCCCGAGCCAGTCGACGTCGCTGCGCCCCTGGCCGAACGGGTCGGCACGTCGTCGCTCGTCGTCGACGGCGCGGTTCTCGGCAGCGCGCTCGTCCCGGTGGCGCATCGCGGTCGGCAGCGAGATCGAGGACGGGTGCGAGACCGTGCTCGTCGGCGGCACCGGCGCAGCGGGCGGGATGCGGTCCCCGAGCGTCTCGCGCTCGTGCTCGACCGTCGCCTGCGGGTTCTCCGACGGCTCGCGGAGCTCGTCGCCCATGTGGATCGCCTGGGTCGCCCCGGCATCCTCGTCGGACTCGGATCCGGACGCAGCCCCGGACGCGGACCCCGGCCCGGACCCGGCCTCACGGTCGCCGACGGGCGGCGCCGGCACGACCGGTGCGGGCGCGACCGGTGCGGGATCGACGGCCTCCGGCTCGAACGGCTCCGGCAGTGGCGCGCCGGTCTCACGAGCGGCCCGCTCCGCCTCGCGCCGCTCGCGGCGCGAGGGCCACTCGTCGGCACCACGCGGCGCACCGAAGATGTCGGCGGCACTGCGGAGACCGCGGAACGGAGCGTCCGAGCCGGACGCGCGCAGGGCCTCCCGGTCGTCCGCCCCGTCTGTCGGGCCGGACGGACGGTCGGGATCGCGCGCGTCGTCCGGACGCTCCCCGGTCACGCGCTCAGCCCCAGGTCGGCCAGTCCGATCGCGGCGAAGTAGGGGTAGCCGGCCGCCTCGATCCGCTCCTTCGCGCCGGTGTCGCGGTCGACGACGACGGCCACTGCGGCGATGATCGCGCCCTCGCGCTCGAGCGCCTCCGCAGCCTTGAGCGGCGAGCCGCCCGTCGTGGAGGTGTCCTCGAGCACGACGACGCGCTTGCCGCGGACGTCCGGACCCTCGACCTGGCGGCCGCGGCCGTGGTCCTTCGGCTCCTTGCGCACGACGAACGCGTCGTAGGAGAGTCCGCGCGCCGCGGCCTGGTGCAGCACGGCACTCGCGATCGGGTCGGCGCCCATGGTGAGGCCACCGACGGCGTCGACGTCCGGCACCTGCTGCAGCAGGTCCGTCATCACCTGGCCGATGAGCGGAGCGACCCGGTGGTCGAGGCTCACCTTGCGCAGGTCGATGTAGTACGACGCCTGCTTGCCGCTGGTGAGCGTGAAGTCGCCGTGGAACACCGCGTCTGCGGAGATGTGCTGGATCAGCTGGTCGCGCGTGTCGGTCACAGCCCACAAGGGTAGTCGCTCGGCCCCGGAACGCCATCGCCAGGCGGCGTCACGGCTCGCTCGGTACGCTCCGCTCATGTCACCCGTCGCGCCCGGCCCGTCCGGCCGCGCTGCGGTCCCGGAGCCGGTCGCGATCGCTCCGGCGGGTCCGCCGTCGCGCCGCCGGTGGGTCGCGTCCGGCCAGGAGGCACTGGGCGCCGCCGTCGCGCTCGCCCTGGCCGTCATCGCCCTCGGCCACGTCCTGGTCACCGAGCGGGTCGCCCTGCTCTGGTACGACGGCGACTCCGTCCTGCTGCCGCTCGTCGAACGGTCGATCCGGCTCGGGCAGCCGTTCGAGTGGGCGATGTCACCGGCCCTGTTCTTCTTCCCCGAGCTGCCCGTCTACCTGTTCTGCTCCCTCGTCACCGCGACCCCGCAGCAGGCGCTGGCGCTGAACGGCGTGCTCGTGCTGCTCGCCGTGTACGCGCTGGTGCGGGCGGCGGCGAACGAGCTCATGCCGGCCGCACGCCGGTCGGCCAGGATCGCGGTGTCCGCCGTCGCGCTCGGGTTCGTGACCGCGATCGTGCTCACGGAGTACACGGCAACTGCGACCTCGCTCGAACTCGGATCACTCCTCCTGACGACGACCTACTACTACGGCGCTGTGCTCGCCATGCTCGGCACCGCGGTCCTGGTGCTCCGCGCGGTCCGGACCGGCCGCGCCTCCGTCGTCGTCCTCGTCGTGACCGGCCTCGTCGCCGCGTGCACCACGGCGTCGAACCCGTTGTACGTCCCGTGGTCGGCGGCGCCCGTCGTCGTGACCCTCGTGCTGCTCTCGCTCGCGCGACGCGTCCCCTGGCGTCCGACCGGGTGGATGTCGGCCGTCCTCGTCGCCGGTTCCGTCGTCGGGTACCTGCTCCGGATCCCGCTCGCCCCGTTCGTGTCGCTCGACCCGTCGACCTACGTGCACCCGGAGCAGGCGGGCCGGACGCTCGCCTTCTTCGCGGCGCTGACCGACGACCGCGCCGGGTCGGCCCGTGGCGACGCCGAGCTGCTGCTGCTCTTCGCGGGCGTGGTGCTGGCCGTCGGCGGCACGGTCTGGGCCTGGCGGGTGCGGACCGCGCGGACCGTGCTCGTCGCCACCGTGCTGCCGCTCGTGACGGTCGTGGCGGTGTCCGTCGGGGTGGTCGTCGCCGGGTCGGAGACACCGCGGTACCTCGAGCCGATCGTGACCGCACCGCTCCTGGCGCTCGTCGCCGTCGCCGAGCTCGTGCGCTCCGCCGTCCGTCGCACCCGGGTGCACCGGCCGCGCCGCGGCGTGCAGCTCGCCGCGGCGATCGCCGCGGCGGTGGTCCTGCTGGGTGGGGCGGCCGTCGCCCCGACCACGGTCAGCACCGTCGCGACGGCCCGGTACGCGCCGGCGGACTGCCTGGACCGCTGGGCGGACGGACGGCAGGTCACCGGCGTCGGGCAGTTCTGGACCGTCCGGCCCCTGGCGGCGTACGCGTCCGACGACGTCGAGCTCCTGCAGGTCCGGGACACGTTCGAGACCTACCCGTGGCTCGTCGACCTCGGCGCCTACCGGGACGCCAGACCGACCTTCGTGGTGATCGGTGCCAACGACGTCTGGACGACCGCGGTCGAGGACTCGCTCGGGGCGCCGGCGACCATCACGCACTGCACCGGGTTCGACGTCTACGACTACGCGGGCACGGTCGGGGCGGCCGTCCTGCAGCGCGACGTGGTCGGCAGCGCGGACGCCATCCGTCGCGAGCGGGGCTTCTGAGGCGCGGTCGCGGCCCGCGATGCCGTCGGGAGTTCTCCACAGGCGGCGCGGCGGCGTGTCGCGCCGGCTGTACGGATGTATAGGCTCGACCCCGTGACTCGTCCCACAAGCCACCGCGTCCCGCGCCCCGCCCTCCGTCTCCGCATCGCCGCCACCGGCCTGGCCCTCGCCGGCCTGCTCGCGACGGTGCTCGTCGACGCGCCGAGCGCGAGCGCCGCGAAGTACCCCTCGTGGGACGAGGTCATGGCGGCCCGGGGGCAGGAGTCCGCGAAGCAGGAGCAGATCACGAAGATCCGCGGGGTCATCTCCGGGCTGTCGGACCAGGTGCAGGAAGCCGAGGCCGAGGCGAAGCGCCTCGGTGACGACTTCTTCGACGCGCAGAGCGAAGCGCAGGAAGCCGCGGCCACCGAGCAGAAGCTCCGTGCCGAGGCCGACGAGCACGCCGAGATCGCCGAGCGCAGCGCGTCGCAGGCGGGGCAGTTCGCGGCGCAGATGGCGCGGCACGGTGGCGCCGACGTGACGGCGTCGGTCCTGGCCGAGGGCGAGGACGCCCGCGACCTGCTGTACGACCTCGGCGCCCTGAGCAAGCTGTCGGAGCAGGCCGAGCGGGTCGAGGCAGCGGCGAGCGCCGACGCCTCGGTCGCCCGGTCGCTGACCGCGCAGGCCGACCGCGCGTCGAAGGCGCTCGACGAGCTCGCGGCCGAGGCCGAGCGCAAGATGCAGGCGGCCCAGGCAGCCGCCGACAAGGTCCAGGCCGCGTACGACGAGCAGCAGGAGAACAAGGCGCGGCTCGACGCCCAGCTCGCGACCCTGACCTCGGGGCGTGTGCGCACCGAGGCCGAGTTCGCCGAGGGTGAGAAGGTCCGCAAGGCGGCTGAGGAGAAGGCCCGGCAGGAGGCCGAGGCCGCACGGCAGCGCGAAGCCCAGCGGCTGGCCGACGCACAGGCGGCGGCAGCGAACCGCGGTGGCGGTGGCGGCGGCGGTGCGCCCGCTCCGGCTGCCGGCGGTGGCGGCGGGGGCGGCGGGGTCGGTTCCGGCTCCGGCACCGGCTGGGTGCGCCCCGGCGGTGGCTACGTCATCAGCCCGTACGGGTACCGCGTGCACCCGATCACCGGTCGCGTCACGAAGCACGACGGACTCGACCTGACGAGCGGCTGCTCGACGGCGATCGTCGCGGCCTCGTCCGGCACGGTCGAGTACGTCGGCTGGTACGGCGGGTACGGCAACTACGTCCGCATCAACCACGGCGGCGGTGTCTCGACCGCGTACGGCCACATCGTGAACGGTGGCTTCCGGGTCTCCCCCGGCCAGCGGGTCTCGGCGGGGCAGCTCATCGCCCTGGTCGGCTCGACGGGCAACTCGACCGGCTGCCACCTGCACTACGAGGTCCACATCAACGGCGCCACGATCGACCCGGCTCCGTTCATGGCGGCGCGGGGCGTTCGCCTCTAGTCCGGAGCGCACGGCGGGCGGCGCACGTCGGCGCTGCACGGTGGGCGGCGCGCGTCACGCCGCGACTCCGACATCGCACCTGTCGATCGACGGGTGCGATGTCGCACACCCGGCCAGCGGCGTCGGGCCGGACGCGCCGGGTGTCAGCTCCTGGTCCGGCGCGAGCGGCGTGCCAGCCGTCACCGGTAGGTTCGATCCCATGCGCGTGGCGACCTGGAACGTGAACTCCGTCCGCACCCGAGTGGGCCGGATCGTCGACTGGCTGGAGCGCGAGGACGTCGACGTCCTCGGCATGCAGGAGATCAAGTGCAAGCCGGAGCAGTTCCCGGTCGAGGCGTTCGAGGCGGCCGGCTACCAGGTCGAGGCGCACGGGCTGAACCAGTGGAACGGCGTCGCGTTCGCCAGTCGCCTGCCGATGGAGGACGTCACCCGCGACTTCCCCGGTCAGCCCGGCTTCCTCAAGGGCCACGAGGGGCCGGACCTGCCGGTCGAGGCACGGGCGATGGGCGTCACCGTCGACGGTGTCCGGCTGTGGAGCCTCTACGTCCCGAACGGCCGGGAGCTCGGTGACCCGCACTACACGTACAAGCTCGACTGGCTCGCACAGCTGGCCGACCGCACGACCGAGTGGCTCGACGCCGAACCGGACACCCCGCTCGCGCTGATGGGCGACTGGAACGTCGCGCCGCTCGACCAGGACGTCTGGGACCTCCGGGTGTTCGAGGGCGCCACGCACGTCAGCGAGCCGGAGCGTGCGGCGTTCCGCGAGTTCGAGACCCGCGGGCTGCAGGACGTCGTCCGCCCCCTCGTTCCCGAGGGCTACACCTACTGGGACTACAAGTCGCTCCGCTTCCCCCGCAACGAGGGCATGCGCATCGACTTCGTGCTCGGGTCGCAGGCGTTCGCGGACGTCACCGTCGGCGCCACGATCCACCGCGACGAGCGCAAGGGTGACGCCCCGAGCGACCACGTCCCGGTGTCGGTCGACCTCGACCTGGAGACCTCGCTCGACGACGATCGTCCGATGATCTTCTGACGCCGGCCCGGTCCCGGCCGACAGCCGGCGCCGCGCCCGCGATCTCCGAGCGCGCCCGCCGCTGACGTCCCCGAGCGCGCCCGCCGCTGACGTCCCCGAGCGCGCCCGCCGCTGACGTCCCCGAGCGCGCCCGTCCCTGTCGTCCCCGAGCGCGCTCGAGGCCACCCTGAGTGCGCTCGGACCACCGCGAGCGTGCACGACGTGCCGCGCGCTGGTCACCGACCGGGCTCGATCGGTCGCCCGAACCCGCTGACCGTGACAGAGATGGCCCGGTCAGCACCGGTAGGCGCCGGCAGGGCAAGCCCCGGCAGGGCATCGGCAGGCACCGGCAGGCACCGGCAGGTTCGGCAGACCCCGGCATCCCGCGGTCGGCGCGCCCGCGCTAGGGGTGCAGGAGCGCGGCGATGACGACCAGGACCGGGACGGCGCCGATCGTCGAGACGAGCACCACGTCGCGCGCCACCGGGACGGCCGCCTGGTAGCGCTGGGCGTAGTTGAACACGTTCTGGGCCGCCGGCAGCGCCCCCAGGGTGGTGAGGACGAGGACGTCCTGGTCGTCGAGCCCGAAGACGAACCGGGCGACGACGTACGCCACCGCCGGCATGACGAGCAGCTTGAGCGCCGAGGCCACGAGCACGTCCGGTCGTGTGGCACGGTCACGCAGCGGGGTCGCGCCGTGCAGGCTCATGCCGAACGACAGCAGCACCACGGGCACCGCAGCAGCACCGACCAACGAGAACGGTTCGAGCACGGGCGCCGGCAGCTCGAGGCGGAGCGCGGAGCACACGAGCCCGACGAGCGAGGCGATGATGATCGGGTTCCGGAAGGGTCCGACGACCCGGGACCGCCAGCCGCCACCGCCCGCCGTCGCCGCGTCGAGGACCGTCAGGGCGAGCGGGGCCAGCACGACGAGCTGCAGCAGGATGACCGGGACGACCGCGGTTGCCTGGCCGAGGACGTACACCGCGACCGGCAGACCGATGTTGTTCGCGTTCACGTAGCCGGACGCCAGGGCCCCGACCGTGGTCGTGGCGACGGACCGCCGGAGCACCAGGCGGAACACCGCGACGGCGACGAGCCCGACCGTGACGGCGCTGACCAGCGACACCCAGAGCATCGGGGAGAGCAAGGACTCGATGTGCGCCGTGGCGATGGTGTGGAAGAGCAGGCACGGCATGAGCACGAAGAACGCCAGACGGCTCATCACGAACTGCGCGTGAGGGCCGAGCAGGCGGACGCGCCCGACCACGTAGCCGGCGGCGATGATCGCGCCGATGATCGCGAACCCCGTCAACACGCCACCCATCGCACCCATCCTCGCAGCCCGACGGCACGGACGGCGACCAGGACGGCAACGCGTGCGGCCGACCGGCGCACATGTGACGTCACTCAGCCGGGAAATGCGTTCGCATCGAATACCGTTGCAGGCACCATGACCTCGACGCCCGACACGCTCTCCCGTTCGACCGACTCCAGCCAGCCCCTCGTGCCGCTGCTCGAGGAGCGCTGGAGCCCGCGCTCCTACGACGACACCGCGACGATGACCGACGCCCAGCTCGACGCCGTCCTCGAGGCCGCTCGCTGGGCCGCGTCCGCGATGAACCACCAGCCGCGCCGCTTCGTCGCCGGCCGTCGCGGCACGGACACGTTCGCGAAGATCAACGACAACCTGCTCGGCTTCAACGCCGCGTGGGCCTTCCGCGCCAGCGCCCTGGTGGTCGGCATCCTCGAGACCACGACCGAGGACGGCGACGAGCGCCCCTTCGCACAGTACGACCTCGGCCAGTCCCTCACCGCGCTGACCGTCCAGGCGCACGCCGAGGGCCTCCACGTGCACCAGATGGCCGGCATCGACGCCGAGGGCCTCCGCGCCGCCTTCGACCTGCCCGAGCGCTTCCTCCCCTACACCGTGACCGCGATCGGCACCGTGGCAGACCCGTCGCAGCTCGACGAGAAGGCCGCCGAGCGCGAGGTCGCTCCGCGCACCCGCCTGCCCCTCGACGAGGTCGTCCTCGTCAAGGAGTAGCGACGACGCGCAGCAGCGCACGACGACGCGCGGCACCGCACCACGACGGCCGGGACCCCGCTGCCCACCGGGCCTGACAGAATCGGTGTCATGACCACGCCCCGCCTCGTCGCCTTCGACCTCGACGACACCCTCGCGCCGTCGAAGTCCCCGCTCGACCCGCGCATGCTCGAGACGTTCGCCGCGCTGCTCGCCACCGTGCCCGTCGCGGTGATCTCGGGCGGCAACTTCCAGCAGTTCGAGCAGCAGCTCGTGCATCCGCTCCGCGAGCGCGAGGGCCTCGTGCTCGACGACCTGCACCTGCTCCCGACGTGCGGCACGGCGTACTACCGCTGGTCCGGGTCGGACTGGGCCCTGCAGTACGCCGAGGACCTGACGGACGACGAGAAGGCCCGTGCCCTCGCGGCCGTCGAGTCGCAGGCGAAGGCCGCTGGCTACTGGGAGTCGGAGACCTGGGGCGAGATCCTCGAGGACCGCGGCTCGCAGATCACCTTCTCGGCGCTCGGCCAGTCCGCTCCGGTGGACGTCAAGAAGCGCTGGGACCCGACCGGCGAGAAGAAGGACCACCTGCGTCGACTCGTCCAGGCCGAGCTCCCGGACCTCGAGGTCCGCTCCGGCGGGTCGACCAGCGTCGACATCACCCGGAAGGGCATCGACAAGGCGTACGGCATGCGTCGCCTCGCCGAGCTGACGGGCATCCCGCTCGACGACATGCTGTTCGTCGGCGACCGCCTCGACCCCGAGGGCAACGACTACCCGGTGAAGGCGCTCGGCGTGCCCTGCCATGCGGTGGAGGGCTGGGAGGACACCGACGCGTTCCTCACGGACCTGATCCCCACCCTGCGCTGACGCGCACACGGACGGACGGGAGGCCCGGTGCCAGCTGGCACCGGGCCTCCCGTCCGTCACGTGGTGGCGTCAGGCGCGACGTCGCCCGCGGTCAGGGGATGCTGCGGACCGCCTCGACGAAGGAGCGGATCTTCGCGGCGTCCTTGACGCCACGCTCCGACTCGACGCCGCTCGAGACGTCGACGCCGTCCGGGTCGAGCGCCTGCACGGCGGCGACGACGTTCGCGGGCGTCAAACCGCCCGCGAGGATCCAGGCCTCGTCGACCCGATCGGCGAGCGCCGCCGGGTCGACCAGCGTGCCACTGCCGGGCACCGCGGCGTCGAGCAGCAGCAGGTCGTGGTCGAACGCCGCGCGCTGCTCGGCGGTCTCGCGCAGGTAGTCGTCGGCGGACACCGCGCGGATGGTGAAGAAGCCCGCGTCGCGGGCACGGGCGAAGTCGCTGGCCGACTCGCGGCCGTGCAGCTGCAGGGTGGTGAGCCCGACCTCGGACGCGATGCCCACGACCTCGTCGATCGGCTGGTCACGGAAGACCCCGACGGCGTCGATGCCGTCGGGCACCCGCTCGACGAGCTCCTTGGCCAGGTCGGCCGTCACGGTGCGGGGGCTGCCGGCGGCGAACACGAACCCGACCGCGTCCGCACCGGCGTCCACGGCGGCGTCCACGGTCTCGGGCGTCGACAGGCCGCAGATCTTGATCCAGCGCTGGTCGGTCATGGTCCCATCCTGCCAGGGCCGACCGTCGGACGATGCCCTCGGGCTGCGCTGTGGACGAACCCGTTCAGTGCAGCGTGCCCGCGACGTACGCAGCCGCACACGCGGCGAGCACACCGAACGTGGCGAACGAGCCGACGAGCACGTTCCGGCGACGCCAGCGGCGCACCGCCGTGAAGGTCCCGCGCTTCGCGTGCTTGTGCGCCGCGCGGTGCAGCTTGTGGTCACGCTTGTGCTTCGTGCGGTCCGGCCCGAGCGGCACGGGACCGGTGATCTGCGTCGACCCGCCGCGCAACGCGTTCGCGACGGCCACGGCCGTCGGGCGCTTCGCCGGGTCGCGGTGCGTCATCTTGGCGAGCAGGTCCTTCCACTCGACACCCACTTCCGCGGGGACCTGCGGGTCGTTCCGGAGCCGCGCGAGGGCCGCCTCGATGAGGGTGCCGGAGTACTCCTGCTTGCCGGTCAGCGACTCGAGCAGCACCAGGCCGAGCGAGTACACGTCGGTCGCGAAGCCGATCGGCTCACCGGCCACCTGTTCCGGGCTGAGGTACGCGGCGGTGCCGATGATCGTGCCGTCGTTCGTCAGGCGGGAGCCGTCGACGAAGTGGGCGACGCCGAAGTCGGTGAGCTTGACCGAGCGGACGAAGCCGGATGCGCCCTCGTCGTTGATGAGGATGTTCGCCGGCTTGACGTCACGGTGCACGATGCCGCGCGAGTGCACGTAGGCCAGGGCGTCGGCGAGCTGTGCGCCGAGGTCGGCGACCTCGTAGTTGTGCAGCGCACCGCCGGCGAGCCGACGGAGCAGCGTCGTGTCGGCGATGAGCTCCATCACGATGAAGCGGTGCGGGCCGTCCTCGAACTCGTGGGTCCCGGCGTCGTAGAGCGGGACGAGGCCCGGGTGCGAGAGCATGCTGAGCAGGCGGATCTCGCGTTCCTGACGGACGCGGTCGGCCGTGGTCATCGAGTCCGGTGTCGCGAACAGCTTCACGGCGACGAGCCGGTAGGTGTGCTCGTCGCGGGCCTCGTACACAGACCCCATGCCACCGGTACCGATGAGCTTGACGAGCCGGTAGCGGCCGGAGAGGACCGTGTCGGCTCGTGCGCTGTCGACCAGGGTCATGGTGCACGTCGTTCCGTCTGGAGCCATCGGGGACCGCGGCACACGCCGCGAACTGACTCGCCGTCAACGGTACGCGTCCCACCTCGATCCCGCAGGGGCGTTACGACATCGTGATGGGGGACAGATGCCCGTGGATCCGCGGATCTGCGGGGGTACGGTCCGGAGTCACGGAACCACACCCACTACGCAAGGAGGACATCGTGGCGCTGTCGAAGGGCGACGAGGTGCACTGGAACACCTCGCAGGGCAAGACGACCGGCAAGCTCGTCGAGAAGAAGACGAAGGACTTCACGTTCGACGGTCAGGACTTCAAGCCGACGGACGACGACCCGTACTGGATCATCGAGTCGGAGAAGTCCGGTAACAAGGCCGCCCACAAGGAGTCGGCCCTCACGAAGAAGTGACCGGTCAGTCGTTCGCGGGCGTCGCACGGCGGCGTCCGCGGGCGGCTCCGGTCGTCGCGCCGACCTGCGCCGCCGCACGCTGCTCGGCCCGCTCGGCACGGACGCGGCGGATGCGCCGGACCACGAACGTCACGACGACGACCGCGATCGCCACGTAGAGCACCCGGTCGATCCACTCGGTGTACTGCTCGACCTTGTCGTACTGCGTGCCGAACGCTGCCCCGAGCAGCACGAGCGCACTGTTCCAGATGCCGCTGGCGATGATCGTGAAGACCGAGAACGGCACGAGGTGCATCCGGTCGGCGCCGGCGGGCAGCGAGATCAGGCTGCGGACGATCGGCACGAAGCGGCCGAAGAAGACCGCGCTCTTGCCGTGCCGGTGGAACCAGTCGGCGGCCTTGCGGAAGTCGTCCTCGTCGACCAGCGGCAGACGCCCCAGCAGCCGCACGGTCCGTTCGAACCCGATCACCGCGCCGAGCCAGTAGAGCACGAGCGCACCGAGGTACGACCCGAGCGTCGCCAGCACCAGGACGAGGACCAGGTTCATCTGCCCGGCTCCCGCCAGGAACCCCGCGAGGGGCAGGATCACCTCGGACGGGATCGGCGGGAACACCGTCTCGACGAAGAGCATCAGTGCGACGCCCCACTCCCCCAGCGCGTCGATGAGCTGGAGCACGAAGCCCGACAGGCCACCGAGGTCCTCGGTGCCCTCCGGCCGGGAGCCCGCGGCGGTGGTCGTCACGGGCAGGGTCGGCGGCAGCGTGAGGGCGGTCGTCATGCCCCGAGTCTCCCTGAGTGTCCTGACAGATCACGGTGCACCCGCCCGCGCACGCGCCGGACGCCGGCGTCTCGCGGAGACGCCGGCGTCTCGCCGTCATCGGTGCCGCTCCCGAGACGCCGGCGTCGGACCGAGACGCCTCGTCATCGCCGAGACGCCTCCACATCCCGCGGCGTCTCGGCGGCGGGGCGGCGTCTCGCGGAGACGCCGGCGTCTCGCGGCCCGGCGACGCGACCCGGCACGACCCCGCGGCGCGAGCCGCACGACGACGGACGGGAGGCCCGTGGCGGATCCGCCACGGGCCTCCCGTCCGTCGTGTGGTGACGACCGCTACACGGCGGCCGGCGCGCGCTGCCCGACCGTCTCGCCGGCCACGGCTGCCTGCTCGGCGGCGACGGCCTCGGCGGCGGGCGACTTGCGCACCCACTTCTTCAGCCCGACCAGGACCAGCGCGGAGACGACCGTGCCCGCCAGGATCGCGACGATGAACATCAGGACGTCGCCGATGGCGAAGAAGACGAAGATGCCACCGTGCGGTGCGCGCGACGTGACGCCGGCACCCATCGAGATCGCACCCGTCACCGCGGCACCGATCATCGAGGCGGGGATGACGCGCAGCGGGTCGGCCGCCGCAAACGGGATCGCCCCCTCGGAGATGAAGGACGCGCCGAGCAGCCAGGCGGCCTTGCCGTTCTCGCGCTCCGGCTTCGTGAAGCCCTTGCGGTACAGCACGGTCGAGGCGAGCGCCAGGGCCAGCGGCGGGACCATGCCGGCTGCCATCACGGCCGCCATGATCTCGAACGGCACCACGTTCGTGGCGGTGCCCGCACCGAGGCCGGCGACGGCGAACGCGTAGGCCACCTTGTTGACCGGGCCGCCGAGGTCGAACGCCATCATCAGGCCGAGGATGATGCCGAGCAGGATCGCCGAGGCACCGGAGAGCGAGTTGAGGAACCCGGTCAGCTGGGTCATCAGCCAGGCGATCGGGCCGCCGAGCACGAGGAGCATGAGGCCCGAGGCGATGATCGACGCGAAGAGCGGGATGATCACGACCGGCATGAGACCACGGAGCCAGCGCCAGGTCGGGATGCGGCCGATCCAGTACGCGGCGGCACCGGCGATGAGACCACCGACGAGCCCGCCGAGGAAGCCGGCGTTCATGAACACCGCGATCGACCCGGCGACGAAGCCCGGCGCGATGCCCGGGCGGTCGGCGATGGCGTAGGCGATGTACCCGGCCAGGGCGGCGACGAGGAACCCGAGGGACACCCCGCCGATCTGGAAGGCCGCTGCACCGAGGTAGTAGCCGAGGCCCTCCGGCGGCAGGTTGAGGAGCGTGGAGTTCGTCAGCGTGTAGACGGCGTTGTTCTGGCCGGAGTCGCCGTGCGGGAGCGCGATGGCGTAGCCGGAGAGCAGGAAGCCGAGGGCGATGAGGAGACCGCCGCCCGCGACGAACGGGATCATGTAGCTCACACCGGTGAGCAGCCAGCGCTTCAGCGCCTGCCCGAAGTGCTCGTCGGCCTTGTTCGACTCGGATGCGGTCGCGGCACCGCCCTGGACGCGCGCGGCGTTCGGGTCGTCGGCGGCGCGGATGGCCTCGGCGATCATCGCGTCGGGCTCGTCGACGCCGCGCTTGACCGGCCCGGACACGAGCGGCTTGCCGGCGAAGCGGCTGCGGTCACGGACGTCCACGTCGACCGCGAACACGACGGCGTCGGCGCGGGCGATGAGCGCGGGGTCGAGCGGCTCGACCTGCGAGGAGCCCTGCGTCTCGACGTGCATCTCGGCTCCGGCGCGCTCCGCGGCGGCGACGAGGGCGTCGGCGGCCATGTAGGTGTGCGCGATGCCGGTCGGGCAGGCGGTCACCCCGACGATGACCTTCCGCGCGCCGGTGGCGCCGCCGGTCGCGCCGCCGGCTGCTGCGGCCTGCGCGGGCTGCGTCGTGGTCGGACGGGAGGCACTGCTCCCGTTCCCGACGCCGGCTGCGGCGACCTCGCCGCCGACCTCGCGCTGCACCAGGTCGACGACCTCCTGCGGGGTCGAGGCGGCGCGGAGGGCTGCGGTGAAGTCGTCGCGGATGAGGGCGCGGGCCAGGGTCGACAGGACGGTGAGGTGGTCCTTGTCGGCGCCCTCGGGCACGGCGATCATGAAGACGACGTCGGCGTCCCCGTCCGGCGCACCGAACGGCACCTTCCGTGCGAGCCGCGAGAACGCCAGCGTCGGGCTCGACACCGAGGCCGACCGGGCGTGCGGGATCGCGATGCCGCCGGGCACACCGGTGCCGACGCTCGCCTCGCGCTTGATGGCGTCCTCGGCCAGGGTGGCGCCGTCGGCCGCGCGGCCGGTCGCGGCGACGCGGTCGGCGAGCACGCGGATGACGTCGGACGACGTCGCGCCGAGGTCCTCGTCGAGGCCGACGAGCTCGGCGCTGATGAGGCGCTGCGTCGTGTCTGCGGACATGGGGTTGCTCCTTTGCAGTGGCGCCGGGGGCGCGGGCAGTGCTGGTTCGGGGTGGTGCTGCGGGGTGGTGCTGCGGGATCGGTCAGGCGATCGGCGCCGGGACCTGCGTCGTGTGCAGGGTCCGGACCGTCACGCTGCCGGGGTCGGTGTGGTCGAGGGCGGGCACGTCGCTCCCGGGCAGTGCCGCGGCAGCGGCCCCCGTGGCGACGGCCTGGGCGAGGCGCTCGGACGCCGAGGCTCCGGCGACCTCGGCGAGCAGGTAGCCCGCGAGGGACGAGTCACCGGCACCGACCGTCGAGCGGGCGACGATGCGGGGTGCGGCGGCGACGTGGCTGCCCTCGCCGGAGACGAGGACGGCGCCGGCGCTGCCGAGTGTGAGCAGCACGGTGTCGACGTGCTTCTCGCGCAGCCGGTGGGCGGCGGCGGCGGCTGCCTCGAGGTCCTGCTCGTAGACCTCGGGGTCACCGCCGACGACCTCGGCGAGTTCCTCCGCGTTCGGCTTGACCAGGTCGATCCGCTCCCCCGACTGCAGCAGCGCGGTGAACGGGATGCCCGACGAGTCGACCGCGACCCGGACGTCGTCGCCGTGGCGCTCGCGCACGGCACGGACGAGCACGGCGAGCGCGTCGTCGGGCAGGCCCGGCGGCAGGGACCCGGCGAACACCACCCAGCGGGCGGACGGCCCGGTCGGGGTCGGTCCGGCGGCGTCGGCGACGAGCGCCGCGAGGTCCTCGAGACGACCCGCGAGCGAGGGCCCGGGCTCGTTGAGCTTCGTCGTCGTGCCGGTCGGCTCGGTGACGGTGACGTTCGAGCGGAGCGGGGCACCGATCGGCAGTGCGGCGGTCGGGATGCCCCGGGTCGCCAGGCCGAGCAGGACGGGGTCGAGCTCGTCGCCGGGCAGGACCGCGAGGGTGTCCCCGCCGCTGGCGACGACGACCCGGGAGACGTTGACGCCCTTGCCGCCCGGCTCGGCCGTGGTCCGGACGGCCCGCTGCACGGCGCCGCGCTGCAGCTCGCCGCCCAGCTCGATCGTGCGGTCGAGCGACGGGTTCGGCGTCACGGTGACGATCCGGGTGCTGGGGTGCACGGCGTGCTCCTGCTGGTTCATGCGACCACGACCTCCACGTCGGCGTCGGCGAGCGCACCGGCGAGGTCCGCCGGGGGCTCCTGGTCGGTGACGAGGGTGTCGACCTCGTCGAGCCGGGCGAAGCGCATGAGCGCCTCGACGCCGTGCTTGGCGGCGTCGGCGAGGACGACGCTGCGTCGGGCCGCGAGGACGTAGGCGCCCTTGACCCCGGCCTCGTACTCGTCGGGCGTGCTCAGCCCGAAGCCGGCGGACAGGCCGTTCGTGCCGACGAACGCGATGTCCGGGCGGAGCGCCGCGATCTGCTCGACGGTGGCCGTGCCGACGGCCGCGCTCGTCAGCCCGCGTACCCGCCCGCCGAGCAGGTGCAGCTCGACGTGCTCGCTGTGCTGCAGGGTGGCGGCGATCGGGACCGAGTTCGTGACGACGGTCAGGGTCGCTCCGGGGGTCGCGGGCTCCCAGCGGACGAGCTCGGCGGCGACGGCGGCGCAGGTGGTGCCGGCGTCGAGGGCGATGGACCCGGTGAACGACGACGGCACCAGGCGC
Organism: Curtobacterium sp. 179-B 9B NHS; assembly: GCF_045370965.1. NCBI lineage: Bacteria > Bacillati > Actinomycetota > Actinomycetes > Micrococcales > Microbacteriaceae > Curtobacterium > Curtobacterium sp. 179-B 9B NHS. The sequence goes on from NZ_JBIQDQ010000006.1 coordinate 33,433, forward strand.
ATCGCAGCGCGGGCGATCGCCGTCTTCGCGGTGCCGTGCTGCCCCTCGCGCTCGGCGACGGAGAGCTCGACCACGCTGGAGCGTCCGACGGGCACCGCTCCCCCGTGCACGCGGCGCAGGAGACCGGCGGTCTCGAGGGCGTCGAGGTCGCGGCGCACGGTCTCGGTCGTGACGTCGAAGTGCTCGGCGAGGTCGGCGACGGACACCCGCCCGGCCGACTGCAGCGTGGCGGCGATGGCGTCCTGCCGCTCGGTTGCGTACATGCCGGAACTCCTTCGTTCTCGTTGGTTCGAGGAACTGTACGTCCGAAAGCAACACGAACGCAACTGTTTCGCGGCAGAACCAACACGAACGAAGGAACGCCCGACCTGCCGGTGCAGATCGGGCGTTCCTGTGGAGGCCGAATGGAGCGTCAGTCGTCGAAGGGGACCCGGTCGCTCGACCCAACCCCGGCACGCTGCCGGTAGGACAGGTGTCCGCCGAGGTACCCGCCGACGCTCACGACGATGAGCCCGACGACGCCGAGCGCCTTGCCCGCCGCGGTGTTGCCCTTCCGTCGCTGCCACCACGACAGGCCGAAGAACGTGATGCCGACCCAGTTCACCGCCTGGTGCACCCACCCGGTCCGGCGCTGCTCGAGCGAGAGCTCCGCCCAGTCGACGTAGCCGGCGATCGACGCACTGCCCGCCGATGCGATCCCGACCCCGGTCAGCGTCTGCGCCGCGCGCGCGTTGCCCTTCCCGCCGATCAGGTCGAGGACGGCTGCCGAGATCCAGGCGCCGAGCGGCACCTGCACCATCAGCGGGTGCAGGGGGTGTCCGAACGGCACGCCGTGCAGCAGCTGCCGCAGGGCCTTCGGCTTCGCGACCGCGCGGACGACGCGCGTGTCGAGGTCGACGGCCTTGTCGAGCACGCTGGCGTGCTCGATGGAGTCGGTGAGGCGACGGATGATCGGCAGCTCTGGCATGCCCTGGACGCTAGGCCGCCGGGCCCGGTGTCGGTTCCAGGAACCGGCACCGGGCCTCCCGACCGGCGCGCCCGGCGGACCACGCGACCGGTCAGACCGCGGCGAGCGCCGAGGTGGGCGGGATGCGCGCGGCGCGCGCCGCCGGGTACAGCCCCGAGACGCCGCCGATCACCACGGTCGCGGCGAGTCCGCCCCCGACCGCCCACAGCGGGATCGCCACCGGCCACCCCTGCGCGAGCGCGAAGGCGATCGTGACGCCCAGCCCGATGACCACCCCAGCGACACCGCCGAGGAAGGAGAGCAGCAGCGACTCCACCAGGAACTGGTCGCGGATGTTCCGTCGTCGGGCGCCGAGTGCACGCCGGACACCTACTTCTGCCCGTCGTTCGAGGACCGTGATCACCATCGTGTTCGCGACACCGATCCCGCCCACGAGCAGGGCGACCCCACCGATCCCGACCAGGAGCCCGGTGAACGAGTCGTCCGTCGCGTTCTTCGCCGCGAGGGCGTCGGACGGACGGGTCACCCCGACGTCCTGCGGGTGGTCGGGGCTGATCGCGTTCGCCAGGACGTCCCGCGCATCGGCCACCCGTTCCGGGTCGACGCGCGTGTAGACCGCGGTCGGGTGTCCGTCGAACCCGAGGGTCGTCGCGAGCGCCTGTGGGACGAAGACCTGGTTGTCGAGGTCCTCCGCGAGTTGCAGCGGCGCGAGGACGCCGACGACCTGCACCCACTGTCCGCCGATCCACACCCGGGTGTCCGGCCGGAGCTCGTCGATGCCGAGGTTCTTCGCGGCGACCGCCCCCAGCACGGCCTGGGCGGGGGCGTCCGGCGACGGGTCGACCCACCGTCCGGCCGCCAGGGATCCGCCGAGCACCGTCGGCACGTCACCCCAGACGGTCATCACGCCGATGCCCTTCGTCTCCGCCGCGGGCACGAAGGGGTTCCGGTAGACGCGGCCGTCCTCGGCCTCGCCGACGCCGGCGGCGTCCTGCACGTCGGACTGTCGGAGCGCCGACTCGACGGCCGTGCTCGGCAGGGGCGGGACGTCCCCGAAGCCCTGTGCCTTCGTGACCGTGAGGACGTTCGTGCCGAGTGCGTCGAGCACCTGGTCGAGGGCCGCCTTGCTCGACGACGAGATGCCGACGACGGCGATCATGGCGGCGATGCCGATCGCGATGCCGAGCGCCGACAGCACGACCCGGCCCGGACGGGTCCGGAGCCCGAAGACCCCGAGCCGGAGCAGGTCTCCGGCGCCGACCGTCCGCGGGCGCTGCGCTCGCGCCGTGTGCGCGCTCACCGTCCGGCTCCGACGATCGCGTCGGCGAGGGCACCCGCGTCCGAGGTGCTCGAGTCGTCCTCCACGGCCCCGTCCCGCATCCGCACCTGGCGGGGCAGCGAGGCCGCCAGTGCCAGGTCGTGCGTGATGACGAGCACGGTGGTCCCGGCGTCGTTGAGCTCGCGGAGCAGCCCGAGGATCTTCCGACCGCTCGCGGTGTCGAGTGCACCGGTCGGCTCGTCGGCGAGCAGGATCGTCGGATCGCCGACGATGGCGCGGGCGATCGCGACGCGCTGTTTCTCGCCGCCGGAGAGCTGCGGCGGGCGGTGCCCGACGCGGTGCTCGAGACCGACCCGTCCCAGTGCGTCGACCGCGCGCTCCATCCGAGCCCGACGCGGGACGCCGGCGTAGAGGAGTCCGTCGGCGACGTTCTCCGCCGCGGTCGCGCCGGCCTGCAGGTGGAAGTGCTGGAAGACGAACCCGATGTGCTCGGCGCGGAGCCGGGACAGGTCGTCGTCGCGCATCGACCCGACGTCGTGCCCGGCGATCGTCACGGTGCCCGAGGTCGGCCGGTCGAGCGTCCCGACGGTGTTGAGCATCGTCGACTTGCCGGAGCCCGAGGGACCGACGACCGCGACGAGCTCCCCGGCGGTGACGTCGAGCGACACCCCGCGGAGCGCCTGCACGTCGCCGTAGGTCTTCACCACGTCACGGAGGCGGACCACCGTCTCCGCGGCGCGCGGGCCGGCGACGGCATGATCGGCGAGGGTCGCCGCGCTCACGAGGGCACCACGACCTCGTCGCCCTCGTGCACGTCGCCGGTGACCGCCGCACGACCGTCGGCGACGAGCCCGACCTGCACCGTCACGCGCTTCGTCGTGCCGTCGCGTCGGGCGACCTCGACGCTGTACTCGCCGGAGCGTCCGGTCGCGGACAACGCCTGCACCGGCACCGAGAGCACATCCTTCGCGGTCTGCCCGGGGGCCTCCACCCGGACGGATGCCGCTGCGGGGATGCTCTGGTCGCCGGCGTCGAACGCGATCGTCGTCAGGACGGTCTTGCCGCCCGTGTCCGACTCGTCCGGCTCGGCGTCGACGACCTCGCCCTCGATCGCGTCCTCGCCGCCGTTCAGACGCACCCGGACCTTCGTGCCGACGGCGAGGCGCGCGGCGTCCGCCTGGGACACTGCGGCGTTCACGACGCGCTTCGTGCTCGTGACCTGGAGGACGTCCCCGGCGGCGGGCTGGCCGAGCTTCGCGACGACGGAGTCGACGCGGACGGGGCCGTCGACGAAGACGATGTCGTTCGCCGTGAGCGCGCCGGTGACCTCCAGCCCACGGTCCTCCTGCCAGCGCTGCACCGCTGCCCGGGTGCGCTTGCCGAACGTCTCGTCGACGGACACGTCGTAGCCCAGGGCGGCGAGGTCCTCGTTGAGCTGCCGGACGTCGGCCCCCTCGATGCCGTACTCGAGCGTCCGCCAGAGCGGGGTGGCGCCGTACATCGCACGGACCGGTCGCTCGTCGACCGCGTACACCGGCTGGTCCTGCTCGATGACCTGTCCGGGTTCGGGCAGCCAGGTCACGGTGCCGGACGCCGCGCCCGGGACCCCTGTCGGTGCGCCGTACCCGAGGGCACCCGCGAACAGCTTCGAGTCGGTCAGGTCCCCCTTCTCGACCGGGGCGGTGGCCTGCTTGCTGCGGGTCTCGGCGGCCGAGGACTCCGTCGGGGTCCCGCCGACGACCGCCCACGTGCCGACTCCGGCTGCCAGCACGGCGACCAGGCACGCACTGACGACGACGGTGCGCCCGCGCACGGTCCCGGTCACTTCGTCTGCACCTTCGCGCCGGAACCCTCGTAGCACTTCCCGAGGACGTCCGCGTACGCGGTGTCGCCCGCTGGGGCCCGGTACGCGTCCGCGCGCTCCGGGTCGTCCGGGTAGTCGGTGTACCCAGCCTTCCGCATGCACTCCGCGACCTTCAGGGCGAGCGCCCGGAACTCCGCGCTGTCCCGACCGCTCTCGGCCTCGCGCGCCGCCTCGGGGTCGTGCTCCCGCGTGCACTCCGCCAGGGCGTCCTGCTGACCCTGCACGTCTCCGGTCGTCGGGGTGAACCGGTAGTCGTCGTCGGTCACGTCGTAGCCCGCGTCCCGCATGCAGGACGCGACGGCGTGGTCACTGCTCGTCTCGGCGGGGCCCGTCGGCTGGCCGGGGTCCGGCTGCGAGGCGGAACAGCCGGCGAGGACGCCGGCGAGGACGAGGATCGCCGCGGCGATCCCGGTGCTGGTGATGGTCCGTGTCATGGTGCTCCTCGTGCGGTCGGGGGCGGTCGTCGTCGTGGTGCGGCTGGGCATCGTCAGCGGCTCTGCGTCTTCGTGTCGGGCGCGTGTTCCGTCAGGCACTCCTGCCAGCGCTCCTCGAAGTCCGGACGGTCGGAGATGTCGCCGTAGTTGAGCTGCCCGGGTTCCTGCACGGGTGCGTCGGGGAACTCCTCCCGGATGCAGGCGTCGACCGCGGCGTACTGGCGCTTCCACTCGTCCTTCTGCGCCGAGTCGGCGGACTGCACGCCGATCTGCTGGTTGCACGTCTGTGCGGCCTCCAGGAAGGCAGCCTGATCGACCCCGGGCGGCGTGAGCACCGAGCCGCTGGTGACCTCGTCGTCGCTCGGGTCCTCGGCCTCGAAGCCGGCGTCCCGCATGCAGGACCCCCACTTCGACCCGAGCCCGCTGGACGCGGCGGTGTCAGCCGCTCCCGCCGTGTCGTGCGCGGTGCACCCGGCGAGGGCGAGCGGAGCGCCGACGACGAGCGCGAGGACGACGGCGGCCCGGTGGAGGATCGAGGGAGTCGGTGTGGTGGTGTTGTTCATGCATCCAGGACACCGGACACGGTGTTTCGGGGACGGCCACCCGCCGATTACACCGACGAAACACGAATCACACCGACCACACCGATCACACCGATGAGACACGAACGACGGCGCGGAGCCCGCCGTCGGCCAGGGGCTCGAGCCGGAGCGACCAGCCGTGCGCGTCCGCGATCGCGGCGACGATCGACAGCCCGAGGCCGCTGTGCCGCTTCGAGCCCGGGTGGTCCCCGCGACGGAACGGCTCGGTGAGGTGCTGGACCTCGTCCGGGTCGACGAGCACCCCGGTGTTCTCGACCGTCACCCCGTGCACGCCTGTGCGGACGAGGACCGTGCCGCCCGGTTCGTTGTACTCGATCGCGTTGTCGACCAGGTTGCCGACGAGTTGCCGGACGAGCAGCGGTTCGCCGGTCAGCCCGCGGGGCACGTCCTGCTCGTCGACGACGAGCGTGACGTCGGCGTCACGCGCAGCACCGGCGGCCTGCGCGACGACGTCACGGGCGACGGCACCGAGGTCGACCGCCGTCGACCGGTCCTCGAGTCCGCGCTCCGCCTCGGCGAGCACCAGGAGCGAGTCGACGAGGTGCTCGGTGCGACGGTTCTGCTCGAGGAGCTCCGCCCGGACCGCCGCGAGCTCGGCCGGGGTGGCGTCGTCGGGCAGCCCGATCTGCACCGACGCGCGCTGCACCGCGAGCGGCGTGCGCAACTCGTGCGCGGCCTGCGCCACGAACCGCCGTTGGCTCGCGAACGCCGCCTCGAGCCGGTCGAGCAGGGCGTCCACCGTGCGCGCGAGCCTGCGGAGTTCGTCGTCGGGACCGTCGAGCGCGATGCGTTCGTGGAGGGTCGACGCCGAGATCCGGTCGGCGGTGCGCGCCATCCGGTCGATCGGGCGCAGGACCTGGCGGCTCAGGACCCAGCCGAGCAGACCGGCGAGCACCCCCGCGACGGCGATGCCGACCGCCGACCACTGCCACTGCTGCTCGGCGGCGACCTGCACGAAGGCGACCGCACCGGAGGGCACCGCCGAGGGGTCGACGTGCGGATCACGTCCGACCGACGGCGTCGCGGCCGAGGACAGCGCCGTCGGTCGGAACTCGGTGGCTGCGCGGAGCGACCACTGGGACGCGAGCGCGACGAACACGAGCACGCCCGTGGTCAGGGCCATCGCGGAGACCGCGAATCCGACGGTCGTCCGGACGCCGATGCTCCAGAGCCGCGTCACAGTGCGTACCCGCACCCCGGGACGGTCCGGATCGGGTCCGGCGGCCCGAGCTTCTTGCGGAGCTTCGACAGGGTCACCCGGACGGCCGCCGTGAACGGGTCGATGTTCATGTCCCAGACCTTCTCGAGCAGCTCCTCGGACGAGACGATGCGACCGTCCGCGCGGAGCAGCACCTCGAGCACGCCGAGCTCCTTCGACGTCAGGTCGAGCGGTCGGCCGTCGCGGGTGGCGATGCGCCGGTTCGAGTCGACGACGATCCCGTCCCGCTCGAGCACCGGCGCGACCGGCGCGACGCTCCGCCGCCCGAGCGCACGGACCCTGGCGACGAGCTCCGGGTACTCGAACGGCTTCGCGAGGTAGTCGTCCGCACCGAGTTCGAGCCCGTGCACGCGGTCTGCCAGCGTGGTCGCGGCGGTCAGCATGAGGATCCGGGTCAGCGAACCCCTCGCCGCGAGTCGACGCGCGACCTCGTCCCCGTGCAGACCCGGCAGGTCGCGGTCGAGCACGACGACGTCGTAGTCGTTCACCGACAGGAGTTCGTCCGCCTCGTCGCCCCGGTGGGCGACGTCGACGGCCATGTCCTGGCGACAGAGTCCCTTCGCGACGAGATCGGCCAGGGAGGTCTCATCGTCGACCACGAGTACACGCACATTCGACATTTCACATGCGATGTCTATGAATCCGCTGAGTCGAGGTGGACGGTCCCCCGCCGTTCGTCGAACCGCACGACGAACTCGGTCGTCTCCGCGGATCGGGTGATGAACAGGGGGACGGTTTCGACGGTCTGTGGTTCCATGCGACCACCGTCGCGCGTGCACTGTTTCGCGGCCGTAACGCTGCCGGGGGCGACGCAACGACCGGGAGGCCCGGTGCCGGTCCGTCGGACCGGCACCGGACCTCCCGGCCGCACCCTGCCGCGGGGCGGACGCGACCTACTCCTCGACGATCTCCGCGAGCTCGAACGGCTCGACCGTCAGCTCGTCGCCGCCCGCGGCGACGTCCACGCGGACGGTGTCCCCGTCGCGGACGTCCCCGGACAGGATCGCCCGCGCCAACCGGTCGTCGATCTGCCGCTGCATGAGGCGGCGGAGCGGCCTCGCCCCGTAGACGGGGTCGTAGCCGCGGTCGGCGAGCCAGCTGCGCGCCGCCGGCGTCACGGCCAGCTCGAGTCGGCGGTCCGACAGACGACGAGCCAGACGGTCGACGTACAGCGACACGATCTGGCCGAGGTCGTCGGTGGTGAGCGCCTGGAACACGACGATGTCGTCGAGACGGTTCACGAACTCGGGCCGGAACGCCTGCTGCACGAGCTCACGCACGGCCTCGTCCCGTTGCTCGTCCGTGAGCGTCAGGTCGGTCATGAACTGCGATCCGAGGTTCGACGTCAGGACCATGATCGTGTTCCGGAAGTCGACCGTGCGCCCCTGCCCGTCGGTCAGGCGTCCGTCGTCGAGCACCTGGAGCAGGACGTCGAACACCTCGGGGTGCGCCTTCTCGACCTCGTCGAGCAGCACCACCGAGTACGGGCGGCGCCGGACGGTCTCGGTGAGCTGCCCGCCGGCCTCGTACCCGACGTACCCGGGCGGGGCACCGATGAGCCGCGCGACCGAGTGCTTCTCGCCGTACTCGCTCATGTCGATGCGGACGAGGGCCTTCTCGTCGTCGAACAGGAACTCGGCGAGCGCCTTGGCGAGCTCGGTCTTGCCGACGCCGGTGGGGCCGAGGAACAGGAACGAGCCCGTCGGGCGGTCCGGGTCGGAGATGCCGGCGCGGGTGCGACGCACCGCCTCGGACACGGTGGACACCGCGGCGCGCTGCCCGATGATCCGACGACCGAGTTCGGTCTCCAGGTGCAGGAGCTTCTCGGTCTCACCCTGCAGCAGGCGCCCCATCGGGATGCCCGTCCACTGCGCGATCACGGCGGCGATGTCCTCGTCCGTGACGCTGTCGTTCACCATGCGGTCGGCGCTCTCGGCCTGCTCGGCCGCCGCGAGCTCGGCCTCGATCCGGGGCTTCTCGCCGTACTCGATGCGCGACACCGTCTCGTACTGCGCCTCCCGCTGCGCGCGCTGGCTGCGCATGTTCAGCTCGTCGAGCTGCTGCTTGAGCTCACCGATGCGGTTGAGGCTCGCCCGCTCGGCCTGCCACCGCTGCTCGAGCTCGTCGAGCCGCTCCTGGCGCCCGGCGAGCTCCGCGCGCAGGGTCGCCAGCCGCGCCTTCGACGCGTCGTCCTTCTCCTGCTTCAGCGCGAACTCCTCGACGCGCAGGCGGTCCACGCTGCGCTTGAGCTCGTCGATCTCGACCGGGCTCGAGTCGATCTCCATGCGCAGTCGGCTGGCGGCCTCGTCGATGAGGTCGATCGCCTTGTCGGGGAGCTGGCGACCGGAGATGTAGCGGTTCGACAGGCTCGCGGCGGCGACCAGGGCGGAGTCGTTGATGGTCACCTTGTGGTGCGCCTCGTACCGCTCCTTGAGTCCGCGGAGGATCGCCACGGTGTCCTCGACGCTCGGCTCCCCCACGAACACCTGCTGGAAGCGGCGCTCGAGCGCGGCGTCCTTCTCGATGTACTCGCGGTACTCGTCGAGCGTCGTCGCGCCGATCAGCCGCAGCTCACCGCGGGCGAGCATCGGCTTGAGCATGTTCGACGCCGCGACGGACCCTTCACCGCCGCCGGCCCCCATCAGCGTGTGCAGCTCGTCGATGAACGTGATGACCTGACCGTCCGAGTCGTCGATCTCCTTGAGGACGGCCTTGAGCCGCTCCTCGAACTCGCCGCGGTACTTCGCGCCGGCGATGAGGGCGGACATGTCGAGCGACACGAGCCGCTTGTCCTTCAGCGAGTCGGCGACGTCGCCGGCGACGATGCGCTGCGCGAGACCCTCGACCACGGCGGTCTTGCCGACCCCGGGCTCACCGATGAGCACGGGGTTGTTCTTGGTCCGCCGCGTCAGCACCTGGGAGACACGGCGGATCTCGGCGTCACGACCGATCACCGGGTCGAGCTTGCCGCTCCGCGCGATCGCGGTGAGGTCGACGCCGTACTGCTCGAGGGCGGTCTTCTGCCGTTCCTGCGAGTCGGGGGCGCCCTGGAGGTTCGCCATGCGGTCCGTCCTTTCCGTGCGGTGGTGGTGTACTTGAGTCTACTGCACTCAACTTACGAGCGCAGCGGTGCATTCCGGATCCCGACCGCGCTGACGACGGCTCCGGCGGCGAGCAGCAGCGCCATCACGACCATCGCGCGGTGCAACCCGTCGACGCTCACCCCGCCACCCAGGACGACGCCCGCCAGGGCCACCGTCACCAGCCCGGCGATGCGGGCGACCGCGTTGTTCACGGCGGACCCGGCACCGGCCTCCGCCTGCGGCACCGATCCGAGGACGGCACTCGTCAACGGCGTCACCATGGTCGCGATCCCCGCGCCGATCAGCACGAGCCCGGGCAGCACCGACCACCAGTAGCCCGCCGGGTCGTCGCCGGCGAGCAGCATCAGCAGCGCGCCGACCGCGGCCACGGCTGGCCCGGCAGCCATGAACCACCGTGGACCGTACCGGCCGGAGAACGAACCGACCGTGGTGGACAGCGCCAGGAGCATCAGCGTCGGCGGCAACGTCGCGAGTCCGGCGACCCACGCGGGGAAGTCCCACACCTCCTGCAGGAACAGGGTCACGACGAAGAACACCATCCCGAGCGCCCCGTAGATCGAGAGCGTCGCCAGGTTGCCGACCGTGAAGTTGCGCGCGCGGAACAGCTCCAGCGGCACCAGGGGCGAGCCGGCGGTCCGGGTCACGCGGAGCTCCCACGGCACGAAGGCCACGAGGGACGCCGCGCCGAGCACGAGCGCGGCGACGACGACCGGCGCGCCCCACCCGAGGCGCTCCTGCTCGATCAGGCCGAGGACGACACCGCCGACCCCGACCACGGCGAGCACCGCGCCGATCACGTCCACCCGCGGACGGTCGCCGGTGACCACGTCGCCGGAGATCCGCCGGACCAGGGGGATGGTCACCGCGATCGGCACGGCCGTCACCACGAAGATCCAGCGCCAGCCGATGCCGTCGACGATCAGCCCGCCGACGACCGGCCCGAGGATGGACGCGGCGCTCGACCAGGCCGTCCACGACCCGATCGCCTTCGCCTGCGCGGCGCCCCGGAACGCCGCGACGATGAGCGCCAGGGCGCTCGGGGTCACGAGCGCCCCACCGACACCCTGGAACGCCCGGGCGACGACCAGGACCTCGCCCGTCGGCGCGATCGCGCACACCACCGAGGCGACGCCGAAGACGACCAGGCCCCACCGGATGATCCGGACCCGGCCGAACAGGTCCGAGAGGGAGCCGGCGACCAGGATCAACGAGCCGAGCGTGACCAGGTAGGCGTCGACGGTCCACTGCTGCACGACGAGACCACCACCGAGCTCCCGGCGGATCGCGGGCAGGGCGACGTTGACGACGCTCGAGTCGAGCCCGACGACGAAGGACGCGAGGATCGCGACCACGAGGACCACCCGGCGGTCGTCACGGAGCGGGGCCGTTGCGGCCGGAGCGGTCATGCGCCCCATCCTCCTCGTCGGAGTGATCCGGCGACCGGTTGCGCCGACGAAACAGCGCGCTCGCGAGCATCGTCGACATGCAACATGTCAACGCCCCTACTCGTCCACGTCTCGCCGGCCTCGACGCCGCTCGCGGGCTCGCCGTCCTCGGCATGTTCGCCGCGCACGTCGGAGCGGCGGACACGCTCTTCGACTGGACGGATCCGTCGAGCTGGCCCGACCTCGTGAACGGTCGCTCCTCGGTCCTGTTCGCGCTCTGCGCCGGGGCCTCCCTGGTCCTGCTCACCACCGGTCCGGGGCCGGCCGGTCGGGTCCGCGACCGACGGCACGTCCTCGCCCGTGCCGCGACGCTCCTGGCGATCGGCGGGCTCCTGACCCTGGTGCCCGGAGGCGTGCTCGTCATCCTGCCGACCTACGCCGTGCTGTTCGTCGCCGCGCTGCCGTTCCTGCGGCTCCGGCTCCGCTGGGTCGTCCTCGCCGCCGTGCTCGCCCTCGTGGTCGGTCCCGTGCTCGCCCTCGTCGGACAGGCCGTCGTCGAGATGACCGGCGGCAGCAGCACCGCGGGGCTGCTCTTCACCGGGTACCCCGCCGTGTCGTGGTTCGGGGTCGTCCTCGCGGGCGTGCTCGTGGCTCGACTCGGGCTCGACCGCGCCGACGTCCTGCGCCGGGTGCTCCTGGTGGGTGTCGGGCTCGCCGCGACCGGGTACGGAGCCGGAGCCGCGATCGGCACCGCACTCGGCACCACGGGACCGGTCGGGACGATGATCCCCGTCGGCGGAGGCGGGGACAGCGGCAGCGGCAGCGGCTCCGCGCCGGTGGCGCCCGTCGTCCCGGAGGGCGGCCCCGGCATCGTCGCCCAGAACCCGCCCTTCCCGCGGATCGACTGGGCACGCCTGCTCGACGTCACCCCGCACGCCGGGTCGACCTTCGAGCTCGTCGGAGCCCTCGGCATCGCCCTCGCGGTGCTGGCTGCGCTCGGGCTCCTCGGTCGGTACGCCCCGACGGTCCTGCTCCCGCTCAGCGCCGTCGGCCGTCTCGCGCTGACGCTCTACTGCGCGCACGTCCTGGCCGTCGGCGTCTGGTCGCGATCGGGCGAACCGGACCCGCTGCCGGCACTCGGCGGGTGGGGACCCTTCGTCGTCCTCCTCGTGGCCGCCGTCGTCGCCGCACTGCTCGTCCACCGCTCCGGTCGTCGGGGTCCCCTCGAGGCGCTCACCCGACGTGCCGCCCGAGCACTCGACGATCCACCGACCACGACGTCCTGACGTCGAGCAGGACCAGGGCCGGAGCAGGACGTCGCCCGAACGCCGAAGCCCCCGCGACCAGAGTGGTCGCGGGGGCTGCCGACAGGACGGGGCTGGGTGTCCTAGTTCTTGGGCTCGGCGGTCGAGTGCACGTCGGGCTGCACCGAGGGGCCGGGGTTGACGACGGGCTGCGCGGTCGGCTGCGCCGTGTTCTGCACGGTCGGACCGGTCGTCGCCGTGTTCACGGTGCCGTCGTCGTTCTTCTTCTTGTCGTCGCCCATCTCCTTCTTGAAGATGTTGATCGACTGGCCCAGGCCCTTGGCGAGCGCCGGGAGCTTGGTGGCACCGAACAGCAGGATGATGATCCCGAGGATGATCAGCAGGTGGATCCCCGTCAGGTTTCCGAGCATCATGTCTCCTTGTTCTGGGTCTGGCGACGCCCGTCCGGTCATCGTCGACCGGGAGGGCGGAAGTCCGGCGTCCGATCATCGTAACCCGCACCCGACCGGAAGCCCAGGCGGGAGCCGGAACGGACACCGTTCGCACAGGCTGCACCGGACGACATGGCAGCACCCCCGGAGGCCGCTGCTCTCCGGGGGTGCGCTGTGCCGACCGCGGGTCAAGGCGCGGCCGTACCGGTGGTGACACCGGACACGTCCAGTATATCAGTCCAGAGTGCGATGCTCCAGCCCGAGGAGGGCGTCGTCGAGCGACCAGAGCGCCGCGCCCTCCGTCAGGCGAGCAGCCTCGGCGTCGGACAGCCCGCGGACCCGGAAGCCCACGCGCTCCCCCGGCAGCAGCGTCATGAAGCCGCGGTCGACGGTGCCGGTCGGCGCGATGCGGTCCGGCTGCACGAGCAGGTCCCGCACGAGCGACTCGGCCTCGACGACCAGGTCGTGTCCGTCACCGTCGGCCGCGGGGGCGACCGTCGTGCGGTACCGCGCCGGCTCCCACTGCACGTCCTTGTCCGGCGACGCGGTCCAGACCGCACGACGCCAGTCCATGTCCGCCACGACGAGCTCACGCGTCGGGTCGTCCAGGACGCCGACCGACTCGGGCAGGTCGACGACGGCGACGCCGGCCTCCGACAGCCGGACGGGCAGCGTGACCTCGGCGAGGATCCTGCCGGACACGTGCATGCGCCGGACCCGCACCACGCTGTCGCGACCGCCGCGGGAGGACCGCACCGCGATCTCGACGGGCGAGTGCCCGAACGACCCGGGCGACACCCCGAGCGACAGCGTGTCGACGAGCCCTCCGGACTCGGAGGCGCCGTCGGCGGTACCGGTGCTCGCGGCGGTCCCGGCCGCCCCGTCGAGGGGAGCCGACGTGCCGACGTGGTCCGCGCCTCCAGGCCGGTCTCCGGACGACGTCGGAACCGCGTCGTCGTCAGCGGACGGACGCACGACGGGCCGGATCGCCAGCAGGACGTCGTCGTACAGCCGACGCAGCTCGTGGGCGAGCGGCTTGAGCCGCCCCGCGGAGTCGATCGCGGACCACGACGCCACCGGCCACAGGTCGTTGAGCTGCCAGACGACGACCCCGGTGTTCCGCGGCCAGTGCGTCCGCCAGTGCTCGACGCCGGTCGCGACGGCCCGCGTCTGCTGCAGCTGCGTCAGGTAGTGCCAGCGGTCGAACTCGGCCGGATCGACGACGCCGAAGCGCGGCTCGATCCCCCGTGCCAGCTTGCCCATGCCGTCGTCGGCCTTCTGGTGGTGCACGACACCGGGCGAGTCCACGCGCAGCGGCTCGTCCGTGACCGCGTCGCGGAGGGTGCGCCAGGCGGGCGGTGCCTGCCACCCGAACTCGGACACGAACCGCGGGACGGAGTCGCGGTAGTGGTCGTCGGACAGCCGGTTCCAGACGTCCCACGAGTGGTGCGTCTCGTGGTCGACGTCGTTCGCGGGCAGGGTCTCGGAACCCGACCAGGGCGAGGCGACCGTGTAGAAGCGCGACGGGTCGACCGCGTCGACGATCGTCGGGAGGATGTCGAGGTAGTAGTCGAGCCCCCAGCCGCGGTCACCGAGCTCCTCGGCCCAGCCGTCCGCGTCGTGCAACCAGATGTTCTCGTTGTTGCCGTTCCAGACCACGAGCGACGGGTGGCCGGCCAGGCGTGCGACGTTGTCCCGGGCCTCGGCGACGACCTCGCTGCGGATCGGCTCGATCTCGGGGTAGGCCGCGCAGGCGAACGCGAAGTCCTGCCAGACGAGCAGGCCGAGCTCGTCGCAGACGTCGTAGAAGTCGTCGGACTCGTAGACCCCGCCGCCCCACACACGGACGAGGTTCACGCCGAGGTCCGCGGCGACGCCGAGCCGGTCCGCGGTCCGCGCGCGGTCCACCCGCGACACGATGACGTCGTCCGGGATCCAGTTCACGCCGCGGACGTCGATGACGGTGCTGTTCACCACGACGGTGAAGGGCTTGCCGATCGCGTCGTCCGCGGTGTCGATCCGGGCCGAGCGGAAGCCCGTCTTCGCCGTCCGACGGTCCAGGACCTCGCCGTCGACGGTCTGCAGCTCGACGGTCACGTCGTACCGGGGCTGCTCGCCGTAGCCGCGCGGCCACCAGCGCCGCACCTCGGGCACGCGCACCGTGACGACGGTCTCGTCGTCCTTCGGGGTCAGCTGCGCCCGGGAGCGCTGTCGGGTCGTCCCGCCGTCCACGGTCGGGCCGGCGACCGTGACGACGAGCACGAGGTCGTCGTCCTCACCGTCCTGGTCGAGGTCGTTCATCCCGGACCGCTCGACCCGCACGTGCGCGTCGAGGACGCCCTCGCCGGCCTCGACGTCGACCAGCGGCTTCACCTCGGCGAGCCGCGCCGTGGACCAGCGCTCGATCGCGACCGGACGCCACGGACCGCTCGTCACCGCGGTCAGACCCCAGTCCCAGCCGAAGTTCGAGGCCTGCTTGCGGATGTACGGGAACGGCTCGTCGTACGGTCCCGGCATCGAGCCGGCGCGGGCGGCGACCCGGCCGGCCTCGCGGTACGGCGACTCGAAGAGCAGCTCGAGCTCGCGGTCGCCCGCGGCACCCGGGACGTCGTTGAGGTCGAACCGGTACCGCCGGTGCATGTTGCGGGTGGTGCCGACGACCACGCCGTCGAGGCTCAGCTCGGCGACCGTGTCGAGCCCCTCGCACACCAGGTCGACGCGCTCGTGCCCCCGAGGTGCGACGTCCACCGTCCGCCGGTAGGCCCAGTCGGCCCGGCCGACCCACTTCGCGCCGTCCTCGTTGCGGTCGAACGTCGGGTCCGCGACGAGTCCCTCGCGTTCGAGGTCCGTGTGCACCTGACCCGGCACCGTGGCGGGGATCGTGCGACCCGTGATCCCGGCCGGTGCCCCGGTCGGCACCTGGTCGCCGGCGATCGCCACGGTCCAGTCGTCGCGGAGTTCCTCGCGCTCGAGGGTCATGCGGGTCCTTTGCTGGGCGGACGGGGAGGGCGGACAGGAGCCGGCGGCGGCTCGTGGCCGCCCCGGCACCGTGACACCGGCCGGCGGTCGTGCCCGTGGCCGCGTGAGCAGCCGGGAGGCACGGCACCGGTCGCCCAGGCGTCGTCGCGTCCGCGCGCGCGGACGAGTGCTCGTCGCGCGCGGGGGTGCTCGGCGATGCTAGTACGTCGACCTTGCCGGCGACCACGTCCACGACGACGGACCGCGCGACGCGTCCTGACGGCGTCGGGGCCCTTCGGGTCGTGTCCGCCCTCCGGCCCTGCGTGGCAGGGTGGTGCGGTGGTCACCGTCGAACTCGCCCGGTCGCTGCGCGACGCCGGACTCCGCTGGCACCCGGGGACGGGCGACCGGTTCGTCATCGACAAGCCCGGGGTCGACGACGACGTCTACACCGTCTCCGAGATGACCGTCGAACGCCACGACCACCCCAGCGGCACCTCGCTCGGCTTCAACGGCACGACGGAGTGGGCGCTCGACTCGGTCGAGGCGTCCGAGTCGCTCTGGCTCCCGCGGGAGGACCAGCTGCGCGACCTGCTCGGACCGGCGTTCGTGTCGCTCGCCGCCGGGTTCGTCGTCACGGCGACGATCGACGGGGTCGCCCGGGAGTTCCGGAGCGACGACCCGGCTGTGGCGTACGGGGACGCCCTGCTCGCGTACATCACGGCCGCGCTCGCCTGAGCGGTCCGGTTCCCGCGCGCAGCGCGCCCGACTGAGTGTTGCCGGAATGCCTCCTGGGGGCGCTTTGGTTGCATGGTGACATGACCGTTCCGAACATCACCCTGAACGACGGCAAGACCATCCCGCAGCTCGGCTTCGGTGTCTTCCAGATCGATCCTTCCGACACGAAGGAGGCGACCCTCACCGCGCTCGAGGTCGGCTACCGCCACATCGACACCGCCGAGATGTACGGCAACGAGAAGGAGGTCGGCGAGGCCATCGAGGCGTCCGGCATCCCGCGCGAGGAGATCTTCGTCACGTCGAAGCTCAACAACGGCTTCCACGACCCGGCCCTCGCCGCCGAGAACGGCAAGAAGTCGGCCGACCTGCTCGGCGGGTACACCGACCTCTTCCTCATCCACTGGCCGCTGCCGACGGTGTCGGACTTCGTCCCGACCTGGAAGGCGATGGAGGAGCTCTACCACGCCGGCACCGCCCGCTCGATCGGCGTGAGCAACTTCCAGGCGCACCACCTCAACCGCCTGGCCGCCGAGACGACGATCACCCCGGCCGTCAACCAGATCGAGGTGCACCCGTACCTCGTGCAGGACGAGCTCCGCGCCTACGACACCGAGCACGGCATCGCCACCGAGGCCTGGTCCCCGATCGCTCAGGGCCTCGTGCTCGACGACGAGACCATCACCCGTATCGCCGGCGCCACGGGCAAGACCCCGGCGCAGGTCGTCCTCCGCTGGCACATCCAGCGCGGCGACATCGTCTTCCCGAAGTCGGTCACGCGCTCGCGGGTCGAGGAGAACTTCGCGATCTTCGACTTCGAGCTCTCCGACGACGACATGACGGCGATCACGTCGCTCGACAAGGGCCACCGCACGGGCCCGGACCCCGACACGTTCGACTACGTCCCCGCCTGATCCGAGGTCACGTCGACGAAGCGCCCCGCCACCGGCGGGGCGCTTCGTCGTGCACGGGGTATCGCTCACACCCGGAATAGTTTCAGTATGCGAAATACAACATGGGTGCTCGTCCGCGCTGTCACTGGCACGGATCCCACCGAAAGGAACCCATGCGCAAGATCACCCGTGCCGCCACCGGGGCGGCACTCGGACTCGTCCTCACCTCGTCGGGTTTCGTCGTCGCGACGGCCGCCAACGCGGCACCCGACCTCCCGACGATCCCGGGCGCGACGCACGAGCGACCCATCGCCGACAGCTTCACCGGCATCAACGAGGTCCAGGGGGCGCGGAGCACCGGCGAGCGCGACGGGCTCAGCGTCTTCGAAGCGAGCCGCGCGACCCCGTCCGTCGCGGTCACGAGCTCGGTCTCGAAGGGCTCGCTCAAGGTCGTCGACCAGCAGGGCCACCTGCTCTGCACCGGGCACAACACCCCGGCGAACCAGCACCTGTACACCTGCGACCTCGCCGTCCTGCCGTCGGGTCCGCAGGTCATCACCGCCGCGGTCGTCAAGGCGGACGGGCACCACAGTGCTCCGGACCAGGCGCAGCTCGACGCCTACGCCGCCGACCCGGTCGTCTCGTCCGTCGACCGGAAGGGCGACGACCTGGTCGTCCGCGGCACCGCGAACCGCGACGTGCGCGTCGAGGCATCGCTCGACCGGGGGTCGATCGTGGCGAGCGCCCCGACCGGCGCCGACGGCCGCTTCGAGATCACGATCCCGGGCGGTGCCGCCGCCGAGCAGGCCGCGCTCCGCGCCGTGAACGACGTGATCCCGGCCAGCACCCCGAACCACGACCTGTTCGCCGTGAGCAACTGGGCCCCGGTCGACACCGGCAGCACGCAGCCCGGCAACGGCGAGCAGCCCGGCGACGGCCAGCAGGGCGGCGGCGAGCAGCCGGGTGCCGGTCAGGGCGACGGCCAGCAGGGCGGCGGCGAGCAGCCGGGCACCGGTCAGGGTGACGGCCAGCAGGGCGGCGGCGAGCAGCCCGGCGAGGGACAGTCCCCGGTCGAGGCCGTGACGAACCTGCACGACGGCGACGAGGTCCGCACCTCGCAGCCGACGTTCGAGGGCACCGCCCGTCCCGGCGGCTCGGTGAGCATCGGCGGCATCACCGGCCCGGCGCTCGGCGTCGCCACCGCCGACGAGCACGGGCACTGGTCCACGAAGCTCGAGGGCTCCCTCTACAAGGGCGAGAACCGGGTCGTCGTCCGCTTCCAGCAGGCGAACGGCGACTGGGTCGAGCGCCAGCGACTCGACATCACCTACACGCCGAAGTCCTCGACGTTCGAGCCGGCCCTGGCGAGCGGATCGACCGTCCACGAGGCACGTCCCGCCATCTCCGGCTCCGGCGTCCGCGCCTACAGCCCGGTGGACCTGGAGGACGCGAACGGCCGCACCTACGCGTCGGGGCGTGCGAACGCCGACGGCGAGTTCACGCTGGCCTTCTCCCGCGACCTGCACGAGGGCGAGAACGACCTGCACTTCCTCTTCGAGAGCCGTACGGGCGCCTGGACCAGCTCGGCCTACGTCCTCACGTACTCGGCGCCCGGCGAGGGCACCGAGCAGCCCGGCGACGGCACCGAGCAGCCCGGCGACGGCACCGAGCAGCCCGGCGACGGCACCGAGCAGCCCGGCGACGGCAGCGGCACCGAGCAGCCCGGCGAGGGCACCGAGCAGCCCGGCGACGGTAGCGGCACCGAGCAGCCCGGCGACGGCAGCGGCACCGAGGAGCCGGGTGACGGCGCGTCCGACACCGCGTTCGCCGTCGACTCGACCCGCATCAGCGACAGCCAGGTCGCCGTGGACGTCCTCGGCCCGACGGGCACCGAGGTGACCGTCGCGGCCAACGGCGAGACCAAGACGGTGACCCTCGGCGACGAGGAAGCGGCCCAGGTCGTCCTGACCGCTCCGAAGAAGCTCACCACGGTGGTCACCGCGACCGCCACGATCGACGGCGAGCAGGTCGAGCGCACGCTCACGATCGGCAACGGCGACCACGCCGCCGACCAGCTCGAGGCCCAGGTCACGAGCACCAGTGCCCTCTTCGGCACCGCGCAGATCACCGTGTGGGGCCTCCCCACCGGCATCGCCGGCCTGCAGGCCCACGAGGGCGAGCAGCAGCTCGCGGCGGGCGCGATCAAGGCCGACGGCGAGGGCAAGCTCTCCCTGTCCGGTCTCGCGAAGGGCGACCACGTGATCACCGTGACCGCCGGCGGCAAGCAGACCCAGGTGTCCGTGCACATCTGAGCCCGACCGCTCGCGCACGACGGCCCCGTCACCACGGTGACGGGGCCGTCGTCGTCCCCGCCTCAGTCGGCCCGGCGCGAGGCCGTCACCGTGAACTTCGCGGTCCGGACGACCTGTCGGGTCGGTCCGACGAGCCGCTCGAGCATGGGTCGGTACCGCAGGTGCGAGTTCCAGACGCACCACAGTTCACCGCCGGCCTGGAGGATCGTGGCCGCGTTGCGGAACATCGCCTCGGCCGCGTCGGTGCTCACCGTGGTGCCCTCGTGGAAGGGCGGGTTGCAGAGCACGAGCTTCGCAGACCCCTCGTCGAGCTCGTCGCCCGCGTCCGACCGGACGACCGTCACCCGGTCCGCGACGCCGTTCGCCACCGCCGTCGCCCGCGTCGACGCCACGGCGATCGCCGAGACGTCGGTCGCGACCACCTTGACGGCCGGGCGGCGGCGCGCCAGAGCAGTCGCGATGACGCCGTTCCCGCACCCGAGGTCGACGGCGACCCGCGCCGACGGGACGGCGTCGTCCATGACGTCGAGCAGCACCCGGGTGCCCTGGTCGAGCGACGTCCCCGCGAAGACGCCGCCGTGCGCGACGAGCGTCATCCCGAGCTCGTCGACGTGCACGGACCGCGGCCAGGGGTTCGTCGCGTCCGCGCGCACCGCCGTCGCACGGAGCGGGTCCTGCGCGATGAGCAGCCGCGACTTGCCGCGACCCCGTGACGCGGTGACCTCGCCGAAGTACCGGCGCAGGACGTCGTTCTGCGACAGGTTCATGTGCTTCGAGACCCCGCCGCAGAGCAGGACCACGTCGGGCGCCGCCCAGCGGGCGACGGCGCGTGCGAGTTCGTCGAGCCGGTCGTTCGACTTCGACAGCCGGAGGAGCACCAGGCGGACGTCGCGGAAGGCCTGCTCGAGCGTCTCGGTCAGCACGAAGCCGCTCCGGCCGAAGGTGCCCGCGTTCGCCTGCAGCGCCCGCACCCCGACGAGCGAGTCCTGCACGACCCGGACACCCGACGCGCCGTGCACGGTCATGGCGCCGAGGGTCAGCACCCCGTACCGGTCGTCGACGACGGCGACCTCACCGGGCTGCCGGAGCGCGTCCCCGTGCACGTGCGGTGCCTCGTCGAGCATGAAGCGGTCGGTGCCGTCGATCGCGACGAGGTCGGGCTCGTCGCTGACCGGGGAGCGCCGGAAGTGGTCGGCGAAGTCGAATGGCACGGCCCCAGGGTACTCAGACGACGGTGCGGAGCCGCGCCGGTGCGCAGGGCAGCGGTATATCACCGGTGCCGGTGGTATCCCAAGCCCCTACGCTCGGAGGAGACCGTTGCGCGACGAGCAACGGCAGGACGAGCGAGAGGGGCCGATGTTCGCTTCGCCAGACGCCGGCCGGCGTCCCCGCCTGCGGGACCAGGCGCGGGAACGCCTGCGGACCGAGATCATGAGCGGGGCGCTCGCCCCGGGGACCCTGCTCGACGACGAACAGCTCGCGCTCCGGCTCCGGTGCTCCAGGACCCCGGTGCGGGAAGCACTGTCGGACCTCGGGCACCTCGGTCTCGTCGAGTTCCGCCCGAACCGGTACACGCGCGTCACGGTCCCGCGCCGCGACGAACTCATCCCGACGCTGCAGACGCTCGGACTGCTCTTCGGGGGCGTCGTCCGCACCACGATCGGCGACCTCGGGGACCGCGACCGCGCCGCACTCTTCCGCCGCATCGGGCTCGTGCTCGACTGCATGGCGATGCCGACGTGGCAGTGGGGCTCCGACGCGATCACCCCGGTCTACCGGACCTTCCTCGCGGCGTGCGACAACCCCCTGCTCGTCGCAGCCCTGAGCGGGACCCTCGACGGCCTGACGTACCGCCTGCGGCACGACGACATCCGGAGCGCGCTGCCCTGGGAGCACATCCGGAACGGCCTCGTCGCACTCCGCGTCGCGGTCGACTGCCGCGATGGACGGCTCGCGGAGCGGGCGACCTGCACGGTCCACCTGCTCCCCGACCCCGACCGCGGACGGTCCTGACGTGTGCGCGTCCTGCGTCCGCTCGGTCGTCGAGACGGTTCGCGCGCGTCGCCCCGGCCGCTGCTCCCCCGAGGACGACCGTCCCACGCTCCCCCGGTGCACGGCGGTCGACGGCGTCCGTCGTGACCTGTTCGACGACGACCTCCCGTGACGGCCGAGACGGCGGCGGCACCGGTCCCGGCCCCGCCGCCGACTCGTCGGACGAACCGTCGGGCTCAGCCCTCGGGGACGATCCGAACCGTGTCTCGCGTGGTGTTCGCGCCCTTCGACAGCGCCGTCGCGACCAGGTCGTGGTCACGGAGCGCGAGCGCCGGGGTCGTGATCGCCCAGTGGCCGTCAGCGTCGGCAGTGACGGACCCGTAGGCGTCGTCGTCACCACCCTCTCCGAGGCGCACCTGCGCGTGCGGTTCGGCCTTCCCGATCACGCGCACGCTGTTCCAGATCGGCGTGATCTGGAAGCCGTCCCCCGGCGAGGTGATGCGTACCGCCCGCCCGTAGTCGACCTCGACTCGCTCCGAGCCGGCGGGCTGGCCGTCGACGGTCTGCACGGCGGTCACGGACTGCTTCCCCGGCTGGTCCGGCGCAGGCACGGTGACGGACCAGTGGCCGTCGACCCCGACCGGAACCGGCGGGACGGTCGTCCAGGCCCCCTCGATCCGGACGGTTCCACCGGCGGTCCCGGCCCCCTCGATGACCACCGGCTTCGTGACGTCACCCGCGAAGCGCGCCGTGGCGCTGAACGGCGCGGCGTCGAGGTGCACGGTGACGGACACCGGGTCGCCGAGTGCCTGCCCGCCGACCTTCGCCACGACCCGCACGGTCGTGTCACCGTCGCGCAGGCCGTCGACGACGAAGCGCCAGGCTCCGTCCGTCGGCGTCACCGTCCGCGTGACCGTCCCGCCGTCGCGCTCCCACGTGACGTCGAGGGAGTCCGCACGGCGGGGCGCCGTCCCGGTCAGCGTCGCCGTCCGGGCCACCGCGTCCTGGCTCTCGACCCGTGCACTGAGCGCCTGGTCGACCACGGTCGTCGTGGTGGTGGCGGTCGTGTCGAACGAGGCGCCCGGGAAGGTCCCGGACAGCTTGCCGGTCATGCTGCTCGTGGTCGTCGCGACGTCGGCCGGGGTCTGGACGTCCAGGGTGAAGCGGAAGCGCTGGTCCTTCGTCACGTCCCAGTCACGGTTCCCGAGCTGGAAGGTGTACGTCCGCCCGTCGGGTGCTCGCGACCCGTCGACGAGCGAGTCCCCGCCGAACCGGTGCCAGGTGCCGCCGTCCAGGTACTCGCCACGCTGCCGGTCCTGGCCCGCATCGAACGTCGTACCCTCCGGTGCGGTGACGACGAGCTTCCCCGTCGGCGTGTGGAACGCGGACTTCGCCGTGAACGACACCGAGACCGGCGTCGTGGCACCGCGCTGCAGGTCCGCCGTGCCGGTGTCACCGACGATCTGGCCGGGCGTCGGCGGGAAGTCCACCACGACCGACGTCTCGTCCCGGTACCGATTGTCGACCCACTGCTGGAACGTGATCCTGTTCTGCCCGGTCGACAGGCCCGTCACGGTCGTGCTCCACGTTCCGGTCCGATCACTCGTCGCCGTCGCCACCTGGGCGCCGCCGCGCTTGATGACCGCTCGGCCGGTCGCCGTGCCGGTGATCACCGCCGATCGGTTCGTGTCGTTCTTGCTCTGCACCCTGGCAGTGATGCCGAGCTGCGGGAACGGGCGCGTCGCGGAGCCCGCCGTCACCGTCGCCGAGTTCTTGCACCCGAAGACGGAGCAGGCGTACGTCCAGTAGACCGGCGTCCGGGTCTGGCCGAACTGCCAGCCGACTGCGAACTCGGCCGTCGAGACCCCGCCGTCCCAGTGGTAGTCGCTCGCACTCGTCGGCCCGACGTTCCCGACGTGGATCTGGCACGTGTACTCGATCGTCCCGCAGTGCGGCTGCCCGGTCACCTGGTACCGGTCCGGGCCGAGGGGCGTCAGTCCGACCCCGGTCGGAGCCTTCGCGACGGTCCGCGTCGATCCCACCGGTGCACCGGTCGGATCAGCGGCCGCCGTTGCCGACGTCGTGGGAGCCAGGGTCAGGGCCCCCACCAGCACCGCGCTCCCGATCGCGCTGAGCAACCGTGTTCGTCGTCGCATCGTTCCTCCTGTTCTCGATCACGGCCTTCGTGATCGAGAACAGTCAATCGAAATGCGACATACCACGTTCGGTCACCGCTCTGGGCGGTAGAGCACCACCGCGGTGTTCCGCTGCGGTCGCATGCCCGCGCGCAGCGGGACTGCAGCGCCGGTGGTCGTCGCCGCGAAGACACGGGCGCCCGGGCGCGCGATGAGCTGATCGGCGAGCGCCCGCTCCAGCTCGCGCACGCGGTCGCGGAGCACCAGGTTCTCGTTCTCGAGGTCGAGCACCCGCCGGATCCCCTCCAGCGACACCCCCTCGGACCCGAGTCGCGCGATCTCGCGCAGCTGCGCGACGTCGCGCATCGAGTAGCGGCGCGAGCCACCGCGGGTGCGGCCCGGCACGACCAGGCCGAGCCGGTCGTACTGCCGCAGCGTCTGCGGGTGCATCTCGGCGAGCTCCGCCGCCACCGCGATCGCGAGGACGGGCGAGTTCTCGTCCATGTCGGTCATGGCTGGTTCCTTTCCGTCGTCCTCGTGGTGCAGAACCAGCCTGGAGGCCCGGTGCGGCTTCCTGACGGAGCCGCGCCGAGCCTCCAGGCCGGTTGTCGTGCTGGTTGCGCAGCGCTAGCTGCGCGCCTTGGCGAGGAGGTCCTCGCGGGGGTCCTCGTCGGGCAGGACGGCGCGGAGGGCCTCGACGGCCTCGCGCTGCTTGTCCGACAGGTGCGACGGCACCGCGACCTGCACGGTGGCGAGCAGGTCACCGGTGCCGCTCTTGGTCGTGACCCCGCGTCCCTTGACGCGCAGGACGCGGCCGGACGGCGTGCCGGGGGCGACCTTGAGCTTGACGGGCTCGCCGCCGAGCGTCGGCACCTGGATCGTCGCGCCGAGCGCCGCCTCGACGAACGTCACGGGGACGTCCACGCGGAGGTGCTGCCCGTCGCGCTCGAAGACCGGGTGCTTGCGGACGGAGACGCTGACGACCAGGTCGCCGGCCTCTCCGCCGTCCGGACTCGGCTCGCCGCGCCCGCGCAGGCGGATCTTCTGCCCGTCGGCGACGCCCGCGGGGATGCGGACGTTCACCGGTCGGCCGTTGCCCTGCGAGAGCTTGACGGTGTCACCGGCGATCGCGGTGGTGAAGTCGAGCGTCGTCGACGCCGTGACGTCGCGGCCCTTGGTCGGACCACCGAAGCCGCGGAAGCCGCCGGACGACTGCCCGAAGCCCTGACCGCCGCCGAACATTCCGCCGAGGATGTCCTCGAAGCCGCCGGCACCACCGCGGGTACCGCCCTGGCCGAAGCGGACACGCTGCCCGCCCTGCTGGCCGAACATCCCGCCGAAGACGTCCTCGAACCCGCCGCCCTGGCCCGGGCCACCCGCGGTGAAGCGGGCGCCGGAGCCCATGGCACGGACCTGGTCGTACTCGGCGCGCTGCTCCTTGTCGGAGAGCACCGAGTAGGCCTCGCTGATCTCCTTGAAGCGGGACTCGGCGGCAGCGTCACCCGGGTTGGAGTCCGGGTGGTACTGCCGGGCGAGCTTCCGGTAGGTCTTCTTCAGCTCAGCGTCGCTCGCCGTCTTGTCGACGCCGAGGACCTTGTAGAAGTCCTTGTCGAACCAGTCCTGACTGGCCATGAATCCCTACCTCCTTCCCGAGCCTCAGGCCGGGACCGCGACGGCGACCTTGGCCGCGCGGAGCACGCGGTCGCCGAGCTTGTAGCCCGGCTCCACGACGTCCGCCACGGTCTGGTCGGTCGCACCCGGCGTGGGCAGCTGCACGATCGCCTCGTGCACGTTCGGGTCGAAGAGCTCGCCCTTCTCGCCGATCTGCACCAGCTTGAACTTCTCGAAGCCGCCGCGGATCTTCTGCCCGATGACCTGCATGGGGCCCTCGGTCAGGTCGCCGTGCGCCTCGGCGCGGGTCAGGTCGTCGAGGGCCGGCAGCAGGGCGCGGACGACCTCGGCGATGACGGCGTCGCGGTTCGCCTCACGGTCGCGCTCGACGCGCTTCCGGAAGTTCACCAGCTCGGCCTGCGCGCGGAGCATGTCGGCGCGCATGTCGGCCACGAGGTCGCGGTCGGCCTGCGACAGCTTGTCCTCTTCCATGCCGCGGGCCGCGTCGTCGAGCAGGGCCTGGTCCTCCGGGGAGAGGTCGCTGGCCTCGTCGGCACCCGCCTGGTCGCCCTTCGCCTGGTCGGCCTGCGGGCCGCCGGCGGCGGGGCCGTCCGTGGGGATCTCCACGTCCGGCCCCTCCGCCTCGATGAGGTCCTCGGGCTCCTGCGCGTTGGTGGCGTCGCCCTCGACCTGGGGCTCGTCCTCGTTCGGCACGTTGTCCTTGGGGTCCGTCATCGTTACTTCTTGTCCTTGTCGTCCTCGTCGTCCACGACCTCGGCGTCGACGATGTCCTCGTCGTCCGCCTGCTGCCCCTGGCCTTCGGCGGTCGGCTGCTCGCCACCGGCCGCGGCGCCCGCGTCCTGCTGCGAGTAGATGGCCTGGCCGAGCTTGCCCTGCGACTCGTTGAGCTTGTCGAACGCGGTCTTCACGGCCTCGTCGTCGTCACCCGCGAGGGCCGACTTCAGGGAGTCGACGTCGGCCTGCACCTCGGACTTGACGTCCGCGGGGAGCTTGTCGTCGTTCTCCTTGATGAGCTTCTCGATCGAGTAGACGAGCTGCTCGGCCTGGTTGCGACGCTCGTTCGCCTCGCGGCGGGCCTTGTCCTCGGCGGCGTGCTCCTCGGCCTCGCGCACCATGCGCTCGATGTCCTCCTTCGGCAGCGACGAGCCGCCGGAGATGACCATCGACTGCTCCTTGCCGGTGCCCTTGTCCTTCGCGGACACGTGCACGATGCCGTTGGCGTCGATGTCGAAGGTGACCTCGACCTGCGGCACGCCGCGGGGGGCCGGCGCGATACCGGTGAGCTCGAAGGTGCCGAGCGGCTTGTTGTCACGGGTGAACTCACGCTCGCCCTGGAAGACCTGGATCGCGACCGACGGCTGGTTGTCATCGGCGGTCGTGAAGGTCTCGCTGCGCTTGGTCGGGATCGCGGTGTTGCGGTCGATGAGCTTCGTCATCAGGCCGCCCTTGGTCTCGATGCCGAGGGACAGCGGCGTGACGTCGATGAGCAGGACGTCCTTGCGCTCACCCTTCAGGACACCGGCCTGCAGCGCGGCGCCGACGGCGACGACCTCGTCCGGGTTGACGCCCTGGTTCGGCTGCTTGCCACCGGTCAGGCTCTTGACGACCTCGGCCACGGCGGGCATGCGGGTCGAACCACCGACGAGCACCACGTGCGCGATGTCGTTGACGCTGACACCCGCCTCCTTGATGACGTCGTTGAACGGCTTCTTGGTGCGGTCGAGCAGGTCGGAGGTCATCTGCTCGAACTGCGCGCGCGAGATGGTCTCGTCGAGGTTCAGCGGGCCCTCGGCGGTCAGCGTCAGGTACGGGAGCTGGATGTTCGCCGACATCTGCGACGAGAGCTCCTTCTTGGCCTGCTCAGCCGCTTCCTTCAGGCGCTGCTTCGCGATCTTGTCCGTGGACAGGTCGACGCCGTGCTCGTCCTTGAACTTCTTGACGAGGTGGTCGACGATGCGCTGGTCCCAGTCGTCGCCGCCGAGGCGGTTGTCGCCCGAGGTCGCGCGGACCTGGATCGTGGAGAAGTCGTCGTCCTTGCCCACCTCGAGCAGGGAGACGTCGAACGTGCCACCACCGAGGTCGAAGACCAGGATGAGCTCGTCTTCCTTGCCCTTGTCGAGGCCGTAGGCGAGCGCCGCAGCGGTCGGCTCGTTGATGATGCGGAGGACGTTGAGGCCGGCGATCTCACCGGCGTCCTTCGTGGCCTGGCGCTCGGCGTCGTTGAAGTACGCCGGGACGGTGATGACCGCGTCGGTGACGTCCTCGCCGAGGTACTGCTCGGCGTCGCGCTTGAGCTTGCCGAGGGTGCGGGCCGAGATCTCCTGCGGCGTGTAGCTCTTGCCGTCGATGTCGACCTTCCAGTCGGTACCGATGTGCCGCTTGACGCTCGCGATGGTGCGGTCGACATTCGTGACGGCCTGGCGCTTGGCGGTCTCGCCGACCAGGACCTCGCCGTCCTTCGTGAAGGCGACGATCGACGGCGTGGTGCGGAGCCCCTCGGCGTTCGCGATGACGGTGGGCTCGCCGCCCTCGAGAACGCTGACGACCGAGTTGGTGGTTCCGAGGTCGATGCCTACTGCACGTCCCATGTTGTGGTGCTCCTTCGGTTGGGTTCGTGGTCTTGCTGAAGCCTACGCGGAGTTGCGTCCGCTGCACTCAAGTTTACTCGCGATGGGAGGCGCGTCAAGTCTGTGAGCGAAAACTTGCGCCGGGTGGGCTCAGGGCGGTAGGCGTCGTCGTACGCATCGCACTCGGAATGATTCCAGCTTCTTCATGCAATATTTCATATGTCCATGTTGGAGCCGTGTGTCCGCACGGCACGATCCCGAAAGACATCTCCTCTTACATGAAGAAGACACTCCGAGCAGTCGGGGCCGCTGGTCTCGCTGCCGCCACCATCGTCACCGGGCTGAGCTTCGGCCCAGCCGCGTCAGCAGTGAATCCCAGCGCGCCGACCGCCAGCCACGCGTTCCCCCCGACGGGCACCCAGATCAGGTGGGTCACACTCGACGGCACGAAGTGGACCTACATGGACGATGCGCTGAACCGCCGAGAAGCAGCGAGCTACTCCGAGGCGCTGGCGAAGGCAAAGAAGCTGGAAGTCCTCAACCATGGTGACCGCTTTGCCATGCGCATTATGGAAGGCGATCGCGCTGGTCAATGTTTGTTCGTCGCCGCGAACAGCCGCGATAAGGGGGACCTGGGCAGTTGGACCAACTGCGACTCTGACTTGACCAACTTCATCTTCGACGCTGCTGGCCGCCTGAAGACTGTGTATGCCAACGAAGGTGCTTACGTCACTGCCGAGAACTCCCTCGTGAACCGGGGCTACTACGGGATGAAGCGTGTCGGCGAGCCCGCCAGAGTGTCCGGTCTGAACTCGGCAACCGCTTCGTACATCGCCGGTGACGACTCGGTCGACCTCTCGGTCGTGGGCCCGAGGGCGGCAGAGACGTCCATCGAGGTGTCGGACGAGAAGGGCGAGCACAGTCAGAGGTTCCGCACGGATGCATCCGGGCGCCTCACGCAGAAGCTGCCCGAGTCGATCGGGTGGGGGCAGAAGGTCCTCGTCAAGTTCAGCGACCAGGACCAGCCGTTCGAGGTACCGACCGGCCGTACCGCTCCGGTGACCGACCTGCACGTCGCGCGGAACGCCAGCGGCAAGCTCGTGCTCAGCGGCAAGGCACCGGGCGGGGCGAACGTGTACGTCGGCGCCTCACGTGTGGCGTCCGAAGCGTTGCAGAACGTCAAGGCCGCGACGAACGGCGCGTTCTCCATGGAGCTCAACGACAAGGCGTCGCGTCTGGCCGAGGGGTACGTCTACGCCTGGGAGCAGGGCGTGCGGACGCAGGTCAAGATCTCCGACCTGTTCGCGCAGGTGAAGGACATCGACCTCGAGGCGGGCACGGCGCACCTCGACGGCTTCGCGCCGGCCATGGCGACGGCGGTGGACGTGTCCTGGGTGGACAAGAACGGCAAGACGAAGGAGCACTCGCCGAAGATCGGTGACGGCGGCGCATTCGAGGACGTGCTGACCGACCTCTCCCTCGGCGAGACCGTCATCCACGTCACCGCGTTCGACGGCGGTACCGAGATCGCGCAGTACGACGTGACGGTCGACCTGCACGTCGCGCCTCTCAAGGCCGACTCCCGGTTCTCCTCCGACCTGATGGAGAACGTCACCGTGTTCGGTGACGCACAGCCCAACTCCTCGGTCCGGATCAAGGACGGCAAGACCGACGTCAAGACCGTCCCGGTGGACGACAACGGGCACTGGGAGACCACGCTCAATGCACCGAACAGGGCGGGCGAGTACGCCCTCACCGTCCACGAGATCGTCCGCGGTGAGGACTACGCGCACTCGGACCTGATGATCGACTACGGCAAGGGCGTGTCGATCACGTCCCCGGACGACGGTTTCGAGGTCGACCCCGGGCAGTCGCTGACGATCAAGGGCGACGCGCAGGACAAGAGCGGCGTGAAGGTCTACGAGAAGGGCAAGCCGCAGAACATCCTCGGCGCGAACCAGGCCGGGACCTCGAACACGTACCGCATCGTGACGTCGGAGCTCGAGGACCGCGAGTACCAGCTCGTCGTCGAGGGCATCTCGAAGGGCTACAACCGCACCCGGGCCGAGATCACGGTCAACCCGGGCAAGTCGTCCGTCGCGAAGCCGACCGCCGAGGTCGAGTTCCCCGAGGACGTGACGAAGAAGGCGATCGTCAAGGGCACCGGTGTCACCGGCGGCATGATCACCGTGAAGGACGAGAACGGCAAGACCGTCGGCGGCCCTGTGTCCGTCGAAGGAGCCCAGGCCGGCACCGGTTCCTGGTCGACGGAGATCGACCCGCTGGGCCCGGGCACGCACACGCTGAAGGTCGAGCAGTCCGGTGTCGACGGCGTGCAGGAGACCACGGTCGACGCCGACTGCGGGCCCGCGGTGGCCGCAGCTGGTCCGGCTGCTCCCTTCGAGGGCAGCTCGACGACCATCACCGGCACCGGCACCGACCGCGCACGGATCGTGATCTCCGAGAACGAGAAGGAGGTCGCCTCCGGAACGGTCGAGCACGGCGCCTTCTCGATCCCGGTCGAGCGGATCCAGGACGGTACGCACACCTACACCGTGACCCAGACCGCTCCGGGGAACACGGTCTCGTCCACCGAGGTCACCGCGGTCCGCGACGCGGCCGTGGTCCCGGTGACGGTCACCTCCCCGAAGTCCGGGGACACCCACGCGCCGAACTCGGTCGTCCGCTTCGAGGGCACCGGCACCCCGGGTGCGAAGGTCGTCGTGCACGCTGGCGAGGGTCTGACCGACTTCGACGCCACCGTCGACCCGCTGGGCAACTGGCACGTCGACCGTCCGGTCACGACCGGTACCTGGATCTTCGACGTCATCCAGACCGCGAAGGGTGGCAACGTCAGCCGGGTCGACGGCATCGAGCTGCCGGAGGCCGGCGTTCCGGTCGACCGACCGTTCGACGTGACCGCACCGACGTCCGGGTCCACGCACAAGGACGAGCTGGTGACGTTCGAGGGGACCGGTACGCCGGAGAGCACGGTCACGATCGATCCGAAGAACCCGAACCTCGCGAAGGTCACCGCCACGGTTGGGATCGACGGCCACTGGTCGGTGAACCGCTGGATCGGCGGTGGCAAGTACGAGTTCGACGTCATCCAGTCGAAGGACAGCACCGAGACCGGTCGCAAGACGGTCCGGATCAACCAGTCGGCCGAGGCCGTGAAGCCCTTCGCGGTGACCTCGCCGGACGACGGTGCGACCGTGAAGGACCAGCTCGTGACCTTCCGCGGGACCGGCGCCGCCGGCAGCACGGTCACCCTCGACCCGAACAACCCGTACCTGGCGACGCTCACCGCCCCCGTCGGCAACGACGGCGAGTGGAGCATCGACCGGTGGATCGGTTCCGGGCAGTACACGTTCACGGTCACCCAGACGACGGACGAGGTGGAGACGGGCCGGGTGACCATGCACCTGAACCAGCCCGCGGAGGTCACGAAGCCCTTCGCCGTGACCTCGCCCGACAACCTCTCCTCGCACCAGAACGAGCTCGTCACGTTCCGCGGCACGGGCAAGGCGGGCAGCACTATCACGCTCGACCCGAACAACCCGTCGCTGGCGACCGTCACGGCCAAGGTCAAGGACAACGGTGACTGGGAGGTCTCCCGCTGGCTCGGCGCCGGCTCGTACCACTTCACCGTGACCCAGACCACGGACGACACTGCCAACGGCAGCGTCGACCTCGATCTGAACCCCGCGGCGACCCGGTAGCACCGACGCCGCACCCACCTCCGGGCGGGCGGGGAGCACCGCCTCTTCGCCCGCCCACCCCTCTGCCACTGACGACGACCCGGAAGAAGCCCCATGCGCAAGCACCTCCTCGCCAGCGCCCTCGCGCTCAGCCTCACCGCCGGCCTCACCGCCTGCAGCCAGCACACTCCCGATCCGGCTCCGACCGCCAGCGCGAGCGGTTCCCCCGCGGCGAAGACCGCGACCTGCTCGGACGGCGTCGCGCTGCTGCGGGCGAACGACCAGCACGGTGACCAGCCGGGGTGTGACCGGTTCAACCTGATGGGCACGGGCAACACGCTCAGCATCGGCGAGACCGAGCAGCTGACCATCGAAGGCAACGGCAACACCGTCACCGTCGAGAGCGTCGAACACGTCACCAGCACGGGCAAGGACAACACCGTCTACTACGACGGCGACGAGCCGGACTTCGACGAGCTCGGGACCGGTACGAAGGTCATCCCCTCCTCAGCACGCTGACCGACGCCACACGCTCCACGACGAAGGGCACCCCGACACGGGGTGCCCTTCGTCGTCCCTGCCGTCCGAGCACCGGCCCGACACCGGCTCGGTAGGCTCGACCCCGTGCGATGGAGTCGAGTGGGCTGGCCCGGGGTCGGGTACGTCTCCCTCGAGGACGTCGAGGGCTACGCCGAGCACCTCGCCCGTCTGGTCACCGACGCACCCCCGTCCGTCGCGGCCCTGGCGTCCGTGACGTGGAACGAGGCCCGCATCGCCGAGTGGCACGAGACCGAGACGACGACGCCGACCGGCACCCCGGACACCGCCGGCATCGACGAGGCGCCGACCCGCACGGTCCGGGCCGTCGTGGTCGTCCGGACCGACGAGGTCCTCGACACCCCGGACGGCCTCTGGCGCCGCTGGAACCACGCCCGTGTGACGCTCGAGTTCCACCGCGCCGTCCTCGAGCCCGCGGACACCGCAGCGCTCGCGGTCCTCGCCGGCGACGTCCAGGTCTCCCGCGGCGAGATCGCCCACGTCGACGCCGACGTCTGGGAGCTCCGCCTGCTGCTCTCCCCCACCGGCGAGCTCGCGGTGCACTTCCGCGACGTGGTGATCGAGGTCCGCCCCGTCGCCGAGTCGGCGTGGTCCGACCTGGAGGCACGCCCCACCCACGGCTGGCACGGCCCGGTGCCGGACGGCTGGCTCGAGTGGGCCGCCCCCGCGGTGCGCGCTGCGGGTCACGGGGACGTCGGCGGGCTCTCGCTCGAGCTCGACGGGTTCGGCGCGGACCCGACCGGGATCGACGAGGTCGACCCGCGCTGGGGCTTCGCCCCGCTGCACGCCGCCGCATGGTTCGACCGGCGCGGGACGACGGAGGCGCTCATCGAGCGGGGCGCGGACGTCACGGTGCTCGACGCCGAGGACCGGACGGCGCTCGACATCGCTCGCGAGCGGGGCTCGCGCAAGGCCGAGGAGGTGCTGCTCGCCTGGTTCGACGCACATGCCTTCGGCGAGGCCCACGTCGCCGACGACCCCTCGAGCGACGAGGCGACCCGCTGATCGAGGGGCCCATGGACGGACTGGAGGCGGGGGGGGCGCGGGGACCCCCCCCCCCCGCCCGGGGGGGGGGGGGGCCGGGGGCGGGGGGGGGGGGGGGGGCCCCGCGGCCCCCCCGCCTCCAGTCCGTCAGGGGATCGCGTCAGTCGCGACGGGTCTCGAGCGCGTTCGCCTGCGCGACCTTCCCGTACCAGCGCGCCGAGTCCTTCGGCGTCCGTGCGAAGGTGTCGCGGTCCCACGCGACGAGCCCGAAGGTCGGGCGGTAGCCGGAGGCCCACTCGTAGTTGTCGAGGAGGGACCAGTGCTGGTAGCCGAGGACCTCGATGCCGTCCTCGATGCAGCGGTGGATGCCCTCGAGGGCGCCCTGCGTGTACGCGACCCGGCGGGAGTCGTCGGCGGTGGCGATGCCGTTCTCGGTGATCATCAGCGGCACGTGGCCGGAGAGCTCCCACGCGCTGCGGAGCCCGTCGGCCGACGCCTCCGGCCAGAACTCCCACCCGGTGAGGGTCGTCTCGACGTCGTTCGACACGGGCAGCGGCCCGTCCGGCCCGATGAAGGTACGGGTGTACGCCTGCACGCCGAGGAAGTCGTCGCCCGCGGCCTGCTCGAGGTACCAGTCGTCACGCGGGTAGCCGTACTCGCGGAGCATCTCCTCGGAGCCGGGCTCGCCGTTCGCGCGGAACGCCTGCGTGGCGATGGTCCAGCCGGACTGGAGCCCGGCGACCTGGGACAGGACCTCGCGGGACCGCTCGTGCGACGCGAGCAGCTGGTCCGCCACGTGCAGGTCCGGGTTCGGCAGGCCGTAGGCGACCAGGTTGGCGGCGTCCTCTCCCCCGGCGAGCATCGCGGCGATGTTCGGCTCGTTGATCGTGCAGACGTAGCGGACGCCGTCCTGCACGACCGGCAGCGCGGCCTCGGTGTAGCGGGCGAACAGGTCGGCCGCGTCGTCGGCGCGCCAGAAGCCGTCGCGCTCGAACCAGCGCGGCACGGTGAAGTGCATGAGGGTGACGATCGGCTCGATGCCGGCCTCGTGGCACGCCTCGACCATGCGGCGGTAGTGGTCGACCTCGGCGCGGGAGACGTGACCGCGCTCGGGCTCGATGCGTGCCCACTCGATGCTGAACCGGTAGGAGTTCAGGCCGAGGTCGGCGGCGATGCGGATGTCCTCGCGGTAGCGGTGGTAGCTGTCCGCGGCGTCGCCGGAGGGTTCGACGATGGTGGTGTCGGGCTCGTGCTCGTGCACCCACCAGTTGCTGTTGACGTTGTTGCCCTCGATCTGGTGGGCGGCGGTGGCGGCACCCCAGAGGAAGCCGTCGGGGAACTGCAGCGTGGTGATGATGGTGCCTTTCAGGTGCGAGCCGGCGCGTGCCGGCCGAGGAAGTCGTCGAAGAGCGCGATGGTCGCGGTCGGGTTCTCGACGTGGGGGCCGTGGTAGCTCGTGGGGACGACCTCGTAGCGGGCGCCGGTGTCCTCGGCCATCTGCTGCTGCCACGGGATCGGCCAGGCGCCGTCCCACTCGCCGTGCGCCACGAGGACCGGCAGCCCGGTCGCGCGGAGTTCGGCGGACGAGTCGGTGTGATCCTCGAGGATGTGCCCGCCGGCGACGACGCTCAGCGGGCTCGTGGCGTCGAAGCGGTCGCGGACCATCCGGGCGTCGTCGGGGAGTTCCTCGTCGGGTCGGTACGCCCAGAGCGGGTTCGT
Source organism: Curtobacterium sp. 179-B 9B NHS (assembly GCF_045370965.1). Classification (NCBI taxonomy): domain Bacteria; kingdom Bacillati; phylum Actinomycetota; class Actinomycetes; order Micrococcales; family Microbacteriaceae; genus Curtobacterium; species Curtobacterium sp. 179-B 9B NHS. Next base: position 68,169 of record NZ_JBIQDQ010000006.1, read on the forward strand.
CGCGTCGAACAGCTGGCGGAGGTTGCCGCCGGTGTCGTGCAGGATCGTCAGCTCCGTGACCTTGCGGTAGGGCCAGCCGTAGGGGCCGGAGCAGAACTGCACGAGGGACCGGAACGACTGCGGCGAGGCGATGGCGGCCTCGCGGGCGATCACGCCGCCGAGCGAGTGCCCGATCAGGTGCACGGGCGCGCCGTCGTCGAGCAGGGCTGCGACCCGGACGACGTCGGCGGCCTCCTCGTCGAGGGAGTAGTCCGATGGACTCCCTGGCGCGGCCGAGTCCGCCTGGCCGCGGCGGCTGATCGCGACCGCGGTCCAGCCGGCCTCGCGCAGGAGCGGCATGAAGGTGCGCCAGTCCTCCTTCGAACCGGTGTACCCGGGGACGACGAGCACGACGCCCTTCGACGGTCCGGACGGGACCACCCGGTAGGCGGTCAGCCGTCCGACCGGCAGGTCGATGCCGACGACGTCGACGCCCTCGGGCGTGGGGAGGTGCCCGAAGGCCGGGACGGACGGGAACTCGTGCACCGTGGTCATGCGAGCAGTGTCCGCCGCGGGTTGGGCACCGCGTCCAGCAGCGCGACCGTGTAGTCGTCCTGCGGGTGCTGCAGCACGTCGGCCGTCCGGCCCCGCTCGACCACCGCGCCGTCGTGCAGCACCATGATGTCGTCGGTGATGAGCCGCGCGCTCAGCAGGTCGTGCGTGATGTAGAGGAGCGAGACACCCCACTGCTCCCGCAGGTCCTCGAGCAGCGCGAGCACGCCGGCGCGCAGCGTCACGTCGAGCATCGAGACGGGCTCGTCGGCGATGATCACCTGCGGGTCGCTCGCGAGCGCCCGGGCGATGACGACGCGCTGCCGCTGCCCGCCGGAGAGCTGGTGCGGGAGCTTCTGCGCGAACTGCTCGACGGGGGTCAGGCCCACGGTCTCGAGGATCTCGAGCATCCGGCGCCGGGCATCCCGCCCGCGGAGCCCGGTGTAGTTCGCGATCGGCCGGGACAGGATGTACTCCACCGTGTGCAGCGGGTTGAGCGCCGCGTACGGGTCCTGGAACACCATCTGCACCTCGGAGCGCAGGTCCTTGAGCCCCCGCCGCCCGAGCTTCGCCACGTCCGTGTCGCCGAAGCGCACCGTGCCCGAGGTCGGCTGCTCGACGCCGGTGAGCATCTTCGCGATGGTCGACTTGCCCGAGCCGGACTGGCCGACCAGGGCGAGCGACTGCCCGGGTTCGAGGGTGAACGACACGTCGCGGACCGCCTGCACGGGCTGCTCACCGCGGCGGGGCGCCGGGTACGTCTTCACGAGGTGGTCGACGACGATCGGGTTCTTCGCGGCACTGCGCTCACGCGACCCGACGGTGGCGAACGACGAGGTCGTCTCCTGACGGGAGACCGACCGCTGCGACCGATCGGGGAAGCCCGGCAGCGACACGACCTCCGCGCGCGGATCGGCGTAGTGCGACAGGAGCATCTTCGTGTAGTCGTCCTGCGGGTCGCGGAGGACCTCGAGCGACCGGCCGTCCTCGACGATCCGCCCCTCGTGCATGACGAGCACGCGCTCGGTGGCCTCGAGCACGATGCCGAGGTCGTGGCTGATGAGGATCGCCGTGAACCCCTCGGACCGCTGCAGCTCGATGATCGTGTCCATCACCGCGTGCTGCACGAGGACGTCGAGGGCCGTGGTCGGCTCGTCGAACACCATGAGCTGCGGCTCGAGCGACAGCGCGAGGGCGATCGACACGCGCTGCCGCATGCCGCCGGAGAGCTCGCCGGGGTACCGCGCGAGCATCGTCTCGGGCAGCTTCACCTTGCCGATGAGCTCCCGCATCCGGGCGTCCCAGCGCTCGCGCGGCACGTGGCCGTGGGCCTTGAAGACGTCGATGAAGTGGTTGCGGATCGTGCGCACCGGGTTGAGCGCGTTCATGCCGGACTGCAGCACCATCGCGAAGCCGCCCTGGCGCTGCTGCCGGAGTGCCTCGTCGTCGAGGTCACGGATGTCCGCCCCGCCGAAGACGATGCTGCCGCCGTTGGTGCGCGCCGGCGGCTTCTGCAGCCGGGTCAGCGCGTAGCCGAGGGTCGACTTGCCCGAGCCGGACTCGCCGACCAGGCCGACGAACTCGCCCTTGCGCAGCTGGAAGGAGACGTGGTCGACGGCCTGGACGGCCGTCTGGCCGGCCGACTCGTAGACGACGGACAGGTCGCGGACGTCGAGCAGGACCTCGGCCTGGGTGCCGTCGGACGGGAGGCGCGTGGCGGTGCCGCCACGGGCCTCCAGGCCGTCGCTGGTTGCGCCGCTCATGCGGTGACCTCCTTGCGCTTGCGGCGCGCGCCCTCGCGCAGCCGCGGGTTGGACACGGCGTCGACGCCGAAGTTGATGAGGGTGAGGCTCATCGCCAGCAGGGCGATGCAGAGACCGGGGGCGAACAGCAGGATCCACTGGCCGGTGAGCAGTGCGTTCGAGTTCTGCGCCCAGTAGAGGATCGTGCCCCAGCTGACGATCGACGAGTCGCCGAGTCCGAGGAACTCCAGACCGGCCTCGGCGAGGATCGCGCTGGTCGCCGCGCCGAAGAAGCTGCCGACGATCAGGCTCGTCATGTTCGGCAGGATCTCGCGGAACACGATGCGCGTCGCACCGTCACCGGAGAACTGCGCCGCGGTGACGAAGTCGCGGCTGCGCAGGGACTGCGTCTGGCTGCGCAGGACGCGCGCACCCCAGGCCCAGCCGGTGACGACGATCACGGCGATGATCACCGCGATGCCGCCGTTCTGCAGGTAGGCCGCGATGACGATCATGAGCGGCAGGCCCGGGATGACGAGGAACAGGTTCACGATGAACCCGATGACCTCGGCGACCCAGCCGCGGATGTAGCCCCAGCTCAGGCCGATCGCGACGGCGACGAGCGTGGACAGGAGGCCCGCGACCGCGCCGACGAGCACGGAGACCCGGGCGCCGTAGATCAGTTGGGAGAGGACGTCCTCGCCGGCGGCGGTGGTACCCATCCAGTGCGCCCAGCTGGCGTCGGCATTCCGCGCGAAGCCGTTCTGACTGCCGCCGTAGGGGGCGAGGAGCGGGGCGAACAGGGCGATGAGGACGAAGGTGCCGAGGATGCACAGGCCGATGCGGGCCTTCGTGTTGCTCCAGACGACGCCGAACTGTCGTCCTGCTGATCGGAGCTTGGAGGGGGCCTGCTGGTCGCCCTGGTCTTGTTGCTTGTCTTGGGTCCGTACTGCGACGGTCGCGTTGTCGGTCATCGGCGCGTCCTCGGGTCCAGGACGCCGTACAGGACGTCCACGATGAAGTTGGCGATGAGCACCGACACGGTGATCATCAGGAAGAGGGCCTGCATGAGCGGGTAGTCCTGCCCGATCACGGCGTTGAAGAGCAGGTAGCCGATGCCCGGGTAGCCGAACACCTGCTCGACCAGCACCGAGCCGCCGACCACGCCACCGAGCGCCAGGCCGAAGCCGGTCAGGTTCGGCAGGATCGCGTTGCGCGCGGCGTACCGGACGGCGACCGTGCGACCGCGGAGGCCGTTGGCCTCGGCGAAGGTGACGTAGTCGTCACCGAGGGTGTTGATCATCGCGTTGCGCATGCCGATGATCCAGCCGCCGAGGCTCGTCACGAGGATCGTCACGGCCGGCAGGACCGCGTGCCGCAGGACGTCGCCGATGTAGGTGCCGTTCCAGCCCGGGACGCTCGTCGCGGACGACGCCCCGGTGGTCGGGAACCAGTGCAGGACGTAGCCGAGGAAGAACAGCAGCAGGAGCGCCGTCCAGAAGTACGGGAACGTCGACATGAAGCTGCCGGACAGGGTCGGGAGCGAGTCGAGCCACGTGCCGCGCTTCCACGCCGCAGCGACACCGATCAGCGTGCCGATGACGAACGCCAGGACCGTCACCGTGCCGACGAGCACGAGCGTGTACGGCAGTGCGCGGCCGACCAGGTCACCGACCGGCTGCGGGTAGAACGTGTAGCTCGTGCCGAAGTCGAGGGTGACGACCTGGTGCAGGTAGCTGACGTACTGGTCCCAGAGGTTGCCGCTGGGGACGCCGAGCTGGGCCTCGATGGCCTTCTTCGTGGCGTCGGTGACCGGACCGTTCTGGCTGAGCTTCGCAAGCGCCGCGTCGGACGGGCTGCCCGGCATGAGGCGCGGGAGCACGAAGTTCAGCGTGACCGCGGCCCAGAGGGTCAGGACGAAGAGGACGAGTTTCTGGAGGATGTACTTCACTTGCCCGCCTCCTTCTGCTGCGTCTTCTGCTCTTCGAGGATCTGCTTGCCTGCTGCGCTGTCACGGAGCCGGAGCTTCGTGAAGATGAGCAGCGGTGCGGAGTCGTAGTTCTGCGGAGCCATGTACGGGTCCTCGGCGCTCGGCCAGCCGACGAACTTGCCGGTGTTGAACAGGCCCCAGAGTCCGCCGTAGTACATGCCGATCACGGGCAGGTCGTCGTACACGATGGCCTGCAGCTGGTCCAGGATCCGCTGCTGCTCGGCACGGTCGGTCGTGCCGCGGTACTCGTCGAGGAGCTTCTGGGTGTCCGCGTTCCTGTACCGCTCGAAGTTGTTCACCGTCGACTTGCCGACCGGCTGGTAGAAGTCGCTCGACAGCAGCGAGTTGTAGGCCTGGAAGACGTCGCCGTTCCCCATGCCGCCCATCGCCATGTCGAACTTGCCGTTGTTGATGTTCTGCTGGTAGCCGGCGGGCTGCGGTGCCTGGATCTGCACCTTCACGCCGATCTTCCCGAGGTCACGCTGCACCTGCTGTGCGGCACGGAGCCAGTCCGAGTAGCCGTTCGCGGTCATCAGGTTGATCTCGAGCTGCTTGCCGTCCTTGACGAGCTTGCCGCCCTGCTGCTCGTAGCCGGACTTCGCGAACTCGGCGAGGGCGCGGTCGGTGTCCTGCGTGATCATCCCCTTGTCGGGGATCGACGGGTCGAGGTACTGCTCCTGGTTCGGCAGGATCAGGCCGGTCTGACCCGCGGCGCTGAGGTTGCCCTCGGAGGCGGTCTCGGCGATGCCGTCGCGGTCGAGCGCGTAGGAGATGCCCTTGCGCACGTTGACGTCGTCGTACGGCGCCTTCGTCAGGTTCGGGATGAGACCGATCACGCCGCCGGCGGGGAACCACCACTGGTTCGTGTCGGACGCGGCCCCCCACGTGCCCTTGACGTCCGAGATGAACGAGTACGCCCAGTCGTAGCCACGCGTGACGGTGTCGAGCTGCGTGTTCGTCGCGGGGAGCACGAGGTGCTCGATCGCGATCTTGTCCGCCTGCCAGTACGTCGGGTTCTTGTCCATCGAGTACTGCTGGTCGGAGTAGTTGCCCAGGACGAACGGACCGGTGCCGACCGGGTTCGGGTCACGCCAGGTGACCGGGTCCTTCACCTTCCCGTAGTGGTGCTCGGGGAGGATGTAGGTCGCGCCGATGATGTTGAGGCTCGGGACGTCCTCGCCGTTGAGGTGGAAGACCAGGTGGTCGCCGTCCCGCTCGATGCGGTCGATGTGCTGCCAGGCACCCTTGACGTCCATCGCCGGGAACTTCTTGAGCAGGTCGAACGTGAAGAGGACGTCCTCGGGGGTGAACGGCGTGCCGTCGGACCACTCGACGCCCTTGCGGATCGTCATGTCGATCGTCCGCGCGTCGGGCAGCTCCCAGGAGCTCGCGAGCCACGGGGTGCCCTTGCCGTCGAGCGGGTTGATCTCGATGAGCGGCTCGTACATCCACTTGCTCGCGGTGCGGGCGTTCGGGATGTACGGGTTGAAGTTACGGTCGAACAGTGGGTTGCCACGGTCCGCGTTGATGAGCATCGTGTCCTTGCCGATGCTCGGGTCCGGCTGGGAGCGGACCTGGATGCTGCAGCCGGTGGCCACGAGGGCCACGACCGCGAGTCCGGCGATGGCGGCGGCGATGCGGCCGCGCCGGCGGGCGGGGGTGTGCGGCGCCGGTGGCGTCCGCCGTCCGTCCGTGCGCGGGTCGCGGTGCCCGCGCGTGCGCTGTGGGGGAAGCGTCATTGCTCGGTCGACCTCCGTGTCGAGTGGGTGCTCCGCCCAATGTATGCGCTTACATCGCGCTCCGCAACTGCGGTCCCTTCTGGTGGTCGCCACGACCGAGGGCCGTCCACGAGCGTTCCGGTCGCACGACATGCCGCCCGTTCGCCGTACAGACGGCAAGTCGTGCGACCGGAGCGGCAGTCGGCGGCATGTCGTGCGACCTGAGCCAGGGCCAGATCCCGACCCGGCGACGCCTACATCGAGGGCGGGCAGCTCTCGCGCAGCAGCACCTCGACCGGCAGCCGCACAGCGCGCGGGGGCCCGTCGCGCCGCTCGAACCGGTCGACGATCGCCCGGACGGCCGCACGACCGAGCTCCCCCATCGGCTGGTGCACCGTCGTCAGGGGCGGCGTCGAGAAGCGCCCGGCGTCGATGCCGTCGAAGCCGGTCACCACGACGTCCTCGGGGACGCGCAGCCCCCGCGCCCCGGCGGCGTCGAGCACGCCGAGCGCGGACTGGTCGTTCGAGCAGATCACCCCGCGGGGGACGTCGACTCCGTCGAACAGGGCCGACGCGAGCTCACGAGCCCGTGCGCGCCCGAAGTCGCCGTGCACCACCCGCACGTCGGACGCCGCCAGGTCGTTGTCGGCGAGCGCCTGGCGGAAGCCCGCCGAACGCTCGATGTCGTCCGGAGAGTCGATCGGCCCCGCCAGGTACGCCAGCGAGCGGATCCCGAGCCGACCGATCACGTGCGAGGCGAGCGTGCGCATGCCCGCGGCGTTGTCGACGCTCACCGAGTCGAAGCCGTGCGAGCGCCGGTCGTCCGCGAGCACCACGACCGGGATGCGCCGGGCGACGTGCTCGAGCAGGTCGTCGGGCACCGTCTGCGCGAGTACCGCGAGGCCGTCGACCCGACCCGCGACGTCGTTCACGATGACGTCCCGCGAGGACCCCCGCCCGGCCGCCACCATCAGGGCGAGCCCCCGCTGCCACGCCTCGGTCTCGGCACCGCGCAGGACCTCGTCGAAGTACAGGTTCGACGAGAACGGTTGCGTGACGTGGCGTCGGTCGTCGACCACCCGGACGCCACCGTCCGTGACGAGGTCGGGTCGCTCGTCCGGGACGACGTCGAACCCCGGCAGCAGCAGGCCGACCACGCCAGTCCGCTTGCCGGCCAGGGCGCGTGCGTTGCCGGACGGCACGTAGCCGAGGCTCCGGATCGCCGCCTGCACGCGGTCGCGGGTGCCCTCACGGACGGCGTCCGGCGTGCGGAGCACGCGGGAGACGGTGGCGATGGACACGCCGGCCTGGGACGCGACGTCGTAGACCGTGGGAGGTGCGGTGCGCTGCGCGCTCATGCCGTGCCTCCCGTCCGACGTCCACCCGGCCGCAGCACCGGTGCGCGGCCGCACCATCCTAGGCACGGGCCCGGCTCCGACTCCTCCACAGGCCGGCCGACACCCTTGCGCTCCGCGGAGGGGCGGGCGCAGACTGTTGCGACCTCAGAACGTCCCGTGAGGAAGCGCACCACGACGGTGCCCACGCACACAGGAGGAACTCTCGATGTCCCAGCAGACGCGGTCCGGCAGCAAGCACGCCATCCGACTCACCACCGACGAGGCCGAGGTGCGCGACGCGCTCCTCGACCACACCGAGCACGGCGCGACGCTGTCCGCCCAGGAGATCGACGGGTCCGAGGAACCCACGACCAGGGCCTGACCAGCCGGGAGGCACGGGTCGGGTCCGCCTCGTCGGTCCGGCCGGTGCCTCCCGGCCGGTGCGCCCCGGTGCCTGTTGGCCGGTGCGCCCGGGTGGCGAGTGCGGCCGGTCGCTCCTGACCGGTGCGCCTGGGTGGTCAGTGCGCCTGGGTGGTTGCCGGGTCGCCGTCGCCGAGCAGCTCCGGGCTGCCGACGATCGCCATGCCGGCACCGCGCAGGCGCCGTCGCTCCTGCGCGATGAACGCGAGCAGGCGGTCGTTGGTCCCCGCGACGTGCGCCGCCAGCAGCTCGGCCGCGCGGTCGGCCTCGCCGGCACGGACGGCCTCGAGGATCGCGCTGTGCTCGTCCCACGCGGCCTCGCGCGCCTCTGCGGTGCGGACCTCGATCCACCGCGTCCGCTCGAGTCGAGTGAGGGCGTCGGCGATCGCATCGGTGACGAAGCGGTTGCCCCCGAGCGCGGCGAGGTCCAGGTGGAACGTCGACCCCATGCGGATTCCGGCCTCGCGGTCGGGTGTGCTGCGGAGCTGGTCGAGGTGCGCACGGACCTCGTCGAGCTGCTCGGCGGAGGCGCGCTCGACGGCGAGACGCGCCGCGGCGGGTTCGAGCACGCCGCGGAGCTCGGCGAGCGACGCGATCTCGTCGAGGTCGATCGGGGTGACCGTCCACGACCGCCCCTCGTGGAGGATGAGCCCCTCGCGCTCGAGCCGTGACAGCGCAGCGCGCACGGGGGTCCGTGAGGCGTGGAAGCGCCCCTCGAGTCCGCGCTCCGAGATCCGCTCCCCGGGGGCGATGTCGAGGGTCAGGATCGCCGCACGCAGGTTGTCGTAGAGCTGGCTCGTCTGCGACACGGGCACGGCGGTCTCGGTCGTCTCGGTCACGGCGGACCAGCGTAGTGCAGATCGACGCGTGTTGGTATACCGTCCTGGTACACCAACCGCTCCCCGATCGAGACGACGTGCCCGCGCAGACCACCACCGCCGCTCCGCCCGTCGTCCCCGCCAGGGCGTGGACCATGCTCGCGCTCGGCGTCGCGGCACAGGCCGCCGGGACCCTCGTCGTCTCCGCCCCGGCGCTGCTCATCCCGCACCTGCTGGCGCAGGGGATGCCCTTCGCGTCGGCGGGACTGTTCGCGGCCGCCCCGACGATCGGCCTCGTCCTCACCCTCATCGCCTGGGGCGCGGTGACCGACCGCGTCGGCGAACGGGTGGTGATCGCCGGCGGACTCGCGCTGACCACCCTGACCGTCGTCGCGGCGTGGGTCACGGCGGGCGACCCACTGCTGCTCGGGGTCGCGTTCCTGGCGGCGGGCATGACGAGTGCCTCGACGAACGCGGCGAGCGGACGGGTCGTGGTCGGGTGGTTCCCGAGGGAGCGCCGGGGGCTCGCGATGGGCATCCGGCAGATGTCGCAGCCGCTCGGCGTGACGCTCGCTGCCGTGACGGTGCCGCTGCTGACCGAGACGCACGGTGTCCGGACCGCACTCGTGCTGCCGTTCGTGCTGTGCGCGGTGCTCACCGTGCTCTGCGCCGTCGGCATCGTCGATCCCCCACGGCCTCGGCAGGCCCGGGCAGCGGCGGCGACCGCGACGATCGACGCGGGCCCCGCGAACCCGTACCGGGCGTCCGGGTTCCTGTGGCGGGTGCACCTCGTGTCGGTGCTGCTCGTCGTGCCGCAGTTCACGCTCTCGACGTACGGGCTGGTCTGGCTGGTGGGCCTCGGGTGGTCGACGCCTGCGGCCGGACTGCTGGTCGGCGCCTCGCAGTTCGTGGGGGCCGTCGGGCGCATCCTGGTCGGCGCCTGGAGCGACCGCGTCGCTTCCCGGGTCGGGCCGTTGCGCGTCGTCGCGGTGGCCGCAGCGGCGGTCATGGGCGCACTCGCGCTCGTCGACGTGTCGCACTGGGCGCCCGCGGCGGTGTTCCTCGTCATCGCCACGAGCGTCACCGTGGCGGACAACGGCCTCGCCTACACGTCGGTGGCCGAGGCGGCGGGGCCCTCGTGGTCGGGCCGGGCGCTCGGTGCGCAGAACACGGGGCAGTTCCTGGCGGCGAGCGCCGTCGGCCCCGGTGTCGGTGCACTCGTCGGGGTGCTCGGCTTCGCGGCGTCGTTCGCGATCGTGGCCGCGCTCCCCCTGCTCGCGCTGCCGGTCGTCCCGCGCGCCGACGTCTCCCACGACTGACGCCCAGCACCGCCCGCAACACGCGACGTCGGCGGCTGCTCGCAGGGGTGTACCGCTGCGAGCAACCGCCGACGTTGCGTCCGGCGGAAGGGGCGTCCGTGTGAGGGGTTTCCGCGGCGGACGGGGTCAGGCAGGGACGGCGGGACCGACCGGCCAGCGCAGGAGCGCGGACGCGGGGGCACCGCTCGGCAGCGACGCCGCGTTCACCAGGACGAGTTCGGCGTCGGTCAGGACGACCGCCCGGACGAGTGCGCACACCGCCGGGACCTGCCCCAGCACCGACGCCCCCGCGGCCTGCTCGGGAGCGGTGGCGACCCAGGGTGCGGCATCGAGCGCGTACAGCGTCCGGTCCCCGAGCGCACCGGCGTCGAGCGTGACGACGGCTGCCTGGGCCTGCTGCAGCGCGGACACGACGGCACCGATCCCGCTGACGCTCTCGTTGTCCCCGCGGCCCTCGTGCGTGCGGAGCAGGTCCTGCACGTCGTGCCGCCGCGACGCCAGGACGCGAGCGAGGGCGAGGTCGACGTGCTGCACGAGCGCCTTCTCGGAGGCGTCGTCGGCGCGCGGGTCGACCGCGACCTCGGTGACCAGCGCCCTGGTCGAGGTCGAGAGCTCACCACGCAGGAGTTCGCGGGCACGGATGTCCCCGGCGAGCACGATCAGCCGGGGCGCGGTCGCCCGGACGGTCTCCTCGATCGCGGCCGCGACCTCGCCGGCGGTCTGCTTCCAGATCTCCTCGGCGTGCTGGTGCCAGTGCGGCTGCTTCCACCCGGCACCGGACTTCGCCTTGTGCAGCGTGTCGGTCCGGCCCTGCACGCGCTGCTCGTCCTCGGCGGCGCCGGTGGGGGCGTGCCCGAGTCGGTAGCTGCGGAAGCCGCCGCCCTCACGTCCGACGGTGACGACGAGGAACGGCAGGTCGAAGGGCCGGTGGGCGAGCAGGGGCAGCAGGTCGGGGACGGCGCCGGTGCCGATCGACTCCTGGCCGTGCAGGTGCCCGGGCAGCACCTCGCTGAGCACGAGCTCGTCGTCGCGGACGAGCACGTAGCGGGCGACGGGTGCGGGGACACCGGGCTGTTCGACGAGCTCCTCCTCGATGATCTGTGCGGCACGCTCGGAGCAGCCCTGCCCCGCGAGCGCATCGGAGACGGTCCGACGCTGGAGCGCGGCGATGCGGCGCGGGTCCTCGCGGTTGCCCGACGCGTCGACGTAGGCCCACGTCCAGGTGCCCGGCGTCTGGAGCGCCTGGACGATCTCGGGCTGCAGGGCGCTGGTCTCGCGGGTGGTCTGGGCCATCAGCGCTCGCCCTCCTCGTCGGTCTCGGTCGTGAAGACGGCGTCCGATCCCCCGCCGACGCCCGATCCGTCGTCCTGCAACGACCCCTCGAGCTCGCCGTCGTACCCGGAGGCCGTCACCGTCTCGGCGTCGTCGGTGTCGTCGGGCACCGGTTCGGACTGCCGGAACTCCTCGACGTGTGCGTTGCTGCCGTGCCCCTGGACGATGCTCTGCGCCTCGTGCGCGAGCTGGTCGTCGAGCTCGGGTCCGTGCGTGCTGTTGCCGCGATCGGTCATCGCCTGCCCCTTTGCGTCGGTGCCGCCGACGTCGCTGTCGGGCCGCCTGCGGCTTCGGTGTTGTGCGTGCTGACCACGGTGCGCGCTCGGCGCTGACCACGTTCGGAGGTCGGAGCGAACACGCAGCCAGCGCGGGACGGGGCGCCGACGGCTCGCTCCGAGGCTCGCGTGAGCGGACGGATTCGCGTCGCCGCGACCGCGAACGTGTCCGCGGAACCGAGTCTCGCGCCGTCGCGCGCCGCCGCACCGCGCCGCGTCGCCGGAGGCACCGGGCCACGGTTCGGTCACGACGTTCTGTGGATACTTCAGGAATGCACAGCCTCGCTCGGTTTTGTGCTTTGCTGGCTCCGACCCCGCTCAACGACGAACCGGAGCCGTGATGACACCCATCCCATCGAGAACCGTCCTGTCACGACGGAACCTGCTCGGACTCGGACTCGGAACAGCTGCGGCGGGGTTGCTCGCCGGGTGCGCCGTCCCGGGATCGACGAACGTCAACAAGGCTGCGCTGGTCCCCGCGGCCGCCGGTGGCGAGACCGTCCAGATCACCTACTGGGCGTGGCTCAAGGACCTCCAGAAGGTCTGCGACGTCTGGAACGCGAAGAACCCGCGCATCCAGGTCACCGCGAACTGGATCCCCGGGGGCAACGCGGGCGGGTACCAGAAGATGTACTCCGCGCTCGCGGCCGGCGGCGGTCCGGACATCGGGCAGGTCGAGTTCCGGCAGATCCCGGAGTTCATGCTCGCGAACGGCCTGGTCGACCTCGCCCGGTACGGCGCGAAGGACGTGCAGTCGAAGTACGACGAGGCCGCGTGGTCGCAGGTCGAGTTCGTCGACGGCGTCTACGGCATCCCGCAGGACACCGGCCCGATGGGCTTCTACTACCAGACCGCGATCCTCGAGCAGGCCGGCGGTCAGCCCCCGACGACGTGGGACGAGTGGCGCGACCTGGCCGACAAGGTGCGCGGCACGGGCAACGGCAACTACCTCGAGGTGTTCCCGGTCGCCGACGCCTCGCCCTTCGCCGCGTACGCGCAGCAGGCGGGCGCGCGCTGGTTCCGGACCGACGGTGACGCCTGGGTCGTCGACATGACCGACGACAAGACGATGATGGTCGCCGAGTTCTTCGACGGGGTCATCGACGACAAGTTGGTCGACACGAGTGCCGGGGCGTACTCCCCGGGCTGGTACGCCGCCGCCGCGAGCGGCAAGATCGCCGCGGTCACGAGCGCGAGTTGGGGCGACGCCCTCATCCAGTCCGTGCAGGGCGGCGAGGGCAAGTGGAAGGTCGCCCCCATGCAGACGTGGGGCGGCACCGGCTACGGCTCGAGCTCGATCGGCGGCTCGACGGCCGCCGTGCTGGCGAACGCGAAGCACCCGGCGGAAGCGCTCGAGTTCATCACGTGGATGACGACCTCGAAGGAGGGCGTCGACGCGATGATCAAGTACTGCGGCATCGGGTGGTCGCCGGCGAAGGACTACATCGGCAAGGCGCGCCAGCAGCCGTCCGAGTGGTTCTCCGGGCAGAACTACAACGAGGAGGTCTTCGTCCCCTCGGCCCAGGAGCAGAACCTGGAGTGGTCGTGGTCGCCCGTGACCCAGTCGGCCTTCACCAGCCTGCAGAACCAGTTCCGCCGCAAGCTCACCGGTGGGCTGAAGCTCACGGACGCGGTCGAGCTCGCCCAGCGGGAGATCGTCCAGTCCTTCAAGGACAAGGGCCTCAGCGTCAGGACCGCACGATGACCGCCACCCAGCCGGGATCCGGCTTCCGCACGAGCACCAAGGCCACGAGCGCCCAGAAGCGCGCCCCGTGGATCCTGCTCGCCCCGTTCCTCGCCCTGTTCGTGCTGACGTTCATCATCCCGATCATCAGCGCGCTCTTCCAGAGCTTCACCACCGTCGACCGCGAGGGCCTGTTCGGCGAGGACGGCGTCACCGGCCGCTTCGCCGGCTTCGACAACTACGTCACCGCGCTGAACGACGCCGGGTTCGTCGGCTCGATCTGGCGCATGCTCCTGTTCGGCATCGTGCAGGTGCCGGTGATGATCGTCCTCTGCACGATCCTCGCGCTGCTGCTCGAGTCGGCGAGCGCCCGCTGGCCCGCCTTCTTCCGCGCGGTCTACTTCATGCCGTACGGCGTCCCCGGCGTCATCGCGACGATCCTCTGGTCGTTCCTCTACGTGCCCGGCCTGTCGCCGATCGTGTCGCTGCTGCAGTCGATGGGGCTGCAGCCGGACTTCCTCGGCGCGAACAGCGTGCTGTGGTCGATCGCGAACATCGTCACGTGGACCTACACCGGCTACAACATGCTCATCATCGTGGCGCAGCTCAAGTCGATCCCCGGCGAGGTCTACGAGGCCGCGAAGATGGACGGCGCCGGCCCCTTCCAGGTCGCGTGGCGGATCCAGATCCCGCTCATCGCCCCGGCCCTGGTGCTCACGACGGTCTTCTCGATCATCGGCACGCTGCAGCTCTTCGCCGAGCCGCAGATCCTGTCGACGGTCGCGCCCGCCATCGACACCGAGTACACGCCGAACTACGCCGCGTACACGAACGCCTTCGCGTTCAACGAGTACGGCGTCGCGAGCGCGCAGGCCGTGATCATCGCGCTGGCCGCGTTCATCCTGTCGTTCGCGTTCCTCGCGCTGACGAACCGCGCGCCGAAGAACGAGCGCGACCAGAAGAAGCGGGCCAAGCGCGACGGCCTGGAGGCGCGGCGTGCGCTCCAGACGCGCGGCACGTCCGCCACCGGGTCGCGACCCGCCACCGGCGTCGCGGACCGCAGCACCACCACCGGAGCCGCGCCGCGCCTCCAGGCCGACAGCAAGGGGGCGGAAGCATGACCAGCGAAGCCATCGAGGCGCCAGTCACCAAGCAGGCGGCCGAGCCCGTCGACACCACGTCGATCACGGCGCACCAGCGCCGCAAGCTCGACCGCTCCCCCCGCTCGCAGATCGTCGTGACGGCCATCCTCGTCATCGTCGCGGTCTACTTCCTCGTGCCGCTGTACTGGGTCGTCATCGCGGCGACGAAGACCACCGGCGCCCTGTTCGCGACGAACGGGTTCTGGTTCGGCGGCGAGTTCGCGCTGTTCAGCAACATCCAGCAGGTGTTCTCGTACGACGGCGGCATCTTCGTCCGCTGGATCGCGAACAGCGTCCTGTACTCCGGCGTCGGCGCGGTCCTGGCGACCTACTTCGCCGCGGCCGGCGGGTACGCGCTCGCGAAGTACGAGTTCCGCGGGCGGCAGCTGGTGTTCGGCACGATCCTCGGCGGTGTGCTCGTGCCGGGGACCGCGACGGCGCTGCCGCTGTTCCTGCTCTTCTCGACGATGGGCCTGACCGACACGTACTGGAGCGTGCTCATCCCGAGCCTCGTCTCGCCGTTCGGGCTGTTCCTGTGCCGGGTGTACGCGGCGGCCTCGGTCGACACCGCGCTGCTCGAGCAGGCGCGCATCGACGGTGCCGGAGAGCTGCGGATCTTCCACACGATCGTGCTGCGCCAGATGACCCCGGCGCTCGTGACCGTGTTCCTGTTCCAGGTCGTCGGCATCTGGAACAACTTCTTCCTGCCGCTGATCATGCTGGCAGACCAGAAGCTCTACCCGATCACACTGGGACTCAACAACTGGCGGGCACAGGTCGATCGTCTGCCAGAGTTCTACCAGCTCACCACCGGCGGCGTGCTCGTCTCGGTGATCCCGCTGGTGATCGCGATCATCGTCCTGCAGCGCTTCTGGCGCGGGGGCCTCACGGAAGGATCGGTCAAGGGTTGACCATCGCTGCTCACTCGTCCTCCACCAGCACCACGCCCGATGCGCTCGACGCGCTCGCCTCGACGGCACCGGGCTCGGACACCCGGCTCGCGCCGCGGGCCTGGTTGCACACCGACGCCCCGTCCCTGTCGCTCGACGGGGACTGGGACTTCCGGTGGTCGCCGGTCGCGGACGTCCCGCTCCCGGGGGTGGAGGACGGGTGGGGCAGCCTCCCCGTGCCGTCGCACTGGGTCCTGCACGGGCACGGCGCGCCGAGCTACACGAACCTGCAGTACCCGTTCCCGATCGACCCGCCGCACCCGCCGGAGGAGAACCCGACCGGCGACCACCGCCGCACGTTCGAGGTCCCCGCGTCCTTCGACGCCGCGGCCCGGGTGCTGCTGCGCTTCGACGGTGTCGAGTCGCACTTCCGGGTGTGGCTGAACGGGTCCCTCGTGGGCTGGTCGACCGGATCCCGACTCGCGACCGAGTTCGACGTGACCTCGCTGCTCGTGCCGGGGTCGAACGAGCTGCTCGTCCGGGTGCACCAGTGGTCGGCCGCCTCGTACCTCGAGGACCAGGACCAGTGGTGGCTGCCCGGCATCTTCCGCAGCGTCACCCTGCTCGCCCGACCGACCGCGCCGATCGACGACGTGTTCGTGCGCGCCGGCTGGACCGCCACGCTCGGCAACGCCGCCACGGCCGGTACGGCTGCCTCCGGACGGCCGGAGACCGGCACGGGGACGATCACGGTCCCGACCCTCGATGCCGCGTTCCCGGTGCGCTTCCGGGTGCCCGACCTCGGTGTCGACGTGACGTGGGCCTCGGCCGACGAGGTCGCGCCGATCACCCTCGAGGGCGTCGAGCCGTGGAGCGCCGAGGTCCCGAAGCTGTACGACGCGACCGTCTCCACCGGCACGGACGCCGGCGCGCGCGCGGGCGGCGAGACCGTCTCGCTGCGCCTCGGCTTCCGCACCGTGTCGATCGACGGCGACCGGTTCCTGGTGAACGGCGAGCGCGTGGTGTTCCACGGGGTGAACCGGCACGAGACCCACCCCGTGCGCGGCCGCGTCTTCGACGAGGAGCACGCCCGCGCGGACATGGCGCTCATGAAGCGGAACAACGTCAACGCGATCCGCACCTCGCACTACCCGCCGCACCCCCGTGTGCTCGACCTGGCGGACGAGCTCGGGTTCTGGGTGGTCCTGGAGTGCGACCTCGAGACCCACGGCTTCCTCTTCACCGACTGGGTCGGGAACCCCTCGGACGACCCGGCCTGGCGTGACGCGTACCTCGACCGGATCGCCCGGACGGTCGAGCGCGACAAGAACCACGCGTCGATCGTCATGTGGTCGCTCGGCAACGAGTCCGGCACCGGCCGGAACCTCGCCGCGATGTCGCAGTGGGTGCACGACCGCGACGACGAGCGCCCGGTGCACTACGAAGGCGACTACACCGGCGCCTACACCGACGTGTACTCGCGGATGTACCCGACGCTGCAGGAGACCGAGTCGATCGGCGGCGGCCCGGAGACCCCGCTGCTCGGGTGCGGTCCGGCCGAGGCCGCGCGGCAGCGGACGAAGCCGTTCCTGCACTGCGAGTACGTCCACGCGATGGGCAACGGACCCGGCCAGATCCAGGAGTACGAGGACCTGGTCGACAAGTACCCGCGACTGCACGGCGGCTTCGTGTGGGAGTGGCGGGACCACGGGCTCCTCGCCCGCACCGCCGACGGCCAGGACTACTACGCCTACGGCGGCGACTTCGGCGAGGTCGTGCACGACGGCAACTTCGTGATGGACGGCCTCGTGCTGCCCGACGACTCCCCGACGCCGGGGCTGGCGGAGTTCGCGGCCGTCGTGGCCCCGATCCGGTTCTCGCTGTCGGACACCACCGTGCTCGTCGAGAACCGGTACCACTCCGCATCGACCGCAGGACTGCGCTTCCGCTGGACCCTGTCGCGGAACGGGGTCGAGGAGGCCAGCGGCCGCTTCACCCCCGGCGTCGTCGCGGCCCGGCAGTCGGCCACGGTCCCGGTGCCCGACGAGGTGCGCGCGGCAGCCGCGGACGCCGCGTCCCTGGCCCCCGGCGACGAGCTGTGGATCGACGTGACGGCGGAGCTGGCGGGGCCGACCGCGTGGGCGGACACCGGCCACGTCGTCGCACGCACGCAGCGGCTCGTGGCGAGCCGCGCGGCGGACGTGCCCCGGGCCTCCCGACAGGGATGGGACGGCGACCGTCTCGGCGAGGGGACCTTCACCGCCCGCGGTGACCTGGTGTCCTGGAAGGGGCACGAGGTCGCCGGGCCGCGGCTCGAGCTGTGGCGCGCACCGACGGACAACGACAGCCTGGCCTCGCAGGGCGGGTACGAGACGGCCGACCCGGTGCTGACGAAGGGCGTCGGCGACCCCACCGCTCCGGCGTCGGCGGTCCGGTGGCGCGAACGCGGGCTCGACCGGTTGACGCACCGGCTCGTGTCGGTGTCGCGGACCGACCACGGCCTCGAGCAGCGCGTCCGTGTGGCGGCGGCGAACAGCGGGTGGGGCGTCGACGTCACGCACCGCTGGACCCTGACCGACGACGGACTGCTGCTGCAGACCGACGCGGTGCCGTTCGGGGCGTGGGACGTCACCTGGCCGCGGATCGGCGTGCGGTTCGACCTGCCGGCGTCGCTGCTCGACGAGGACGCTTCGTGGTTCGGGACCGGACCGGCGGAGTCGTACGCGGACTCGTCGCGTGCTGCTCGGGTCGGCCGGTTCAGTGCGCCGGCGCGGGCGCTGACCGTGGACTACTCGATGCCGCAGGAGACCGGACACCGGCCGGGGCTGCGGACGCTGTCGGTCGGGCCGTTCACGGTGTCGACCGTCGGGGCGCACCGGGCGGGCTTCACGCTCTCGCCGTGGACCGCGCAGGAGCTCGGGCGTGCGATGCACCCGTACGAGCTGCCGACGCCGGAGCACGCGTACCTGTACCTCGACGCGGCGCAGCACGGGCTGGGGTCGCGGGCCTGCGGGCTCGACGTGCTCCCGGAGCACCAGCTGTGGCCGCAGGCGTTCTCGTGGAGCGTGGTGCTCGGGTAGGGGCGGCGCGGCGCGGCGGCGGTCGAGTCGAACCAGGAATCCGACATCGAACCAGCCCCAGGGCCTGGTTCCATGTCGGATTCGTGGTTCGGTCCCGGGCGCAGCGGCGGCCGCGCCGCGCCGCTGCCCGGGCTACTCCCCGGCGGTGAGGGCGCGGAGCGCCTCGGGGTCCGACGCGTCGAGGAACTCCGTCAGGCGCTCGGGCTCGCCCGGCTCCTCGATCGCGGACGCCGCGCGGCGCAGGGCGAAGAGCGCGCGGAGCACGCCGCGGTTCGGCTCGTGCGACCACGGCACCGGCCCGGCACCGCGCCACCCCGCCTTCCGCAGGGCGTCGAGACCGCGGTGGTACCCGACGCGGGCGTAGGCGTAGGACTCGAGGGTCGCGCCGCGCGCCCAGGCCTCGTCGGCGAGGAGCGCCCACGCCAGGCTCGAGGACGGGTGCGACACGACGACGCTCGACACCGGGGCGTCGGCGGCGAGCGCGGCGGTCACCTCGGGCTCCTCCGGCAGCAGGGTCGCGGGGTTCGCGGTCGGGTTCGGCAGCAGGTTCTCCGGCATGCCCCCAGCCTGTCACCTCTTGCCGAGGAGCGGCGTCCGCCCTACGGTGGGTGACACCTCGTCGTCACGCGGGGCCGCCGGGGCGGGAGACCGACCGGCAGCACGGGTGGCGGACACGGGGGTCCCCGACGGAACGAGCAGCCTTGCAGTCGATCACCGGTACCGCGCAGTCCTCGCGCTGACACCGTGATCGTCGCGCCCCGTCGGGCGCCCTGGTCGTCGCGCCCCCTCGGGCGCGCCCGTGTTCCGACCCCTCCGGTCGCCGCGGGTCCGGTGTCGTGCGCCCAGCTCACGATCCGGGAGGCACCCCCATGCCCGCAACACCGTCCGTCGTCCTGCACGACCTCTCCTTCACCTGGCCCGACGGCACCGTCGCGATCGACCACCTCACCGCCGCCTTCGGCCGCGGACGCACCGGCCTGGTCGGGAGGAACGGCGCCGGCAAGTCCACGCTGGTCCGGCTCGTCACGGGCCGGCTCCAGCCCACGTCCGGCTCGGTCAGCACGACCGGTCCGGTGGACCACCTGCCCCAGCGGCTGCACGCCCGCCCCGGGGACACCGTGGCGGACCTGCTCGGGATCCGCACGACGCTGACGGCGCTCCGAGCCGTCCTGGACGGCGACGCCTCGGCCGCACACCTCGACGCGGTCGGCGACGACTGGGACGTCGAGGAGCGTGCCGCCGCAGCGCTCGCGGACGTCCCCGGGCTCGACGGCGACGACCTCGACCGACCCGTCACGACCCTCTCGGGCGGGCAGGCGGTCCTGGCGGCCGTGGCCGGCATCCGCCTGCGGGGACGACCGATCGCACTGCTCGACGAGCCGACGAACAACCTCGACCGGCGGGCTCGCGCGGCCCTGCTCGACCTGGTCGACGGCTGGCGCGGCACCCTCGTCGTCGTCGGTCACGACCGGGAGCTGCTGGAGCACGTCGACGAGACCGTGGAGCTCCGCAGCGGCTCGGCGACGGTGTTCGGCGGGACGTTCAGCGCGTACGAGGAACACCTCGCCGTGCAGCAGGCCGCCGTCGCCCGCGAGGTCCGCGTCGCCGAGCAACGGCACCGCGCGGAGAAGCGGCAGCGCATCGAGGCCGAGACGACGATCGCGCGCCGGGCGAGGGCGGGCGAGAAGGCGGGTCGCTCGATGCCGAAGATCCTGGCGAACGAGCAGCGGAAGAAGGCGCAGGAGACCGCTGGTCGGCTCCGGACGGCGCACGGTTCGGCGGAGGCGCAGGCCCTGTCGGCGGTGCGGGAGGCCGAACTGCGCCTGCGCGACGACGAGCCCCTGCACGTGGCACTGCCAGACCCGGACGTGCCGGCGTCACGGCGCATCGCGACGATCACCGTGCGCGGGCGGGACACCGTCGTGCAGGGCCCGGAACGCCTCGCCGTGACGGGCGACAACGGCGTCGGCAAGACGACGTTGCTCGACCAGCTCGTCGGGAGCCCCACCGCACGGGACCACCCGGTCCCGGACAC
This sequence comes from Curtobacterium sp. 179-B 9B NHS, assembly GCF_045370965.1. Taxonomy (NCBI): domain Bacteria; kingdom Bacillati; phylum Actinomycetota; class Actinomycetes; order Micrococcales; family Microbacteriaceae; genus Curtobacterium; species Curtobacterium sp. 179-B 9B NHS. The sequence continues at coordinate 88,482 of NZ_JBIQDQ010000006.1, forward strand.
CGCGGCGGTGCCGCACGTCGACCGGATCGGGTACCTCGCGCAGCGTCGGGACGGACTCGACGACGACGCCACCGTGCTCGAGAACGTCCGGCGGGACGCCCCGCACGTACCCGACGGGGAGCTCCGGAACCGACTCGCGCGTCTGCTCGTCCGCGGCGACACGGTGGACCGTCCCGTCCGCTCGCTGTCGGGCGGGGAGCGCTTCCGGGTGGCGCTGGCCGCGCTGGTGCTCGCGGACCCGCCGCCGCAGCTCCTGGTGCTCGACGAGCCGACGAACGACCTCGACCTGACGAGCGTCGACCAGCTCGTGGCGGCGCTCCGGGCGTACCGCGGCGCCCTCGTCGTGACCAGTCACGACGAGACCTTCCTCGAGCGGCTCGACCTGACGGGTCGGATCGCGTTGCGGTAGCCCTTCCGCGCCGGCCCGGCCGGCGGCTACCGCTTCCGGGTCGGCCGGATCGCGACCGACTCGATCGTGCCGCGCTCCGGCAGGTCGACGACGGTCCGGACGGCCGCGGCGACGTCCTCGGGCGCCAGGTAGTACGCGGTGTCGTAGTCCTCGCCGAGCTTCTCGGTCAGGGCGCGCTGCATGTCGGAGTCGGTGCGGCCCGGGTGCACGCTCGACACCCGCACGCCGTTCGCCCGCTCCTCCTCGCGCAGCGCGTCCGCGAAGGCCCGGAGCGCGAACTTCGACGCCGCGTACACACCGCCGCCGGGACCTGCGGTGAACCCCGAGCCGCTGTTGATCGGCACGACGATGCCCCGCGCGGCCCGGAGCGTGGGGAGCGCCAGCCGGGTCAGTTCGGCGACCGCGAAGACGTTGGTGGCGAACACCTGCTCCCACACGTCGCGCGAGGTGTCCGCGATGCGGGTGCCCTGCTCGACCCCGGCGCTGTGCACCAGGACGTCGAGCGACGCCGGCAGGTCCGGCACGTCGCCCGCGCCGAGGTCGCCGACGAACGGTGACGCACTCGGCAGCTCGGCCACGAGCGCGGCGACCGCGTCGGCGGAGCGGCCGCCCACCAGGACGTGGTGGGTGCGGCCGAGCTCCAGCGCGATCGCGCGGCCGATGCCGCGGGTCGCCCCGGTGACGAGTGCGGTCGGACGGTCAGCGGAGGCGGGAGCGGTGTCGGTCATGCGTCCCACCCTACGGAGCGGGCGTGGCGGACCGGCACCGCGCCTCCCGGCTGTGGAGGGCGGTGCCGGCCGCAGCCGCTGTGCAGGAGCCGGTCAGTCCTTCGAGCGCCCGGCGCTCTCGCGGATCCTGATGCCCTCGAGCACGTCCTTGGCGTGCTGCTCGTCCTGCTTCTCGATCTGGCGGGTGTCGCGCTCGGGGAGCTGGATGTCCTCCTCGGCCCGGATGCCGGCCTGCAGCTGGCGGCCGCGCTCGAGCTCCGCGTCGAACTCCGCACCGAAGAGCAGCGCGTTGTTCGTGATCCAGATCCAGAGCAGGAAGACGATGACACCACCGAGGGAGCCGTACGTCGCGTTGTAGTTCGAGAAGTTGCCGACGTAGAAGCCGAAGCCGACGCTCGCGATGATCCAGATCGTGATGCCGACCAGCGCGCCGCCGCTCACCCACTTGAACTTGGACTGGCGGATGTTCGGCGCCCAGTAGTACAGCACCGCGACGACGACGATCATGATCGCGAGCAGGATCGGCCACTGCACGATCGAGACCACGAGCGCTGCGGCGTCGCCGAGGCCGATGACGTCGCCGAACGCCCGGGCCAGCGGTCCGGAGACGAGCACGAGGAGCCCCAGCACGAGCAGCACGACGGTGAACACCGTGACGCCGAGCATGGTCGGTCGGAGCTTCCAGATCGGTCGGCCCTCGCGGACGTTGTAGATGCGGTTCATCGCACGGCCGAAGGCACCGACGAAGCCCGACGCGGACCACAGGGCGCCGAGCACACCGACGATGAACGTGATCGGCGCCGCAGGCGAACGCACGAGGCCCTCGACCGGGTCGCGGAGGAGCTCGGCGACCTGCCCGCCACCGACGTTCGTGACGACGTCGAGCAGGGTGTCGATCGTGTCCCGCGGGTTCGAGACCAGGCCGAGGATCGACACGATCGCCAGCAGACCGGGGAAGAGCGCGAGCACCGTGTAGTAGGTCAGGCTCGCGGCCAGGTCGGTGCACTGGTCGCTGGTGAACTCGCGGAGCGTCTTCTTCAGCGTGTACGTGAACGACGGCTTCGTGAGGTCCGTCGGGCTGTCCGGCTTCCGGGGGTCGTCCGGTGCCGGCTTGTGCTGCATCTCCTGCTGGAGGGTCTCGTCCTTGTGCGCCATGGTCTAGCCCTTCGCCTTCGCGAGGGCCTTCGCCGCCGCCTTCGACCGCGCCGCAGCCTGCTTCCGGTTCTTCGTCGCGCGGCGCTGGACCGCGGCGATGCCGGCCCGCTGCTTCACGCGGTTCTTGTGCACCGGGTCGCGTTCGAGCGACTCCTCGGCCGCCTTGCGCCGGGCCTTCCGCCCCTTCCGGCCGCCGCGCGCCTGGTCGGCGTCGAGCTCGCCGCGCACGCCGAAGGGCAGGAGCGCGGTGAACGCGGTCGACGCCGCCGGACGGTCGAGGTGCCCGGCGTCGGTCCGCCCGATGCGGGTGCCGAGGACGATCGCCGCGATGCCGGTCGCCGCGGTGACGCCCATCGCGATGAGCGGCGTCGGGTCGCGGTGCCAGCGCTGCCGGGCCTTCGCGAGCGCCAGCCGGGTGCGCGCGGGCACGTCGGAGCGCCGCCGGATCTCGCTCACGCTGTCCGTCAGGCGTTCGCGGGTCCGCACGTTCGCGAGCTCCAGCTCGGGGATGCTGTCCTTGGCCATGCTTCGTGCCTACCAGGCGGTCCCCGGCATGGCACCGAGCGACCGCGGTCTACGGTGCAGCCCATGCTCTTCCGGGACGTCGCCGAGGGGATCCACCGCCTCGAGATCGCACACACCAACACGTACCTCGTCGAGACGGGCGACCGCCTGCTCGTCGTCGACGCGGGGCTGCCCGCCGCGTGGCCGCACCTGCTGCTCGCCGTCCACGACCTCGGGTACACGCCCGCTCGGGTCGAGGCGCTGCTCCTCACGCACGGGCACTTCGACAACGTCGGCACCGCCGCCAGGATGCACCGCGAGTGGGGCACGCCCGTCTTCGTGCACCCGGGCGACCGCGACCTGGCGGCTCACCCGTACTCGTACCGGCCGCAGACGAACCGCTTCGGCTTCGTCGCGGTGCACCCCGGAGGACTCGCACCGCTCGGTCGGATGCTGCTCGCCGGTGCGGCGACGGTGGACGGGATCGCGGAGACGCAGCCGCTGGTGTCCCGCGCCGACGTCCCCGGCAACCCGTGGATCATCGAGACGCCCGGGCACACGGACGGGCACGTCGCGCTGCACTTCGCCGACCGCGACGCGCTGATCGTGGGCGACGCCCTGGTCACCTTCGACCCCTACACCGGTGGGATCGGGCCGCGGGTGGTCGCGCCGGCCGCGACGGCGGACGTCGACGAGGCCGTCGCGTCGCTCGGTCGACTCGAGGACACCGAGGCCCGGCACGTGCTGCCCGGGCACGGCCCCGCGTTCTCGCGGGGCGTGCGCGCCGCGGTCGCGCAGGCCAGGAGGGCAGCCGGCGCCGCGTAGCGCTGCCGGGCCCGATACTCGGGCCTGGCGACGGCCCTCGCGTGCACGCGCACGAGGACCGTCGCGCAGCGCGAGTTCCGCGGCAGTGGTGCCGGGTGGACGTCGGACGGGAGGCGCGTGGCGGCCGCGCCACGCGCCTCCCGTCCGTCGTGACGCGCGTCCCCGCGCGCCCGTTCCTTCCCAGAACGGGTGCGGTGGCTGGTGAGAACGGGCGTACCTGGTCGAACGGATCGACCAGGTATGCCCGGATCCACCAGGTACGCCCGGAACCACCAAGTACGCCCGGAGGCATCCGGAACGCGAGCGCCCTACTCGGGCAGGACCACGTCCTCGGGGCGGCCGGAGGCTGCCGAGCGACCAGCGGCCTCCATCAGCGCCAGGCTCCGCAGGTTGTCCCGGCCGCTCGTCTCGGGAGCCGGGCCGCCCTCGACGGACCGGGCGAAGGCCTGCAGCCCGCCCTGCCGGTCGGTGTGCTCGAGCGTCGGGAGGTCGACGGCCTCGGCCTCGGCGTCCTGGTCGGCCCGCAGCGTCACGCGGTCCCCGGCGATCTCGCTCGGCGATCCGTCGCGGCTCGTGAACCAGATCTCGCCGTCCTCGCCCTGGATGCTCCACTCCCCCGCCCACGCGGTCCGCGGAGCACGCGAGAGCCAGCTGCCGCGGTAGCTCACGACGAGACCGTCCTCGAGCTCGATGATCATCGACGTGACGGCCTCGTCCTGGTACTTGCTGTGGCTCGGGTACGACGCGCGGGCGTACACGCGGACGGCCTCGAGCCCGGTGATCATCCGGAGCAGGTCGAAGTGGTGGATCGCCATGTCGTTGATCATCGGGTGCGGGAACCGGTAGTGCGGGTAGGTCTCGACGGGCTGGTCGTTGTCCCACTGCCGGAAGTCGATGCTGATCGCGGACAGCTCGCCGAGCTCCTTCGCCGCGAGCAGCTCCTTGACTGCCCGGGGCGCCGGGTACCAGCGGTAGTTCTGGCTGACCTGCAGCACGAGCCCGAGCTCCTCGGCCCGACGGACCGCCGTGAGCGCCTCGTCGGTGGAGTTCGCGAACGGCTTCTCGACCAGGACGTGCTTGCCGGCCTCGAGGGCCTCGAGCGCGAGCGGCACGTGCGTGACGGCCGGTGCGGTGATGACGACGGCGTCGGCCTCGACCCCGGCGAGCGCCTCGGTGAGCGAGGCGAAGGCGGCGGATGCCGGCAGGTCGAGGTCCTCGCGCACGGCGTCCAGCGTCGCGGGGACCGGGTCGACGAGCCCGACCACCTCCACTTCGGTGACCTGCGGGATGGCGGTGCGGGCCCAGTTGCCGCCCCACCCTCCGAGACCGACGTGGATGATGCGGACCGTCATGCGTGCACTCCTTCGTGACCGGCGCGCCACGACTCCCGCGGCGCGTGCGTCCAGTCTGTCAGGCCGACGACGAGTGTCGTGCAGCCGCACCCACCGCCCGTGCAGCAGCCTGCGTCAGTGCGTCCAGGCGTAGCCGATGAGGGCCATCGTGACGATGAAGCCCGCCAGGTAGTTGATCCAGAGGAACCGCTTCCACCCCGCGTTCGCCGCCTCGGCCCCGGCGTCGGTGATGTTCCACCACGGCAGCACGTTGAGCGCGTACGGCACGACGACGATCGCCGCGATCGGCCCCGGGAAGTCCGAGAACAGCAGCGCGACGCCGGCCACGAGGTACGCCACGAACGCCAGCCGGACCGTCGCCCGGGCGCCGATCACCGTCGCGACGGAGCCGATGCCGCCGGCCCGGTCGGCCAGCACGTCCTGCACGGCGCCGAACGCGTGCGAGGCCACGCCCCACAGGAAGAACGCGACGCAGACGGCGACGAGTGCCCCGGTCCAGTGCGGGCCGGCGAGCGCCAGCCCGTAGACCGCCGGTGAGACGAAGTGCGTCGACGACGTCAGCGAGTCGAGGAACGGCTTCTCCTTGAAGCGCAGCCCCGGTGCCGAGTACGCGATCACCGCGAAGACGCTGATCGCGAGCACGAGCCACGACCACGGCCCGTTGCCGCTCAGCGCGCCGAGCACCACGAGTGCGACGAGGAACGGGACGTTCGTGACGACGACCGCCCACAGCGTGGTGCGGTGGACGCTCTTGTCCAGCAGCGCGCCCTCGACCCCGCCCTTCCGGGGGTTCCGCAGGTCGGACTCGTAGTCGAAGACGTCGTTGATGCCGTACATCGCCAGGTTGTACGGCACGAGGAAGTACACGACCCCGACGAGGAACGCGACGAGCGAGAAGCCGCCGCCACCGTCGACGCCGACCCCGCTGCCGAGCAGGTACGCGGCGCCGAAGGGGTAGGCGGTGTTCACCCAGCTGATCGGTCGCGACGACACGAACAGGGCGCGCGCGGTCGACGGTCTGGAGGCACTGCTCACGGTCACGGGGTCTCCTCCGGTCGACGGGGTGGCTGGGTCGGCGTTCCGACCGTACCGGTCCCGCGTCCCGCCCCGCGGACGGTGGGGTGCGCGGACGACCGGGCCCGCGGCCGCTCGAGCAGGACCCAGCAGCTCGGCAGCAGCAGGGCGGCACCGATCGAGTACGCGAGGTCCTCGACCGGGAACAGCCCGACCCGTGCCCCGGAGACCAGCGCGTCGTCGTACGCGACGATGCCGAGCCCCACGATCACGTTGTTGAAGACGCCGGTCATCAGGAGCAGGACGACGCCGGCCGCCACGGCGCTGACGACACCGCCCACACCGACCCACCGGCGACCGGCCCGCCCGCGACCGGCCCGGCCACGACCGGCCTGCCCGCGACCGGCTCCGCGGCGACGGGCCGACACGACTCCGGCCGCCACGGCGACGAGGGCCGCGAAGGCCAGGAACGGCACCGCGAGCAGGGCGTACGTCGCCGTGCCGGTCACGAGCGTCGCTCCTCGTCGGGCCCGACCCGGGGCCCGGCACGGTCGAGCCGCCGGGCCACGACCGGACGAAGGGCACCGAACAGGTCCATCGTCGTCCAGCAGAGCAGCACGAGGAAGAAGACCTCCTCGAGCGGGACCTCGGGCGCGAGCAGCACCCCGGTCAGCAGGTCGCCCTGCCCGATGAAGAAGATGCCGAGGTGCACGCCCGCGACGTCCCACACGAGGAAGAACACGAGCCCGATCACCATCACCGCGGCGGCACGCAGGGGGCTGCGCCAGAAGAACAGCCGGTACCGGGCGTCGAGCACCGCGATGCCGGCGATCGACACCACGAGTCCGGCGAGGTACGCCCCCGGCATCAGCCCGCGGTCCGGGCGGACCCGGCCGTCGACGACCCGGCGGGCCCCGACGACGGTGCCGGCAGCGGCGTCGGCAGCGGTTCGGTCGACGTGTCGCCGTGGATGCGCTTGAGCAGCACCTCGGCGCTGATCAGGCACATCGGCAGGCCGATGCCCGGGGTGGTCGAGGCGCCCGCGTAGTAGAGGCCGTCCACCTTGCGGGAGACGTTCGCCTCGCGGAAGAACGCGCTCTGCGCCAGCGTGTGCGCCGGCCCGAGCATCGAGCCGCTCCACGCGTTGTAGTCGTCGGCGAAGTCCTGCGGGCCGATCGTGCGACGCACGCGGATGCGGTCGCGCAGGTCGGGCACGCCGGCGCGCTCCGCGATGACGTCGATCGCGCGGTCGGCGATGCGCTCGACCTCGGCGTCGCCGGCACCGTCGATGCCGCCCTTCCCGATGGACAGGTCGGCGGGCAGCGGCACCAGGACGAACAGGTTGCTCGAGCCCTCGGGCGCGACGGTGTCGTCGGTGAGCGAGGGCGCGCAGACGTAGATCGACGCCGGGTCCGGCACGTGTCGGTCCTTGCCGAAGATCGCGCCGAAGTTGGCCTCCCAGTCGGCGGTGAAGACCAGCGTGTGGTGCAGCAGCCCGGGCACGGGACCGTCGACGCCGAGGTAGACGAGGACGGCGCTCGGCCCCGGGTCGCGCTTCCGCCAGTGCGGCTCCGGGTACGTCCGGTGCTCCGCGTCGAGCAGGTGCAGCTCGGTGTGGTGCAGGTCGGCGGCGCTCACCACGAGGTCGGCGGGCACGGCGTGCTCCGCACCGGAGGCATCGAGGTGCACGACGCCCGTCACGTGCCCGTCCTCGACGACGATCCGCTCGACGGTCGCACCCGTGGTGATCTCGGCACCCTCGCGACGGGCGACGCGCTCGACCGCGGCGATGACCTCGGTGATGCCGCCCTTCGGGTAGAGCACCCCGTCGGCCAGGTCGAGGTGGCTCATCAGGTGGTACATGCTCGGCGCGGCGTACGGGCTGGTGCCGAGGAACACCGCCGGGTAGCCGAGGACCTGCCAGAGCCGGCGGTCCCGCACGGCCCTCGACGCGAACGACGACAGCGGCTGCAGCAGGAGCCGGGCGAGCTTCGGCAGACGACGGAGCACGTCCGGGGCGGCGAGCTTCGTCAGGTCCTGGAAGGTCGTGTAGAGGAAGCGACGGACGGCCATCGCGTAGGTGTCCTCGGCGGAGTCGAGGTACTTCCGCAGCCGCGCACCGGCACCGGGCTCGATCGACTCGAAGAGCGCGATGTTCGCCTCGCGGTCCGCACGCAGGTCGATCGGTTCGTCGTCGCCCTCGCTGTAGACGCGGTAGCCCGGGTCGAGCCGGACGAGGTCCATCTCGGCGTCGGCGGTGGTGCCGAGCAGCCGGAAGAAGTGGTCGAACACCTCGGGCATGAGGTACCAGGACGGCCCGGTGTCGAACCGGAAGCCGTCCCGCTCCCACGACCCGGCGCGGCCGCCGAGCTGGTCGCGCTGCTCGAGCACGGTGACGGCGTAGCCGTCGCGGGCGAGCAGCGCGGCGGACGCGAGTCCGCTGATGCCGCCGCCGACGATCACCGCACGTCGGGCCGGCACCGCGCGCCGCGACGCGGGGGTGGACGGACGGGAGGCACGGGACGGGGTCATGCACGGCCTCCAGACCGGTGGTGGGCTGCGCGGGACGACAGCGGGGCGCGGCCGGCGAGCACGCGCGCGGCGAGCTGCGCCTTCACCGGGTTCGGCACGCGCACCCGCGTCGTCACCAGGCGGTCCGCCGGGCAGGCGGCGATCCGGTCGTTGAGCTCCTGGAACAGCGCGTGCGCGAGGCCGACGGCCTTGCGCGCGTCGACGGGGAGCAGTGGCACCGTCAGCGCGGCACGGTCGAGGTCGGCCTGCACGTCGGCGACCAGGCGGTCCTTGGTGGCCTCGTCGAACGTGCGGACGTCGACCCCCGGGAAGTACGAGCGGCCGAGCACCTCGAAGTCGGCGTGCAGGTCGCGCAGGAAGTTCACCTTCTGGAAGGCCGCCCCGAGCGCGCGGGCACCGTCGACGAGCACGACGTCGTCGAAGGTCGGCCGACCGGCCCGGTACACGAACGCGCGGAGGCACATCAGCCCGACGACCTCGGCGGAGCCGTACACGTACCGGTCGAACGACTCCTGGTCGTGCTCGGTCCGATCGAGGTCCATGCGCATCGACGCGAAGAACGGCTTCGTGAGCTCCGGCCCGAAGCCCGTCGTGCGGGCGGTGCGGGCGAAGGCGTGCACGACCGGGTTCACCGAGAAGCCCAGTGCCATCGCACGCTCGGTGTCGGCCTCGAGCTCGTCGAGCACGGTGCGCGCCAGGTCGTGGTCGAGTCCGGCCTCGGTCGCGGGACCGTCGACGACCTCGTCGGCCACGCGGACCAGGGCGTACACGTTGCGGATGTGCTCGCGGGTGTCCCGGGTGAGGAGCCGGCTCGCCAGGCCGAACGAGGTCGAGTAGCGCTCGATGACGACCCCGGAGGCAGCCTCGGCCGTCGCGTCGTACAGGGGCAGACGCGGTGGTGCGGTCTGGGTCACCGCACGCGCTCCAGCAGTTCGGACACCAGGTGCTCCAGTCGTTCGGCGAGCTCGTAGGGCAGGGCCGCGAGCTCGGCTCGGGCGAGGGCGGCGTGCTCGGCGATCCGGGACTCGGCCGCCGCCTTCGCGCCGCAGGTCTCCAGGGTCGCACGGAGCTCGGCCGCGCGTTCCTCGCCGAGGTCGGGGTCACCGAGGTAGGGCGCGATGTCGTCCCAGCAGTCGGTGGTCGCGGCGTAGGCGATGAGCATGGTGCGCTTGCCCTCGCGCAGGTCGCCGAGCACGGACTTGCCGGTCACGGTCTCGTCGCCGTAGACCCCGAGCAGGTCGTCGACGATCTGGTAGGCGATGCCGATCTCGCGACCGAAGGCACCGAGGGCGGCCACGACGGACTCGTCCGCGCCGGCGAGCACGGCACCGGACTGCAGCGGCGCCTCGAACGAGTAGACGCTCGTCTTCGCCCGCTCCATGGCCAGGACCTCGTCGACGGAGGGCATGACGCCCAGCGCGAGGTCGACGTCGGTCATCTCGCCCGCCGCACTCGCGAAGACCGCGTCGTCGAGGATCTCGAGCAGCCGGGCACGACGGTCGTCGACGACACCGGACGCCTCGACGAAGCGTGCGGCGGCGACGAGGGCGAGGTCCCCCGCGATGACGGCGGCGCTCACCCCCCGGTGCTCGGCGGTGGGCAGCGCGAGACCACCGGTGGTGCCGGTGTCGCGGAAGGACCCGGCGACGTTCGGCTCCCCGCGGCGCGACCAGTCGCGGTCGATGACGTCGTCGTGCACGACGAGCGCGGTGTGCAGCAGCTCGTACGCGGCGGCGACGTTCGCGGCGGCGTGGGCATCCGTGCCGCCGAGCCCGGCGTACGCGGTGAGGACCATGCGGGGGCGGAAGCGCTTGCCGCCCATGCTCGCTCGACGGAGCACCCGCCAGAGTTCCTCGGACGGTCTGCCGAACCGACGCGCACGGGCCGACGACACCGCGAAGAAGCGTTCGATGCAGTCGTCGACCAGTGCGAGGTCGATCTGCGCCACGGTGGCCGCTTCCTCGCTCATTGGCCTAACCTATCGGGGCAGATGAACACTTTCCCGGAATCCGTCGTCCTGCTCGCCGAAGACCGCACTCCCATCGGCACCGCCGAGAAGTTCGCGGTGCACACCGAGGACACCCCGCTCCACCTCGCCTTCTCGTGCCACGTGCGGAACGCCGAGGGCAAGGTCCTCGTGACCCGTCGCGCCCTGTCGAAGAAGACCTGGCCGGGGGTGTGGACGAACACGTTCTGCGGGCACCCCGGACCGGACGAGGCGTTCGAGGACGCCGTCGCCCGCCGCGCCTCCCGCGAACTCGGCATCACCGTGCGCGACGTCGAGCTCGTGCTGCCCGACTTCCGGTACCGCGCGGTCGACGCCTCGGGCATCGTCGAGAACGAGGTCTGCCCGGTGTTCCGCGCGGTGACCGACGACGTCCCGGCCCCCGCGGACGACGAGGTCGCCGAGTACGCCTGGCTCTCCGAGGACGAACTGCGGGCGTCGGTCGCCGCGGCACCGTTCGCCTGGAGCCCCTGGCTCGGGTGGCAGCTCACGGAGCTCGAGCAGCAGGGACTGCGCGTCACCCGCTGAGCGATCGCTCACTCGACGCACGTCCACCCTCCGGGTAACGTGGCCCGCTGGTCGCGCCCTGGCGACCGCGGACGACGAGAAGGGCAGGTGAGGCGCGATGTCGGGTGACCATCCTCGATCGGGCCGGACGACCGCCCCGGTCGTCACCGTGCCCGTTCGCTGACGCACGCTCCGCACCGGCTCGACCGGTGCCCGTGCTCGCCCTGCTCCGTCGCGGAGCATCGCGCCTGCCTGCTCCCGAGCACGAGGAGCACGACATGGCACGCATCGACGACGCCGTCTACGTCGCAGGACGTCGCATCGGCGGTCCCGCGACCCTGTCCCGGGCCACGGAGACCGACCCGGTCACCACCACGGCGACGGCCGCGGACGGCACGCTCGCCTGGATCGGCCTGCTGCGCCCCGACGACGCCGAGCTCGAGGCCGTCGCCGCCGAGTTCGACCTGCACGAGAACGCCGTCGAGGACGCCCGCAAGGGACACCAGCGCGCCAAGCTCGAGCGGTACGGCGACACGCTCTTCCTGGTGCTCCGACCCGCCTGGCACCGCGCCGACACGAACGAGGTCGAGTTCGGCGAGGTGCACCTCTTCGTCGGTCGGCGGTTCGTGGTGACCGTGCGGCACGCCGAGGAGCCCGACCTCGCCGCCGTCCGCTGCCGGGTCGAGGCCGACCCGGAGTTCCTCGCCACGGGGTCCGAAGCCGTCACCGCCGCCGTGCTCGACGAGATCGTCGACGGCTACGCACCGGTCGTCGGGGTCATCCAGGACCAGGTCGACGCCATCGAGGACCAGCTGTTCGCGGGCCAGGTCGACCCCGGCGTCTCGAAGCGCATCTACCAGCTGCTCAGCGAGGTGCTCGGGTTCCAGCGCGCCACGGCCCCGGTGCCGGCGATGGTGCGCGGACTGCTCCGGGGCGCCGACAAGTACGGCGTCGACGACGAGGTGCAGCACCGCCTGCGCAACGTGCTCGACCACGCCCTCCGCGTGACGGAGCGGGTGGACTCGTTCCGGGCGCTGCTCGAGAACGCCCTCACGCTGCACTCGACCCTCGTGACGCAGGAGCAGAACGAGGCGATGCGGCGGATGACGAGCGCCTCCCTGGCGCAGGGCGAGGAGAGCCGGCAGCTCGCCCGGGCCGCGCACCGCCAGGGCGAGGAGGTCAAGAAGATCTCGTCCTGGGCGGCCATCCTCTTCGCCCCGGGGCTCATCGCCGGCGTCTACGGCATGAACTTCGACCACATGCCGGAGCTGCACTGGCGGTACGGCTACCCGGTCGCGATCGTGGCGATGCTCGCCCTGGCGGGGATCCTGTGGCTGGTGTTCCGGAAGCGCAACTGGCTCTGACGCGGGTACGGCTGGCGTGCAGCGCGGGGACGTGCATAATGATCTGGCTCGGAATGTGAACGTGCACATCGAGGTGCCACGGCCCCGAGCAGGAGAGAGCAACGATGGCGTCACCGCGGACACAGCAACCGCGCTCGCCCAGCATCCGTGACGTCGCGCGGGTCGCCGGCGTCTCGCACCAGACGGTGTCGCGCGTGCTCAACAACTCGGACGCCATCCGCGCCGAGACCAAGGACCGCGTGCTCGCCGCGATGGAGCAGCTGCAGTACCGGCCGAACCGCGCCGCGCGCGCCCTGGTCACCAGTCGGACGCACACCATCGGCGTGCTCACCGCGCAGCGCTCCCACTACGGACCGGCCGCGACGATGCAGGCGATCGAGGACGCCGCCGTCACGCGCGGCTACTCGGTGACGACCGCGAACATCGCGGCGGCCACCGACGAGGCGGTCCGGGACGGCCTCGGGCACCTGCTCGACCAGGACGTCGAGGGGATCATCGTCATCGCGCCGCAGCAGCGCGTGTTCGACCTCATCGAGGAGCTCGGGATGCGGACGCCCTACGTGGCGCTCCGCACGAGCGGCGGGGACGAGCGCTCGACGCTCTTCATCGACCAGATGGAGGGCGCCCGGCTGGCGACCGCGCACCTGCTCGACCTCGGCCACGAGTACGTCCGGCACATCGCCGGGCCGCAGGACTGGATCGAGGCCGAGGCCCGCATGCAGGGGTTCCTGCGCGAGATGTCCGACCGGGACATGCCCGTCGTGCCGCCGATCCTGGGCGACTGGACCGCGGACTTCGGCTACCACGCGGGCCGCGAGCTCCTGCGGTACCGGGACTGCACGGCGATCTTCTGCTCGAACGACGCGATGGCGCTCGGGGTCATGCACGCGGCGCGGTCGTACGGGCTGGACGTCCCGGGCGACCTGTCCGTGGTCGGCTACGACGACATCCCCGAGGCGAAGCACCTCTGGCCGCCGCTGACCACGGTGGAGGTCGACTTCCCCGAGCTCGGTCGGCGCTGCGTCGAACTGCTCCTGCCGTCCGAGGGGCACACGCTCCGCCCGGTCGACCTCGTGCCGCAGCTCGTGGTGCGCGGATCGACGGGCGCACCCCGGCGCCGCTGACGCGACCACGCGTCGGCCTGGAGGCCCGTGGCGGCCCCGCCCCGCGTCTCCCGTCCGCCCTGCGTGACGCCCGACCACCCCACCTCGGGGGGCGTCAGGACGCGGATTCCGCCGGATCACGCGGGCCGTTACGAAAACGCGACCGAACCGAATTGACAGCCGCGACGGGGCTGTGCGTAAATTACCTCCGTTCCGCCGATGTGAACGGTCACATGACCGTCACACCGAGCAGGACACCGGACGCGACAACGAGGTCCACGCAGGCACTCCTGCGCCCCCGATGCCGCACCTCACCACCCGAAGGACTGCCGCACCGCAGCGGCAGAAGGAGATGCACCGTGGCGTCAACCCCACAGGGACCGGACCTGGCCACCAGGTCCGTCACCAGCGCCGAGACCATCCTCGAGATGCGGTCGATCACCAAGGAGTTCCCTGGTGTCAAGGCGCTCTCGGACGTGTCGCTCAGCGTCCGCGCCGGCGAGATCCACGCGATCTGCGGCGAGAACGGCGCCGGCAAGTCCACCCTCATGAAGGTGCTCTCGGGCGTCTACCCGTACGGCACCTACAGCGGCGAGATCGTCTACGAGGGCGACGAGGTCCGCTTCAAGGACATCAAGCAGTCCGAGCAGGCCGGCATCGTCATCATCCACCAGGAGCTCGCGCTCATCCCCGAGCTGTCGATCACCGAGAACCTGTTCCTCGGCAACGAGCCCGGTCGCTTCGGTGTCATCGACTGGACCAGCGCCCAGCTCCGCGCCCAGGACCTGCTCGCCCGCGTCGGCCTCGACGAGGACCCGGACACGCAGATCAAGAACCTCGGTGTCGGCAAGCAGCAGCTCGTCGAGATCGCGAAGGCCCTGCACAAGGACGTCAAGCTCCTCATCCTCGACGAGCCGACCGCGGCCCTGAACGAGAACGACTCGCAGCACCTGCTCGACCTCATCGTCGGGCTGAAGTCCAAGGGCATCGCGAGCATCATCATCAGCCACAAGCTCAACGAGATCGAGCAGATCGCCGACGAGATCACGATCATCCGTGACGGCAAGGCGATCGAGACGCTCAACGTGAAGGGCGACGGCGTCAACGAGGACCGCATCATCCGCGGGATGGTCGGCCGCTCGCTCGAGAGCCGCTTCCCGGACCGCACGCCGAAGATCGGCGAGGTCTTCTTCGAGGTCAAGAACTGGACCGTCCAGCACCCGCAGGACGCCTCGCGCCTGGTCGCGAAGGGCTCGAACTTCCACGTCCGCCGCGGCGAGATCGTCGGCTTCGCGGGCCTGATGGGCGCCGGCCGCACCGAGCTCGCGATGAGCATCTTCGGCCGCTCGTACGGCAACTTCATCGACGGCCAGATCATCAAGGACGGCCGCGAGATCAAGATCGCGAACGTCCAGCAGGCGATCCAGAACGGCCTCGGCTACGTCTCCGAGGACCGCAAGGCCCTCGGTCTGAACCTGCTCGACACGGTGAAGCGCTCCACGGTCGCCGCCGACCTGCCGAAGATCTCGAAGGCCGGTGTCGTCGACTCCCTCGAGGAGTACGACGTCGCCGAGCGCTACCGCAAGATGCTCCGCACCAAGGTGCCGACCGTCGAGGAGAACGTCGGCAAGCTGTCAGGCGGGAACCAGCAGAAGGTCGTCCTGTCCAAGTGGATGTTCACCGACCCGGACCTGCTGATCCTCGACGAGCCCACCCGCGGCATCGACGTCGGCGCGAAGTTCGAGATCTACGGCATCATCCAGCAGCTCGCGGCACAGGGGAAGGGCATCATCCTCATCTCCTCCGAGCTCCCCGAACTCCTCGGCCTCTCCGACCGGATCTACACGATCTTCGAGGGCCAGATCACCGCCGACGTCCCCGCGGACCAGGCCGACCCCGAGACCCTCATGCGCAGCATGACCTCCGCGCGGAAGGGCGCACTGATCTCATGAAGAACCTGAAACTGCTGTTCGGCAAGGGCAACAGCATCGGCCAGTACGGCATGATCATCGCGCTCATCGCGATCCTGATCCTGTTCTCGATCCTGACGAACGGGCTCATCCTCGAGCCGACGAACATCATCAACGTGTTCCTGCAGTACTCCTACATCCTCATCCTGGCGCTGGGGATGGTCATGGTGATCATCGCGGGACACATCGACCTGTCGGTCGGGTCCGTCGCGGCGTTCACCGGCATCATCGTCGCCCAGTCGATGGCGCAGTGGAACTTCCCGGCGTGGGCCGCGATCATCCTCGGCCTCGCCGTGGGTGCAGCCGTCGGTGCCTGGCAGGGCTTCTGGGTGGCGTTCGTGAAGGTCCCGGCCTTCATCGTGACCCTGGCCGGCCAGCTCATCTTCCGCGGTGCGAACCAGATCATCGGCAACTCGACGTCGCAGCCGGTGCCGGACGACTACGCGAAGATCGGCTCGGGCTTCCTGCCCGACTTCGGCCCGGACTTCGGGTTCTCGAACGGCACGCTCATCCTCGGCATCGTCACCTGCCTCGTGCTCGTCTTCCTCGAGTTCCGCGGCCGTCAGCGTCGCAAGAAGATGCACGCCGAGCTCGTCCCGCTCTGGGTCTCGATCGTCCGCACGGGCATCCTCGTCGCCGTCACCCTCGTCGCGACCTACCTGTTCGCCGCCGGCCCCGCCGGCACGTCGATCCCGATCGTCGCGATCATCCTCGGTGTCCTGACCATCGTCTACGGCTTCCTGACCAAGAACACGATCTTCGGCCGCCAGGTCTACGCGGTCGGTGGCAACGCGAACGCCGCCGTCCTGTCCGGCGTCAGCGCCCGCAAGGTCAACTTCTTCGTCATGATGAACATGTCCGTCCTGGCCGCCGTCGCCGGGATGGTCTTCGTCGGCTACTCGGGTGCCTCGGGCCCCGCGGACGGCACCGGCTGGGAGCTCGACGCGATCGCCGCCGTGTTCGTCGGTGGTGCAGCGGTCGCCGGTGGCATCGGCACGATCTCCGGATCGATCATCGGTGGTCTCGTCATGGCCCTGCTGTCCAACGGTCTGTCGCTGGTGGGCCTCGAGTCCAACCGCGTCCAGATCATCCGCGGTCTCGTCCTGCTCGTCGCCGTCGCCTTCGACGTCTACTCGAAGTCGCAGGGTCGTCCGTCCCTGATCGGCGGGATGTTGAAGCAGTTCCAACGCAAGGACACCGAACAGAACACGGTGGCCGCGCAGCAGCCGCGGACCATCGAGGACCAGCCCGAGAAGGTCAACGTCCAGTAACACGTGGCGGGCGGCCGCTCCGGTGGCCGCCCGCACGATCCCCGCACCACACAGCACCACTCCTCAACGAAGAGAAAGCAATCTCATGCGCAAGAAGCTCATCGCCGGCATCGGCCTGGCACTCGTCGCGGGTCTGGCCCTCAGCGGCTGCTCGGCCCGCGGCAACTCGGACGCCGGCTCGGACTCGTCGGGCGGCGCCTCGAACGTCCAGATCAAGAAGGGCGACCTGATCGGCGTCGCGCTCCCCGCCAAGACCTCGCAGAACTGGGTCCTCGCGGGTGCCGCGTTCGAGAAGTCGATCGAGGACGCCGGCTTCAAGGCCGACATCCAGTACGCCAACGCCGGCAACCCGGTCCCGGACCAGCAGGGCCAGATCCAGTCGATGGTCACCAAGGGCGCGAAGGCGATCATCATCGGTGCCGCCGACGGTTCGCAGCTCGGCACGCAGGTCGCCGCCGCCAAGAAGTCCGGCGCCGTCGTCATCGCCTGGGACCGCAACATCCTGAACACCGACGACGTCGACTACTACGTCGCGTTCAACAACTTCAAGGTCGGCCAGCTGCAGGGCCAGGCCCTGCTCGACGGCATGAAGGCCAAGAAGTCGAGCGGCCCGTACAACATCGAGCTCTTCTCCGGCTCGCCCGACGACGCCAACGCGAAGGTCTTCTTCAACGGCGCCATGGACGTGCTCCAGCCGAAGATCGACGACGGCACCCTCAAGGTCGTCTCGGGTCAGACCTCGTTCTCGAAGACGAACACCCAGGGCTGGCTCGCGCAGAACGCCCAGTCGCGCATGACCGACATCCTGACGAAGTCGTACACGAACACCGAGCTCGACGGCGTCCTGTCGCCGAACGACACCCTGGCCCGCGCCATCCTGACCGCCACCAAGGCTGCTGGTAAGCCGAACCCGGTCGTCACCGGTCAGGACTCCGAGACCGCCTCGATCCCGCTGATCATGCAGGGCGAGCAGTACTCGACCATCTACAAGAACACCACCGAAGAGGCGCAGGCCGCGATCGACCTGGTCTCCGACCTGGCCGACGGCAAGACCCCGAAGACCACCGAGGACAAGAACAACGACAACGGCAAGAAGGTCGTGCCGGCCGTCGAGCTGACCCCGGTCCTGGTCACCAAGGAGAACGCGGTCGAGGCCTACAAGGGCAACGACACCCTCGAGGAGCTCGCCAAGAAGGGCTGATCCCCTCCGCGGCAGCACCACAGCACCACAGCACGAGGAAGGCCCCGTCTCGCTCCGGCGAGACGGGGCCTTCCCGCGTCCCGGGACACCGGCGTCGAGACGCCGGCGTCGCCGCCAGGCGCCGCCACGCCCGCGAGACGCCTCCGGTTCCGGGGGCGTCTCGGTGGCCGCGGTGCGTCTCGCGCAGACGCCCCCGTCTCACGGGACGGACGGAGCGCCGGACGGGAGGCACGGGACGCGGCCACCACGGGCCTCCCGTCCGTCAGCCGTCCGGGTCGGAGGGCTCGCCGTCCGGGTGCGCCGGATCGCCCGGAAGGACGTGGGTCGCACCCGTCGCGCGCAGCCGCTCCGCCGCCTCCCGCAGCCGTGGCACGTCGACGCGTGCCGTCCACAGCAGCACCGACGAGGTCACGACCCGGCGTCGGCCGGTCAACCGGTCCCCCACGCCCGCGAGACGCGCCCACGGGATCTCGGGCTCGGCCGCCGTGAGGACACCGGGCAGGGCCGCGACGACCGCGCCGATCTCGACCAACCGCATCCGGACCGCGTCGAGCACGACGTCCGACGGAGCGGCGTCCGCGACGTAGCGCTCGATCGCCTCGCACGCGCGCACGACCGCGTCGAGCCGTTCGTCCACCTCCGGTCCCGTGGCACCCGTCACAGCGGGACCGCTGCACGGTGCAGGTCCGACCCGGCGCACAGGGCGTCGAGCACCTCGACGTCGACACCGAGCAGCCGCTCCGCCTCGTCCTGGATCCGCATGAGGGTGAAGATGCCGGCACCGGGCTCGAGGTCCACGAGCAGCCCGACGGACTCGGCTCGCCGCCGGGAGCCGGTGGTGCACAGGACGCGGGGTGCGGCACCGCCGTTGCGCTCCACCGCCGCGACCAGGGCGTCGCGCGCGGC
The DNA here is from genome assembly GCF_045370965.1 of Curtobacterium sp. 179-B 9B NHS. NCBI lineage: Bacteria > Bacillati > Actinomycetota > Actinomycetes > Micrococcales > Microbacteriaceae > Curtobacterium > Curtobacterium sp. 179-B 9B NHS. Next base: position 107,328 of record NZ_JBIQDQ010000006.1, read on the forward strand.
CGCGATGCGATCGACCAGGGGAGGCGGCGCATCCACCGGGAGCAGGTCGACCGATGCCTCGAACCCCGCAGCACGGACGAGCCGCTGCAGTGCCGCGAGCGACGGTTCCCGCCGACCGTTCTCGTACGTGCTGATCACACTCTGCGTGACCCCGGCGCGAGCGGCGAGCTGCACCTGGGTCAGTCCGGCGCGCAGTCGGGCGTCGCGGATGATCTCGGACGCCACCACCGGCTGCGGCGCACGGGTCGGTGCTTCGGCCATGCAGCAACGATACACAGAGTGCGACATTTCGCCGCGCGGTAGTACATCACCGGTCCTGCGGCGGCCTCCGGGCGGGCGTGATCGGCCCCGTCCGCGGTCAGTCGCGCTGCGAGACGTCCGCGCGGTGGAAGTTCAGCGCCGAGCGCGACGGGGTCGGACCACGCTGGCCCTGGTAGCGCGACTGGTACTCGGCAGAGCCGTAGGGCTTCTCCGCCGGGCTCGAGAGCTGGAAGAAGCAGAGCTGCCCGATCTTCATGCCCGGCCAGAGCTTGATCGGCAGCGTCGCGACGTTCGACAGCTCGAGCGTGACGTGGCCCGAGAAGCCCGGGTCGATGAAGCCCGCCGTCGAGTGCGTCAGGAGGCCGAGGCGACCGAGCGAGCTCTTGCCCTCGAGGCGTGCGGCGATGTCGTCCGGCAGCGTCACGACCTCGAACGTCGAACCGAGGACGAACTCCCCCGGGTGCAGCACGAACGCCTCGTCCGGGTCGGTCTCGACGAGACGGGTGAGCTCGGGCTGGTCCTCTGCCGGGTCGATGTGCGGGTACTTGTGGTTGTCGAACAGCCGGAAGTACTTGTCGAGGCGGACGTCGATGCTCGACGGCTGCACGAGCGAGGAGTCGTACGGGTCGAGGCCGATCCGCCCCTCGGTGAGCTGGGCGGTGATGTCGCGGTCGGAGAGCAGCACGCAGTAACCCTAGCGGCAGGGTCCGGCCACCGGTATGCTGCGAGGCTGCCCTGCCGGGCGGCGGACGACGGCCGTCCGACCGGCCGACCACAGGGGGCAACGATGGCCGACCACACCGACACGGTCGACGGGCAACTCGTCGTCGAGGAACTCGTCGTGCCGGCGACGATGGACGACGACCCGGAGCTGGTGCGGGCGTTCTCGGACTGGCTCGCGGTGTCCGATGCCGCCGAGGTCGCGGTGCACGGGCTGCCCGAGCTGGCGTGGACCCCGGCCGAGTACCTGCCGATGTGCCACGAGCCGGGATCGCCGAGCCGCCTGTTCGTCGTGCGCGACGGCACCGGCGACGTCGTGGCCGCGGGCTCGTACGACTCGAAGACCGAACCGGGCACGACGAACTGCTGGCTGTCGGTGGGTGTCCGCCCCGACCGACAACGCCGGGGGTTCGGCACGCTGCTCGCCGACCACCTCGAGCAGCTCGCCCGGACCGAGGGCCGCACGCAGTGGAAGACGTACGCGGTCTCGCGGCAGGTCGGTCCCGGCGACGGGCCCGGGTACCGCCAGGCCCCGACGGGCTCCGGCGCCGTCCCCGAGGACGAGGCGGCGGTGCGCTTCCTGACCGGACGCGGCTGGCGCTTCGGGCAGGTGAACCGCATCAGTCGGCTCGGGCTCCCCGCCGACGTCTCCGTCGTCCGGGAGCTGCACGACCGCGCCGCGACGGCGGCCGGTCCCGGCTACCGAGTGCACACGTGGACCGGCGCCACCCCCGAGCGGTGGCTCGACGACCTCGCGCTGCTGCACACCCGGATGAGCACCGACGCGCCGGAGGGCGACATGCAGGAGCCCGAGGACGTCTGGACCGCCGACCGCGTCCGGGAGTCCGAGGAGCAGCTCGCGAGCGGGCCGCACACCATGCTGACCGTCGCCGTCGAACACGTCGAGAGCACCACCCTGGCCGGTTTCAGTCAGCTCAAGGTGCCGGACGATCCCACTCGGGCCGTGATGCAGTGGGACACGCTCGTGCTCCGCGAGCACCGCGGGCACCGACTCGGATGGCTCCTCAAGGTGGTCGGGATCGAGACCGTCGAGCGGGACTTCCCGGGCCGGCCGTCGATCGTCACCTTCAACGCCGAGGAGAACCGGCCGATGCTCGACGTCAACGAGGCGGTCGGGTTCGTCGGGGTCGGCAGCGAGGGCATCTGGGAGCACCGCGACTGACGGCCCATCGAACGTCGGGAGTCGGGAGCGGGACGGTCCCGGACTGGGACCGGGGTGTCAGGCGGGCGACCTACCATTGGACGGTCATGACCGTCACGTCAGCCGCCACGCAGCCCGGGGACACGGCACCCGACCCCGCCCCCACCACCGCGCGATCCACCACCGTCGCGACGGTCCTGGTCATCGCGATCCCCCTCGCCGTGGCGTGTGCCGTGCTCGGCATGACCGTGACCGGCGCCTTCACCGCGTCGCAGCAGCTCGTCTCCGCCGGTGACCTGGTCGAGTACGGCCTGCCGGTCGCCCGCGTGGTGCACGACACGACCGCCGCGCTGGCCATCGGCCTGCTCATCGTCGCCGCGTTCGCGCTGCCCGCGAAGAAGGCGGACCACGGTGCGATGTCGAGCGTGCAGCACCGAGCCGCCCGGTGGGGTGCCGCAGCCGGTGCCGTGTGGTTCCTGGCGGCCGTCGTCGGCATCGTGCTGACCGGCGCCAACACCCTGGGCGTCCCGCTCACCAGCCCGGTCTTCGCCCGCAACTTCCTGCTCTTCGCGTTCCAGGTCGAGATCGGCCAGTCGCTCGTCGTCTCCGCCGCGGCGATCCTCGTCGCGACGCTCGTCGCCGCGTTCGCCACCCGGGTCACCACGCTCGCGGTCGCCACCGTCGCCGCGCTCTTCGCGCTGCTGCCCCTCGCGCTCTCCGGGCACGCCGCGGGCGCCCTCGAGCACGCGAACGCGGTGAACTCGCTCGCCGTGCACCTGGTCGCCGTGTGCGTCTGGGCGGGCGGGCTCGTCGCCGTGCTGCTGCTCCGCACCCGGACGAAGGGTGCCACCGGCCGGGTCGTCGCCCGCTACTCGACGCTCGCGGGCTGGGCCTTCGCCGCGGTGGCCTTCTCGGGCATCGTCAACGCCTCGCTCCGCCTGACCGGCCCCGCCGACCTCGTCACGACGACCTACGGCTGGCTCATCACGGTCAAGGCCGTCATCCTCGTGCTGCTCGGGCTCGCCGGGGTCGCTCAACGCCGGAAGCTCGTGCCGGGTCTCCTCCGTGCGCCGCTCGACCGGAAGCTCTTCGTGCGGTTCGCCCTGGCCGAGGTCGTCTTCATGGCCGTCGCGATCGGCGTCTCGGTCGCCGTGTCCCGCTCGCAGCCGCCGATCCCGCAGACGCCGGAGACCGGGCAGGACACCCGCTCCGGCCTGCTCGGGTACACGTACCCGCCGGCGCAGACCGTGCAGACCTACCTGACGCAGTGGCACATCGACTGGGTGTACCTGGCGATCGCCGTCGTCGGTGCCGGCTGGTACCTGCTGTCGGTGCGGAAGCTCAAGCAGCGCGGCGACTCGTGGCCGGTCGGCCGGACCATCGCGTGGCTGCTCGGCTGCGCGCTGTTCATCTGGACCACCTCGGCCGGGCCGGCGGTCTACGGCATGGTGCACTTCTCGTCGCACATGCTCCAGCACATGCTGCTCATGATGTTCGTGCCGCTGCCGCTCGTGCTCGGCGGGCCGGTGCTCCTGGCGCTGCGGACCCTGCCGGTGCGGAACGACGGGTCGCGCGGCGCTCGCGAGTGGCTCATGCTCTTCACGCACTCGCGGTGGATGCAGTTCCTCGCGCAGCCCGCCGTCGCCGGTGTCATCTTCGCCGGGTCGCTCGTGGTGTTCTACTTCACCCCCGCGTTCCAGTACGCGATGCAGTCGCACGAGTGGCACGTCGTGATGGTCGTGCACTTCGTCTTCAGCGGGTACCTGTTCTTCTGGGTCTTCGTCGGCGTCGACCCGGGCCCGAAGCGCCCGCAGTACCCGATCCTCATCATCGCGCTGCTGGCGACCCTGGCCTTCCACGCCTTCTTCGGCGTCGCCGTGATGACCTCGCAGTCCGTCTTCGCAGCCGACTGGTTCCACGCCCTCGGCCAGACCGACGACCGGGCGCTGCTCGCCGACCAGCACACGGGCGGTGGCATCGCCTGGGGCGCGTCCGAGCTGCCGATGGTGTTCGTCGCGCTGCTCGTGGTGCGCAACTGGGTGCGGACGGACAAGCGGGACGCCAAGCGCCTCGACCGCAAGGCCGAGCGCGACGGCGACGCGGACCTCAAGGCGTACAACGAGCGGCTCGCCGCCATGAGCAAGCGCGACTGACACCGATCCCCCCGGCACCGGGCGGGGTCCGGTCCCTGCGTCCGGTCAGTCGCCGTGGACGATGCAGACGGCGTCGAGCTCCATCGACGCCTCGAGCGCAGCGGTCACACCCGGCTCGCCCTCCGGGCCGAACGGCGTCACCGTGTCCACCCACCACAGCGGCGCGGACAGCGTCGGGGCGTCCGGCAGGATCCGCGCGACCTCGTCGATCGAGTCGACCCGTCGGACACCGAGCACCGTGATCACCGGGTGCGTCGCGTCGCGGCAGACCTGCAGCACCGGACCGTCGTCGAGTGCACGGACGCCCCACGACTCGTCGTGCAGCAGCAGCGCCTCGGCGACGTCGCGGGTCTCCACCGGTCCCCGGCAGAGGAGTGTCACGTCACGCGGCACCCTGACCGCCCGTGCTCCGTCCGGAGGTGGCGTGCGACCCACGGTCGTGACCGTCCAGCGCGCCCTCGTCGTGTGCGGGGTCGAGCGGAGCACCGCCGACGAGCTGCAGGAAGCGGTCCTCGTCGATGCGGTCGAGGAACGACTCGAGCGCCTCCCACCCGTCGTCGAAGCGCACGACCAGCCCACCGCCGCCGAAGCCCGTGGTCGACGTGCGCGGTGGCGGCCACTCGCCGGCACGGTCGAGGAACTCCGCCGCCTCCGGGCCGACGACGACAGCCAGCGGGGTCGGTTCCTCGTGGGCAACGGCGCGGACCATGTGGTCGGCGTCCCCGCGGCGCTGCATCACGACACCGAACACCGGCTCGACCTGGTCGGCGACGCGGTGCACCGCGTCCAGGAGCCGCGACGCGAGGGCCGGGTCGGCACCGTGCTCGGGGATCGTCAGCACCGCGGACATCGTCTCGACGACCACGCCGTCGAGCAGGTGCGCGGTCATGGTCGCCGAGAACCCCTCGCCGTGCGCGTACGAGGTCGAGACCTCCGGGGCCTCGTGCTTGGCGTACTGCGTGACGACCCAGCGGTCCCACGGCACCGTGAGCGGCTCACTGGTGCCCCAGTGCGTCGGACAGGTGCCGACGGTCTCGCACAGGGCCTCGATCGCGGTCCCCATGTCGACCGACCGACCGGCGTGGTGGCGCAGGGTCAGGTCGATGCTGATCTGGCGCACCGAGTCGTGCGATGCGAGGTGTCCTGGCGCCGGCGGACCGACGAGTTCCGGCCCGCGGCGGACGAAGTCCTCGATGCCCGCGGCGGCGACGCCGGTGCGGCCGTCCCGCATGCTGCCGTCGGGACCGTCCACGGCCCATGCTGCCTGGTGCACGCCCAGCGCGTGCCGCAGGGCGGGGGTGACGGATGCCTCCTGGCCGGTGCGGAGCACGACCGTGCGGCCGGACTCGGACGCACGACGGAGCAGCGAGGCGAGCGACTCCGTCAACCACACGACCGGCGATGCGGAGCGGACCACGATGGCGGGGCCGACCACGTCGTCGATGAGGGGATGCCTGACCATCCGGGTCCTCCTCCGGTAGGGCGTCGGAACCCCCTGGACGGTACACACGCCGACGACACGTGTCCGTCGGCCAGGGGACCTCACAGGGGAGACACGGCGACCGGGCCGGACCGACCGGGAGGCCCGGCCCACCGCCGCCACGGACCGTGCGGCGCGCAATCGGCTGGCGTCCAGCGGAGAATCCGCTAGGCTTGTTGCGTCCCGTCCGGCGGGATGCGCGAGTGTAGTTCAATGGTAGAACTCCAGCTTCCCAAGCTGGTAGCGCGGGTTCGATTCCCGTCACTCGCTCCACTGCTCCTCCTGATGCCCGTCGTCAGCCTCGCTACGCTGCGTGCATGACGTCCTGGTGGGATCGCACCGATCCGTCGGACGACCCGCGACTGTCGAACCGCATGCCGGACGGGATCGTCGCGTGCTGGTGGAACGTCGTCGGCGGCGCTGCGCTCGTGGTCGGGTTCCCCACGATCGTCCTCACGAACGGCTCCGACGCCGCCCACGTCGTGTTCGCGCTCTCCGGGTTCGTGATCGCCGTCGTCATGGAGGCGTTCTTCCTCAGGAAGCTCCTGCAACGGCTCGCCGGCCGTCGAGGACTCCGCGCCGAGCTCGCCGAGGAGCAGCGACGCGCACGGGAGGACACCGACGAGCAGGGCTGACGCCTCGGTGAGGTACACGCGGCTCCGAACCCGCCCGGGCAGCGCCTGGTAGACCTCGTTGGACGAACGCGTCAACGGTCGATGCACCGTGTGGGCTCCCGACGGAGCCGGCGGCCCTCGTGCTCCAGTCCCGAGCGGCTCACCCCACCTCCGGCGTCCCGGACCCACACATCACGCACGTCCGCACAACGAAAGGACCACCCATGAGCTTCCTCGGCTTCATCCTCCTCGGCCTCATCGCCGGCGCCATCGCCAAGCTGATCCTCCCCGGTCGGCAGGGCGGCGGCTGGCTCGCCACGCTCGTCCTCGGCGTCATCGGCGCCCTCATCGGCGGCGGGATCGGCGGCGCGGTCTTCAACGTCGGCTACGACGGCTTCTTCAGCATCCAGTCCTGGATCATCGCGATCCTCGGCGCGCTCGTCGTGCTGGTGATCTGGGGCCTCATCACGGGCCGCCGCGGGAGCCGCGCGTAGTCCACGAGCTCCACGACGACGGGAGGCGCGGTGCCGGACGGCACCGCGCCTCCCGTCGTTCCACCCCCGTCAGCACGACCCGGAAGACCCCGCCATGCACCTGCGCCGCTCCCCCGCGCCGACCAGCGTCCGCCCGAGCACCTGGACCGACCCGTACGGCCGACTCGCGGTGCGCTGCCTGCAGACCGTGGTGATCGTCGTGGTCCTCGGCGGGATCGTCACCGCTGCGACCACCCTGAGCCTCGTCACGATCCCGGTGCTGCTCGCGCTCATCATCGCGTCGGCCCTGCACCCGCTGGTCGGCTGGCTCCGTCGGCACGGGGTCCCGTCGGTGCTCGCCACGACGATCGCGTTCGTGGCCGTCCTCGCGGTGCTCGCCGGCGTCCTGTGGCTCCTCGTCGCCGCCGTCGCGAACCAGTGGTCCTCGCTGCAGGACTCGGCGGTCGACGGGCTCCAGCAGGTGCAGGACCTGCTCCACGAGCTGCCCGTGCGCATCACCGACGGGCAGATCGAGGACGCCGTGGACGGTGTCGTCGACTTCGTGACGAGTGCCCGGTTCGGGGCGGGGGCCATCGCCGGCATCTCGGCGGTGACGAACGTCGTCACCGGGGCCGTGCTGATGGCGGTCATCCTGTTCTTCTTCCTCAAGGACAGCCCCGCGCTGTGGGAGTTCCTGCTCCGCCCGTTCACCGGCGAGCAGTACGACCGTGCGCGCCGCATCGGGGACCGCTTGGTGACGACCCTCGGCGGGTACGTGCGCGGGACGGCCGCCGTCGCCGCCTTCGACGCGGTCGCGATCGGCACCGGGCTCGCCGTGCTCGGCGTCCCGCTGACGATCCCGCTCGCGGTGGTGGCGTTCGTGACCTCGTTCATCCCGATGATCGGCGCACCGATCGCCGGCACGCTCGCGGCGCTCGTGACCCTCGTCGCACTCGGGCCGGTGAAAGCGGTCATCGTCGTCGCGATCGTCGTGCTCGTCAACCAGATCGAGGGCAACTTCCTGCAGCCCGTGCTCATGGGCAGGACGCTGCGGCTGCACGGGCTCGTCATCCTGGTCGGGCTGACCGCGGGCACCGTGCTCGGCGGGGTGACCGGCGCGCTGCTCGCGGTGCCGCTCATCGCCGCCGGGTGGGGCGTCGTGCAGGTGTGGAACGGCGAGGACGCCCCGGCGACGCCCTGGCGGCAGAAGCGGCGCGAGACGGTACCGGTCGGCTGAGCGCCGGGCGGTCACCACGCCGCACTACGCTGCCCTGATGGACGGGACACAGCCGGACGAGACCCGGTTCGACGGGCACGTGGTGATCGGCGGCGGCGTGGTCGGCGCCGCCGCGGCCTGGGCCCTGACCGCCCGCGGCGAGCGCGTCCTGCTCGTCGAGCAGCACCCTCGCGGACACCTCGAGGGTTCGTCGCACGGCGCGACCCGGATCTTCCGGCAGGGCTACAGCGACCCGGAGTACGTCGCGCTGACGACCCGCGCGCTCGCGCTCTGGGACGCCCTCGAGTCGACGACCGGCACGACGTTGCTCGACCGGACGGGCGCGGTCGACCACGGCCGGCCCGAGGTGGTCGACGCCATCGCCGCGGCGCTGGCGGACGCCGGGATCCCCCACGAGACCCTGACCCCGGAGGCCGCCGCGGACCGCTGGCCCGGCATCGCGTTCGAGGGGCACGTCCTGACCCACGCGACGGCCGGACGCATCCGGTCGGCCGACACGATCGAGCTCCTGCTGACGCTGGCGGAGCGGACGGGCCTCGCCGAGCTCCGGTTCGGCACCCGGGTGGCGGCGGTCGCGGACCACGGGGACGCGGTCACCGTGACGCTCGACGACGGCACGGCGCTCCGCACGGCGAGCGTGGTGGCCGCGGTGGGGTCCTGGGCGCCCACGCTGGTGGGTGACGTGCTCGCCGCACGCGGGGCGCGCCTCCCGGCCGTCCGCGTCACCCAGGAGCAGCCCGCCCACTTCCCGACCCACCTGCCGGACGAGGCCTGGCCGTCGTTCGTGCACTGGGCCGACGGCGACGACGTGTACGGGTTGCTGACCCCGGGCGAGGGCGTCAAGGTCGGGTTCCACGGCACCGGCCCGGTCGTCGACCCCGACGCCCGCGACAAGCGCCCCGTGCCCGAGGAGGCAGCGCGGCTGCAGGCCTACGTCGCCCGGAACGTCCCCGGCGTCGACGCCACACGCCCGACGTTCATCAGCTGCCTGTACGACACCACGCCGGACGAGGACTTCGTCATCGACCGGCGCGGACCGCTCACCGTCGCGACCGGGTTCTCGGGCCACGGGTTCAAGTTCGCGCCGCTGCTCGGGGAGCTCCTCGCCGACCTGGCGACCGGTGGCGAGCCGATCCCCCGCTTCGCCCTCTGACCGCCCGCCGCCCCGCTACGGTGGTCCGGTGCGCGTCGTCATCGCTCCCGACTCCCTGAAGGGCACCGCCACGGCGGCCGACACCGCGCGGGCGGTCCGGGCCGGGTGGCTCGACGAACGGCCGGAGGACGACGTCGTCACCGTGCCGATGGCCGACGGCGGCGAGGGCACGCTCGACGCGTTCGCCGCGGTGTACCCGGCGGCCGAACACGTGCCCGTGACGGTGACCGGGCCGGCCGGCACCCCCGTCGACACCCACTGGCTGCGCCTGCCCGACGGCCGGGCCGTGGTGGAGCTCGCGGCGACGAGCGGGCTGCCGCTCCTGGGAGGGGCACTGCTCCCGGAGACCGCGACGAGCCGAGGGTTCGGCGAGGCGATCGCGGCGGCGCTCGACGCGGGCGCGACCGGGCTCGTGCTGGGCATCGGGGGCAGCGCCTCCACCGACGGCGGACGCCCGGTGCTCGAGGCGCTCGGGCTCGCCGTCGGTGCTTCCGGCGCGGTCGACCGGTCGGGGCTCCGGCCCCTGCCCGCCGGTGGGGTGGTCGTCCTGTCCGACGTCACGTCACCGCTGCTCGGGCCGGCCGGTGCGGTGGCCGTGTTCGGACCGCAGAAGGGCATCACGCCGGACGCTGCCCCGGCGTCCGAGGAGCGGCTCGCCGCCTGGGCACGCAGCCTGCCCGAGGTCGACCCCGCGACGCCCGGTGCCGGTGCCGCGGGCGGTGTCGGCTTCGGGCTGCTCGCCTGGGGCGCGACCCTCGCACCGGGAGCGCTCGCGGTCGCGGACGTGCTCGGACTCCCGTCGCTGCTCGACGGCGCCGACGTCGTGGTCACCGGCGAGGGACGCTTCGACGAGCAGAGCGCTGCGGGCAAGGTGCCGACGGTCGTCCGGGCGCTCGCGACGGAGCACGCGCCGGGGGCCCGGGTGGTGCTGGTCGCGGGCGAGATCGAGGCGCGGCTGGACGACTTCGCGGCGGCGGCCTCGCTCGTGGTGCTCGCGACGCAGACGACCGGTGAGCCGGACGACGCCCTGCGTGACCCGCTGCGCTTCGCGACGATCGCCGGGCAGCGGTTGGCGCGGCTCGTCGGCTGAGCGCCCGGGGCGTGGCCGACACGCCCGCCCGGGCGCACGAGGGGTACCCCGACGCAACCTCCCTGCCCCCGGGGCGCGGGACCACACTGGGGAGCGGGTCGCACCCGACCCGAGAAGCACCCCCACGAGGAGACCAATGCGCACCGTCAACGCGTACGCGGCACCGTCGGCCACCGAGCCGCTCGTCAAGACCACCATCACCCGTCGTGACGTCGGCCCCGACGACGTCATGATCGACATCGCCTACGCCGGGATCTGCCACTCGGACATCCACACCGTCCGCGGCGAGTGGGGTCCGATCCAGTACCCGCAGGTCGTCGGCCACGAGATCGTCGGCCACGTCACCGAGGTCGGCGCGAACGTCACGAAGCACCAGGTCGGCGACCGGGTCGGCGTCGGCTGCATGGTGAACTCCTGCGGCGAGTGCGAGCAGTGCCGTGCCGGCCAGGAGCAGTACTGCCTCGAGGGCAACATCGGCACCTACGCCAGCGTCGACCCCGCCGACGGCTCGATCACGCAGGGCGGCTACTCGCAGGCCGTCGTCGTGAACGAGGACTTCGTCCTCAAGGTGCCGGAGTCGCTCGACATCGAGAAGGTCGCGCCGCTGCTCTGCGCCGGCATCACCACCTACTCGCCGCTGCACCACTGGAAGGTCGGCCCCGGCTCGAAGGTCGCGGTCGTCGGCATGGGCGGCCTCGGCCACATGGCCGTCAAGATCGCCGTCGCCCTGGGCGCCGAGGTCACCGTCCTGTCGCAGACCACGTCGAAGGAGGCCGACTCGCTCCGCTACGGCGCGAAGGCCCACCACGCGACGAAGGACCCGGCCACGTTCGAGCAGCTCGCGCAGTCGTTCGAGCTCATCATCAACACCGTATCGGCGAAGCTCGACATGAAGGCCTACCTCGGGCTGCTCAAGGTCGACGGCACGCTCGTCAACGTGGGCGCCCCGTCCGAGCCGCTCGAGGTCCCGGCGTTCGCGCTCATCCCGCGCCGCCTGAGCTGGGCCGGTTCGGCCATCGGCGGCATCGCCGAGACCCAGGAGATGCTCGACTTCTGTGCCGAGCACGACATCCTGCCGGAGACCGAGCTCATCAGCGCCGACCAGGTCAACGAGGCGTACGAGCGCGTGCTGTCCTCGGACGTCCGCTACCGCTTCGTGATCGACGCGGCCACGCTGGCCTGACGACGGGTCCACGGACGGGAGGCGCGGTGCCGGCCGGCACCGCGCCTCCCGTCCGTCCGTCCATCCGGAGTGGCACCACCCTCCTTGTCCGCAGAACGCGAGACAGCAGTCCGGGCTGCGCGACGCGCCCGCTGCACCGACACGAGGAGGGAGGCTGGTTCGGTGGACGACACGACGAACGAGGGACTCCGCTCCCTGGTGTCGGTGTCCGGCAGTGACACCGACGGCGCGATCGCCGACCTCGCCGGGATGTACGCCGGCAAGGCATGGCACTCGGCGCACGTCGACGACGACTACTGGTACCGCTACGTCGCCGTCGGCGACGAGCGCATGAGCATCCGCCGGTCGCAGATGCACGGCTCACTGCGCGGCGACGTCGCCGTCGAGGGGGAGGTCGTCGTCCAGTGGCTCGACTCCGGCACCGCGACCGTCGACACCGGCCGGAACGCCGTCCGCATGCAGCCGGGCGTCCCCGTGCTCTTCCCGATCGAGCAGCGCTTCGAGATGGAGTACCGCGACTGGGACCAGCGACTGGTGCACCTCGACCGCGACCTCGTGCTCGACGTGGCCTCGGAGCGCCACCTCGTCGACGGCACGCTCGCCTTCGACCGGTTCACGCCACCCACGACGGCGGCCGTCGAGCGGTGGCGTGCGTCGGTCGCATCGGCGGTGCGGGCGCTGCGCGACGGAGGCGCGGGATCGCTCGCGTGGCACGAGTCCCAGCGCGAGGTCGTCCGCTCCCTGCTCGACCTCTACCGGTTCCACGGGGAGCCCGCTCCCGTCGGCTGGGGTGAGCACCGCAACGCCCGCGTTCGCTCCGCCGTCGAGACCGTCCACGCACGGGCCCACGAGCCGCTGACGGTGTCCGACATCGCCATCGCTGCCGGTCTGAGCGTGCGCGGACTGCAGGAGTCCTTCCAGCGGACCCTCGACCGCACGCCGATGCAGTACCTGCGCGAGGTGCGGCTGCGTCGGGCGCACGACGACCTGCTCCGTGCCGAGCCCGGCTCCGTCGCCGTCGCCGCGATCGCGGCCCGCTGGGGCTTCACCCACATGGGACGGTTCTCGGGCGAGTACCTGCGGCGGTTCGGGGAGTACCCGAAGCAGACGCTGCGGCGCTGACCCCGGGCCGCTGCTCGTCGCTCGTCGCCGGTCAGCCGACCTCGTCGCCGGACGGCAGCGCGCCGCACCAGTCGACCGAGGACGCCTGCACGCTCGCCTCGAGGGCACCGGAGGAGGCGTCGACGACGCTCACCAGGTCCCCCGACGCGGACCGCGTGGTGACCGCGAGGAACTGACTGTTCGGGGACGGGCAGACCGCGGTGACGCTCGCGTCCTCCGGCACCGTCACGGGCAGCCGGGAGGCACGACTGCCGTCCACGCGCACGATCCGCTGGGCGAGGGTGCCGTCGGCCCGCACCTCGCCCACCACGCGCACGTACGTGTCGTCCGTGAGCGGGGCGATCCGACCGAGGTACGGCGCATCGGTGCTGCCCTGCGGTGCCGGCAGGTCCTGGCGCTGCCCGTCGGTCAGGTCGAGCCGCACGATCCCCGTGCCGGTCTCGACGACCGCCGTGGTGCCGCTGCCGACGTAGCCGTGCAGGTACGTCGCGCTGCCGAGCCGGACCGGGTCGTTCCGCCCGCTCATGTCGACGAGCACCAGGTCGTCGGAGCCGGTCCGCACCAGGGCGCTCTCGGTGCGGGGCACGTACGCCCACTGCCCGACGGTCATCGGTTCGGCACCGGCGGTCGGCTTCCCGTCGGCCGCGATCGCCGTCGGCAGGTGCGTGCCGGTCATGTCGACCACGTACAGCCCGACGTCCCGCGACTGGCCGGTCGACGTGTCGGCGTACTCGAACCCGAAGGACGCCCCGTCGTCGGCGACGTGCAGCGCGGTCACCCGGCCCGCCGCGGTCGGGAGCGTCAGCCGCTCGACGGGGGTGCTGTCGTCCTGCACGCCTCCGGCCAGGGGCACGATCTCGACCGACGAGCGACCGTCGGCACCGCGGACGACCACGAGCGAGCGGCCGAGGCGCGCGTACTCGGTGATGCCCGCGGCCTCGAAGACCGTGGTGGCGCCGCCGGCGTCGAGGGAGCGCCGGACGATCCGGTCCTTCCCGCCGGACGGAGCGGGCACGAGGGCGAGCACGTCGGTGCTGCCCGTCGTGATCGTCGTGCGGAGCTCGGACGCGGCGGGCTGCCCCGGGGCGCGGACGTCACGCACGGCGATCTCGTACGTGCGGTCGTAGGCGAGCGGCCCGGCGAACTCGACCGCGATGGTGTTGCCGCTCGAGGTGACGGTGTGCGGGGCGGACGGGGTCACGGTGACGGCGTCGGCCGGCACCTGCTGCAGGGCCTGGTTCGCGGTGAGGATGACGCGCTGCGCCGGCCGGGACACGAGACCGGTGGCGTCGTAGGTGACGTCACGGAGCCGGGGGCCCTGCTGCGAGCCGACGACCGCGGCGACGGCGCCGACGAGCACGAACACCGTGATCGACGCCACCAGTCGGCGACGGAACCGGTCGCGCGGGCGGCGGCGGAGCGGTGCGGTGTCGTCGGTGTCGGTGCTCGTGCGCATCAGTACTCGTAGGGGTCCGTCGGCTGGTCGATGTCGCGGACGTCGGCGGCACGGATGACGATCCGTGCGTCGGCGGACTGGTCCGGGTTCGCCGCGAGCTTGCCCGTGACGCGCACCCACTGGTCGGCGTCGGGCACGGGGCCGTCGACGACCACACCGAGGCCGACCGGTTGGGCGTCGACGGCGCAGCAGCTGATCACGAAGCGCGTCAGCGTGAAGGACCCGTCCGCGCCCGGGACGACGAAGCCGGAGAGCTCGACCGGCTTGCCGACCAGCGCGCTCGTGTCCGTGGTCTGACGGATGAGCGCCGCCCAGTCCTTCACGCCGTACTCCGAGGTGTCGACGCCCTCGCTGCCCAGCAGGGCGACGTCCTGCGTGCCGGTGGCGTTCGACAGGGTCGGGGTGTCGACGCTCCGCTGCTGGGCGGTGCGGGCGGACAGGGTGGTCGGCGGGAGCACGAGCATGGCGACCGTGACCCCGACGGTGGCAGCGGCCGCGATGCCGCCGAGGACACCGCGGGTGACCCGGGCGGCTCCGGGGGCGCGGCGACGGACCGCCCGGGCGGCGTCGGAGCCGTGCTCGTAGGCGGTCCCGTCGTCGGGTGTGCGCGCGTGGCCGCCACCGTGCGCGTGGTCGCCACCGTCGGCGTGGGCGGCGTGCGTGTGGTCGTGCTCGTCGGCGTGGGCGACGTGCGCGTGGTCCTGCTCGTCGTCGTGGGCGTGCCCGTGCCCGCGCGCCACGGCGACGAGCCCCGCCACCGAGGCCGGTACGGCGACCGCGGCGAGGATGATCGTGAACAGGTCGTACCGCGGGTTGATGTACAGGTCGAGGTGTCCGACCAGGGCGAGCCACAGCGTGCACAGCGCCACCGCGAGCACCGACCCGAGCCCGAGGTACGCGGGAGCCTTCTCAGACGAGGACATTCATCACCAACCCGACCGCCGCGGTGAACAGGACGCAGACGACGGCGAGCAGCACCAGGAAGCGCGCGCGGAACGTCGTCCGGAGCAGGGCGATCATCTTGACGTCGATGATCGGCCCGATGAGCAGGAACGCCGTGATCGACCCCGGCAGGAACGTCGAGGCGAACGACAGCGCGAAGAACGCGTCGACGTTCGAGCAGAGCGAGATCGTCATCGCCAGGAGCATCATCGCGGCGACCGACAGCACCGGGTTCGCGCCCACCGCGACGAGCGTCGACCGGGGCACCGCGACCTGGATCGCGGCCGCGAGCCCGGCACCGACGAAGAGCGCGGGCATCATCGTCGCGGTCTCGCCGCCGAACTGCGACGCGCTCTCGCGCCAGCGGTTGCGGGAGCGCGGCGCCCCGACGGCGGCACGGCACCGGGCCTCGAACGCGGGCAGGAGCAGCTCGGCCGGGCGACGGTGCGCGGCGACGATCCACCCGACCAGGTTCGCCAGCACGAACCCCCCGACGATGCGGACGACGAGGATCCACCCGGACCACCCGAACGCCTGCGCGGTGCTGATGATCACGAGCGGGTTGAGGATCGGCGCGGCGACCAGGAACGTGACGGCCTCGGCCGGGGTGAACCCGCGCATCATGAGCCCCCGGGCGAGCGGCACGTTCCCGCACTCGCACACCGGGAAGAGCATCCCGATGAGCGAGATGACCGCCCGTCGGGGCAGCGGCCGCTCGGGCAGGATCCGCTCGAGCACGCCCGCCGGCACCCAGACCTCGACGACGATCGAGAGCACGATGCCGAGCACGACGAACGGCAGCGACTCGACGACGACGCTGATGGCGAGTGTCAGGAAGTCCTGCACGACGTCGGGCAGCCCGGCCGTGCCCACGCTCGGCGACACCACGCGCACGCCGAGCAGCACCACGACGGCGCCGAGCACCAGGCCGGGGCCGGTGAGCGTGCGGGTGGGGGCGGGGCGAGTGGGAGCGCTCGTCACCGGGACAGGATAGGCGAGGAGCGCGCCGGCTCCGTCCGAGCCGCGCGGGGACGGGTGTCAGTCGGAGGGCAGGCCGGCCAGGTGTCGGTCGAGCAGGTCGACCGCCCACTCGGCGGACTCCCCCGGGGCGAGGCGTGTGACGTGCACCGCGAGACCGTCGACGAGCGCGTGGAGTCGGCACGCCTCGTCGGCCCGCTGGTCCTCCGGCACCCCGACGACTGCGACGATCCGGTCGCACCACGTGCGCATCTCGGCGACCACCCGGTCGAGGGCCGGTCGGAGCGCAGCGTCGGTGAGCGCGGCGTTGCCGAGCGCCAGGTACACGTCGAGCTCGACCACCCGCTCGTCGTCCAGCGGCAGCAGCTCGAGCAGGATCCGGCGTGCGGTCTCGCGGTCGGGCAGCCCCTCGGGGACCGCGTCGATCCGTTCACGGGTCCGGTCGAACACGAGCGTGATGGTGTGCTCGCGCATCGCCGCCTGCGTCGGGAACACGTAGCGCACGGTGCTCGGCGGCAGCCCGGCCTCGGCGGCGACGCCGCGGACGCTCAGGGCGCCCAGTCCGTCACGGGCGAGGACGCGGCATGCGGCGTCGGACACGTCGAGACGGCGCTGTTCGAGGTCCTCGCGGGTGGTCACCAGCACATCGTCGCACGCTCGTACGACTCGTGCTAGCGTCGGTCCGGCAGGAGTCGCACAGTCGTGCGACTCGCGACGAGGAAGGGAGACCGCCATGGCATGGGTCGTGCTCGTCCTGGCCGGTGTGCTCGAAGCGGTGTGGGCCACCGCGCTGAGCGCGTCGAACGGGTTCAGGAAGGTGGTGCCGACGGTCGTGTTCGTGGCCGGCATGGTGCTCAGCATGTTGGGCCTCGCGTTCGCCATGAAGGCGATCCCGGTCGGCACGGCCTACGCCGTGTGGGTCGGCATCGGGGCGTCGCTGACGGTCGTGGTCGCGATCCTCCGCCGCCAGGAGGCCGCTTCCGTCGCCCGTGTCGCCCTCGTCCTCGGCCTGGTCGCCTGCGTGGTCGGCCTCAAGGTGGTGAGCTGACGTGGCGTGGCTCGTCCTGTTCGTCAGCGCGGCGCTCGAGACCGTCTGGGCCACGGCCCTCGGCGCCAGCGACGGCTTCACCGTCCCCGGCCCGACCGCCCTCTTCGCGGTCACGATCGTCGTGAGCCTGGTCGCGTTCGGGTACGTGCTGCAGCACATCCCGATCAGCACCGCCTACGCGGTGTGGACGGGCACCGGCGCGGCCCTCACCGTCCTGTGGGGCATGGCGACCGGCGCCGAGCCCGTCACGTTCCTGCGCCTGCTCTTCATCGCCGGCATCGTCGGGTGCGTCGTCGGCCTCAAGCTGGTGCCGGCCCGCCCGGTGGCGCCGGCCCCGGAGCCCGGGGCCAGCACCGCTCCGCAGCAGTCGCCCCGCGCGTAAGAGACCGTTCCGCGCGGAGGAGGCTTTTCCGCGCGCAGGAGGCCCTTCCGCGCACAGCGGGTCGGAAGTTCCGACCTCCTCCGCGCGGAACGGCATCCCAGGTCGGGTGCGATGGGTCGGAACGCCCGTGGCGACGGACGGGAGGCGCGGTGCCAGCCGGCACCGCGCCTCCCGGCCGTCAGGGGGTCACGCGATCAGACGGACGCACCCGTCCACTCATCCTCGGCCGCGACGTGGTCGCTGCCCGCGGTCCCCGCGGCGAGCGCCGCGGCCACGCGGTCGGCGTGCGAGGGCGGGTCGGACGGCACGTGCGCCGGACGGTCCGCCTCGTTGATCCTCCGGAGCTCGGGGACGATGTCCTCGGCCAGGATGTCGATCTGCTCGAGCACCGTCTTGAGCGGCAGCCCGGCGTGGTCGATGAGGAACATCTGGCGCTGGTAGTGCCCGACGTGGTCCTTCATCGTGGCGTAGCGGTCGATGACCTGCTGCGGCGAGCCGACGGTGAGCGGGGTCTGGGCGGTGAAGTCCTCCATCGATGGGCCGTGGCCGTAGACCGGGGCGTTGTCGAAGTAGGGGCGGAACTCGTCCCAGGCGTCCTGCGAGTTCTTCCGGGCGAAGAACTGCCCGCCGAGGCCGACGATCGCCTGGTCGGCCGTGCCGTGCCCGTAGTGCTCGAAGCGCTGGCGGTACAGACCGACCATCTGCTCGGTGTGCTGGATCGGCCAGAAGATGTTGTTGTGCAGGAACCCGTCGCCGTAGTACGCGGCCTGCTCGGCGATCTCGGGCGTGCGGATCGAGCCGTGCCACACGAAGGGGGCGACGCCGTCGAGGGGACGCGGGGTCGAGGTGAAGCCCTGCAGCGGGGTGCGGAACTTCCCCTGCCAGTTCACGACGTCGTTCTCCCACAGCTGGCGGATGAGCGCGTAGTTCTCGATCGCCAGGTTCACGCCCTGGCGGATGTCCTGCCCGAACCACGGGTAGACCGGACCGGTGTTGCCGCGGCCCATCATGAGGTCCATGCGGCCGTCGCTGATCACCTGGAGCATCGCGTACTCCTCGGCGATGCGGACCGGGTCGTTCGTGGTGACGAGGGTCGTGCTCGTGGACAGGGTGATGCGCTCCGTCCGACCGGCCAGGTAGCCGAGCATCGTCGTCGGACTCGAGGCGACGAACGGCGGGTTGTGGTGCTCGCCGGTGGCGAAGACGTCGAGGCCGGCCTGGTCCGCGTGCTCGGCGATCGCCAGGATGTCCCGGACGCGCTGGGTGTCGTCCGGCGTGGTGCCGGTCGTGGGGTCCGTCGTGACGTCGCTGACGGTGAAGATCCCGAACTGCATGGTGCCCGCCTCCTGGTGCTGGCTGCTGGTGCTGCTGGTTCGATGCGTTTGCATCGACTTGCCGGGTACAACGTACCGCAGCTCCGGGCATTCCCGCCAGCGCCAGCGGCGGCGCCTCGGGGTCGTCGAGGCGTCCGCTCGTTCGGGGGGGGCAGTCCGCCTGGACTGCAGCTCAGCGGCGGGGCGGCAGGGCGCGTTCGTCCGTCTGCGCGGCGTGGTGGAGCCCGTCCGCGAGCCACACGACCGTGACGACCGCCAGCACGCTCACGCTCGACGCCATGCGGCCCGCGACCAGGACCGCATCGTGCAGGTCGGCGACCCCGGCCAGGCCCGCGACCACGGCGACCACCCCGACGAGCAGACCGACGCCCGTCGCGACCAGGAGCAACGCGGTCACCAGGTGACGGGGGCCCCGACGCCCGTCCCGGTCACCGCGCTCCCCGCGGTCGACCCGCGGTCCGACGGCACGGACGAGCCCGAGCCAGAACAGGGCGATCGCGCAGGCCCCGACGATGTCGCTCACCCGGTGCCAGCCGTACACGACCGTCTGGTTCGCCACGAACACGGCGTAGGCAGCCCCCACGATCGTCACCACCGGTCGCCAGCGCCGGGGCGTCACGAGGAGCACGGCGAACAGTGCCGCGAGCGCGATCGTCGCGTGTCCGGAAGGGTACGAGTTGGGCGTCTCCGACTGGGCGATCTCCGGGCGCTCGGCGATACGCTTCACGAGAGTCGAGGTGGCTGCCGACGCGAGCACCACGACGCCCGCTCCGAGTCCGACCGCGAGCCGGCGCCGGGCGAACGCGACGGCGGCGATCACGACCACCAGCAACAGGATGACCGGCACCGAGATGACGTTCAGTGCAGTGTCCGACCCGAACAGGTCGGACTCCCGGACCCCGCCGAGCGCGGCGTCCTCGACCCGCTGCCCGACCGGCGTCAGCACGGCGACGGCGTAGACGAGAGGCACGATCACGAACCCCAGAGCCGCCAGCAGCCCCCACCGCAAGCGCCGCGAGACCAACGGTCCGCGCGACTCGGGCGCGGTGCGTTCGGGCGTGCGGGTCACCGGCGTGGTCCTCCTCGGTGTGGCGATCATCGGTCTCCTCGTCCGGCTGGTGCCGCGCGTGCGATTCGGACGGTCGGGGTCCGACACGATACCGTTGGTCCGCCGGTCCGCGCCTGTGAACCAGGGGTCAGCCACCTCAGGATCCGACGGCCGCACCACCCGTGCACCGCGGGCAGGTGCTCCGGCTCCCGCCGCCGGTCCGTCCGGTGCGACCACCCTGTACCAGGAGGAGACCGAAGTGGCCATCAAGGAACCCAGCATCACGGCGTCGCCGAACCGGGGCCTCGCCCTGACGGTGGGATCGCTCCTGGCGCTCTGGGGCTTCCTCGGCTTCTTCTTCGCCGCCGACGGCGACCCGGGCTTCTTCAGCCGCGAGGGCGGGATGCTCTGGAATGCCTTCGGCGTCAACCCGGCGATGTGCCTGCTCTGGATCCTGCTCGCCGTCGTGCTGCTCATCACGAGCCTCGGCACCACCATCGGTGCGCGGAACGGCAACCGTCTGGTCGGCGTCGTGCTCGTCGTCATGGCGGTGTACGGCTTCGCGCTCGGTGGCACCTCGGCGAACGTCTTCGCGCTGACCTTCGCGGACAACCTGTTCCACGCGATCATCGGCGTCGTCCTGCTCCTCACCGCCTTCGGTGCGGACCGCGAGAACGTCCGTGCGATCCGGGCGGCCCAGCGCGCCTGACGCGCCCGTCGTACGTCCTCGACGCCCCGTCCACCGGCTGGTGGGCGGGGCGTCGTCGTCGTCGGGGCTCGGCCCGGGCTCGCCGAGCGGGCAGGACCCACCACGGGTACTCCACCGAGCGGGCTCGGTCCACCACGGGTGCTCCACCGAGCGGGCAGGACACGCCAGGGTCGTCCGCCGAGCGGGCAGGACTCGTCGACGACTCTCGCCGACAGTGACGGATCCGGCCCGATCGGCGGGTGACGACCGTGACGGATCTGGCCCGATCGGCGGGCGTCCGACACCGGGGGGGGCGGAGGGGCCGGTGCGTCAGTCGCCGTCGGGGTCGGGCGCTGCCTCGAGCTCGGTCGCCACGACCCGCGGCGCCTCCGACATGAAGCGTCGGACGTCGAGGTCCACGATGATGTCCTGCGGCCGCAGCGGACGGGTCAGGTAGAGCCCCTCGAGCGACGTCAGCCGCGACAGCGCCACGTACGTCTGCCCGGCGCTGAAGACCCGGTTGCCGAGGTCGACGACTGCGCGGTCGTACGTCGAGCCCTGGGACTTGTGGATCGTCACGGCCCAGGCCAGGCGCAGGGGGAACTGCTGGAACTCCCCCACGGTGTCCTTCTTCAGTTCCTTCTTGTCCGGGTCGTAGGAGTACTTGAACTTCTCCCACACGGACGGCTGGACCTCGAAGGACTCCCCGTCGACGTCGACCCACACGGTGTCCCGGATGGTGGTCACGACGCCGAGCGTGCCGTTCACCCAGCGCTGGTCGGGGTCGTTGCGGAGGAACATGACGTGCGCGCCGGGCTTCAGCTCGAGCGCCTCGTCCGCCGGGAAGTTCCGCCCGCCGAAGTCGCCGTTGACGTCGGCCCTGGCGGTCTTCACCGTGCCCGGCAGCCGGTCGAGGGCCGCCTTGTTGATCCGCGCGACCGTGTCGTTCCGGGTCGCCAGGGTGATGGCGTCGTCGGGCGCCGGCCGGGCTCCGGCCGTGTTGAGCTGTCCGGCGATGTCGGCCGTGACCCGACCGTGCCGCACCGCGGTGAGCATCGCCGCGAAGGCGTCGTCACGCTGCCGGTGCACGGTCGCGAGCTCGACGATGTGCAGCTCGGCCTCGAGCCAGACCTTCGCGTCGAAGAACCACATCGACCGGTAGTGGTCCGTGAAGTACGCCCGCTCGTCGCCGTCGCCCGGGACCGGCGGCAGCTGGTACGGGTCGCCGAACATGACGACCTGCACGCCGCCGAACGCCTCGAACTGCCGTCCGCGGGCCTTGCGGAGCGACCGGTCCATCGCGTCGAGCAGGTCGGCGTTCACCATCGAGACCTCGTCGATGACGAGGGTGTCGATCGTGTTGAGGAGCTTCCGGGTCTCCGGCCCCTGACGGAGCTCGGCGTCGGCGATGAGCCCGATCGGCAGCCGGAACAGCGAGTGGATCGTCTGCCCGCCGACGTTGAGCGCGGCGACGCCGGTCGGAGCACAGATGACGACCTGCTTCTCGGTGTTCCACGACAGGTGGTTGAGGAGCGTCGACTTGCCCGTGCCCGCGCGTCCGGTGATGAAGACGTGGTCGCGGGTGTGCTCGATGTACTCGAACACCGCCCGCTGTTCGGCGCTGAGCTCGACGCTCACCGCTCGGCCGTCCCGGACGCCGGTGCCGGGTCCGGTGCCGCGCTCGCCGACCCGGTGGCGGGCGCACGGTCGGGCGCGGGTCGGTCGCCGCGCAGTCGGAGCACCGTGACGACGGCGACCGTCACGAGCAGCGCGATCCCCGCGACGACGAGCACGACTCCGGCCCGGGCCTGGTCGTCGATCGGGGTCGGGCCCCACTCGCGGCCCATCGCGCCGAACCACGACGCCTGGAGCAGGCCGAGCGGCCCCTGCATCGCGATGCCGAGCGAGACGGTGCCTGCCGCCACGACGACCGCGCCCGCGATCCGCACGAGCGCCGCGCCGGTGCTCGCCGCCCGGGCACCAACGGCCACCGGGGTGAGGAGCGTGGGCACGGCGAACAGCCCGACGAGCAGCAGCCCGACGTCGACCAGGGTGCGGCCGGACGGGTCGCTCACCGACCAGCGCAGGACCTGGGTGGCGTAGAGCCCCCACCAGACCGCGGCGAGGAGCACGAAGGACGGGAACGGCTGCGCCAGGTACCGCACCACGCCGTTGTCGACGAGCAGGCCCGTCCACTCGCGGACGCCCGTCGAGCCGTCGTCGCGCGGGTGCACGGCGGACCGGATGAGCTGCACGGGCGCGGCCGCCCAGAGGAGTGCGGGGACGACCAGGCCGAGCAGCACGTGCGCGCCGACGTTGGCGGACACCAGGAAGCGGTCGTAGGTGTGCAGCGATCCCGACGTCGCCAGGACCAGCGTGACGACCGCGATCGCGGCGGCGACGGAGCGGCGCACCGGCCAGGAGACACCACGACGCCGCAGTCGGACCACGCCGGCGGTGTACGCGGCAGCGGCGAGCACGGCGGCCAGCAGCCAGAACAGGTCGATGTTCCAGGCGGTGAGCCAACCCCACGACCCCGGCGCCGCGGGGAGCGGGTCGTCGGTCAGCAGCTCGGCCGGGGTCGGGTTCGTCGTCTTGCTGAGGGCGACCTCGCCGGCCGGCGTCGCGGTCCGTCCGAGCGCTGCGGCGAACCCGCTCGCGATGCCCATCACGGCGAGTTCGACGAGCACGAGGGTCCAGAACGCACCGCGGCGCTCCGGGGCGTCGGTGAGCGACCGGATCGCACGACGACGTTGCACCGCGCCGAGCACGCCGATGCCGACGAGCGCGGCGGTCTTCACGAGCACGAGCACGCCGTACGGGCTGGCCAGGTTCGCCGGGGCGCCGATGCGGATGATCGCCGACGCCGTGCCGGACACGGCGACGAGCACGAAGCAGCCGAGCGCGATGCTCGAGTACCGCGCGACGACGAGCGGCAACCGATCACCGGGCAGCACGTTCCGCAGGAGCACGACGAGCAGCAGGCCACCGACCCACAGGGCTGCGCCGACCAGGTGCAGCCCGAGCGCGGTCACCGCCGAGTCGTGGCTCGCGGTGCCCGCGGCGTGCCCCTGCTGCGCGAGCGGCACGAGCCCGACCATCGCGACGCCGGCGGTGAGCGCGACCATGCCCCGCCCGCGGACGGCGAAGCAGAGCACCGTCACGGCGGCGGCGATGAGCACGGAGACCAGCCACGCGGTGCCGAGGTCGGTGCCGGTGAGGAAGACCCCCATCGACTGGCCGAACTGCTCGTCGAGGCTGAGGGCCGACCCGGCGACGGACAGGAACGTGAAGAAGGTCGTGGCGGCGGCGGCGACGGTCCAGACCCCGGCGGCACCGGCGGCGACGTCGATCGCGCGGTTCCACTCGGGGCGGGCGCGGGAGAGTCCGACGACGGTGAGCGCGAGCCCGCCGATGGTCGCTGCCGCGGACAGGTCGACGACGAGCCGAGCGATCGGCAGCCCGAAGCGCACGACCGCGCCCGGGTCGGCGATGAGTGCGCGATCCGCCCCGCCGCCGATCACGAGGGCGACGAGGAGGGAGACGAACCCGACGAGCAGCAGCACGGCGGGGCCGGCGATGCGTGCGATCCGGTCCACCCGACAAGCCTAGGCGGTGCCCGACCGACCACGGCACGCCGGGTGGGTCGACCTGTGGGCGGTGCGCCGCGCCTCCAGGCCGTGCAGGACAGGCCGGGGCACCGCGGACACGGGAGCCGCCCGGGAACGACGGAAGGGACGGCCGGAGCCGTCCCTTCCCGGTGGTGCTGAGCGGTCCTACTTGACGGCAGCCTTGAGCTTCGAGCCGGCGCTGACCTTGACCGAGTCGCTCGCGGCGATCTCGATGGCGTCACCCGTCTGCGGGTTGCGGCCGGTGCGCGCGGCGCGGTGGGTCTTCTCGAAGGCGATCCAGCCCGGGATCGTGACCTTGGTGCCGTCGGCGACCGACGACGAGACGACGCTGAACAGCGCGTCGACGACGCCGTTGACGGTGGCCTGGCTCTGGCCGGACTCCTGCGCGACGGCAGCGACGAGCTCGGTGCGGTTCAGTGACTTGTCAGCCATGGATGTCCTCCTCGGACTTCTTGCAGTGTCGGTGGGACGTCCGGGACGCCCGCCCGCCCGGAGCGGGGTGCCCTGGACGTGGTGGCCCCGCGGACGAGCACGCCCGGCGGAACCGTCAGCGAACCTACCAGCCGAGCGGGGTCCGGACGACCGACTCGCCCGGATTTCCGGGGTTGGGGAGGGTCTGGAGGGGTCCGAGTGACGGATGTGGCGACCGTGTACCCCGCTCGGGCCGGGAACGACGAACGCCCCGTCCCTCTGCAGGGACGGGGCGTTCGGTGGTGCTGGTGCTTACCAGGAGCTCTTCGTGATGCCCGGCAGCTCGCCACGGTGGGCCATGTCGCGGAAGCGGACACGGCTGATGCCGTACTCACCGAGGTGGCCACGGGGGCGACCGTCGATGGCGTCGCGGTTGCGGTAGCGGACCGGCGACGCGTCGCGCGGGAGCTTCTGCAGGCCGACGCGGGCGGCCTCACGCGACTCGTCGGTGCCGTTCGGGTCCACGAGGGCCTTCTTCAGCTCGAGACGACGCTCGGCGTAGCGCGCGATGACCTCGGCGCGCTGGTTGTTCTTCGCGATCTTGCTCTTCTTCGCCATGCTTAGCGCTCCTCACGGAAGTCGACGTGCTTGCGGATCACCGGGTCGTACTTCTTGAGCACGAGGCGGTCCGGGTTGTTGCGACGGTTCTTCTTGGTCACGTAGGTGAACCCGGTCCCCGCGGTGGAGCGGAGCTTGATGATCGGACGGACGTCCTGACCCTTCTTGGCCATCAGATCTTCTCCCCACGGGCGAGGAGATCCTTGACGACGGACTCGATGCCGCGTGCGTCGATCACCTTGATGCCCTTAGCGCTGAGCGTGAGCGTGACGTTACGACGAAGCGAGGGCACGTAGTACGTCTTCTTCTGCACGTTCGGGTCGAAGCGACGCTTCGTCCGGCGGTGCGAGTGCGAGATGTTGTGTCCGAAGCCGGGGGTGGCTCCGGTCACCTGGCACACTGCTGCCATGGTTTCCTCCTGAGGTACCGAGCGACCGGACGGCCGCTCCCAAGGTCACTTGCCTGGCACGCACGCGCTCGTCACCGTGAGGTGACCGCAGCGAGGGGGTTGTGCGCGCCGCCCAGGCCCGCTGACCCTGTCGAAGGACCCGCAGACACCGCGCGACCGCGGCGTACGCGACGGTCGGAGGGCTTGGAACAACTGGGTCTGCCACGCGGACGCGGCGGACCAGGGGTCAACGTTACGGGACGGCCGCGCGTGTCGCAAGCCGGGCCTCCCGTCCGGGTCGCACCGGTACCGGCCTGGAGGCGCGGCTCGGCCCCGTCACGCCGGTTCCGGTCCGGCCTGTCTCGGCACTTCCGGTCGCAGGACGTGCCGTCGGGCGGCTCGGCAGACGGCATGTCGTGCGACCAGGACGGATGCGCGCGGCAAGTCGTGCGACGAGGACGGCCAGGAGGCCCGGACGTGCCCGCGGCCTACGGTCCCGCGGTCGGCCGCGGCGCCAGCGCCTGCACCAGCAGCGCGCCGAGCTCCCGCGGAGCCGTGACCATCGGCCAGTGCCCGGTCTCGAGGCCCACGATCGTCAGGTCCTCGACGGCGACGAGCTCCGTCGTCCACGCGTGGTGCTCCGCCACCATCGCCGCGAGGTCCGTCGCCGGGGCCTCGCACGACACCACCGTCGCCGGGATCGCGTGCCGCGCGGGGTCGGTGTAGTGGAAGGGGTCGGACGCCACGGCCGCGGGCTCCGGGACCGCCCGGCGCTCGAGGTCCTCCCGCACCGCGGGCGTCACGTCACGCACGGTCGCGGGCTCCCAGACGTCCCATGACGGCAGCGGTACGACCCCGTCGACCACGGGCAGTTCGTCGTTGACGACGGCGCCGTCCGGCCCGGGGAACGTGTCGACGTAGAGCAGGTGCGCCACGAGCGACGGTCGTCGATCGGCGGCCAGGAGCACCATCGGACCCGCACCCGAGTGCCCGGCGAGCGCGACGGGCTCGTCCGGCGTGGCCACGGCGTCGAGGACCGCCACGATCCCGGCGACCTGCTCGTCGAGCGTGTCGCCCGTCCGCGTGATCGCCTGGACGGAGTGCCCGGCCTCCTGCAGCACGGGCGCCACCTCGTCCCACGCGCTCGCGTCGAGCCAGAACCCGGGCACCAGGATGACGTGCATGCGCGGGAGGTTACTCGCCGGTGCGCGCCGCGGTGCAGACCGCGCACTCGCCGAAGATGTCGACGACGTGGCTGGCGTTCGTGAACCCGTTCGCCGCCGCGACCTCCTGCGCCCACCGTTCGACCGGGTCCGCCTCGATCTCGACCGTGCGGCCGCAGTTCCGGCAGATCAGGTGGTGGTGGTGCGCGTCGGTCGTGCACGCGCGGTACAGCGACTCGCCGTCCTGCTGCAGCGAGTCGGCGTCGCCCTCGGTCGCCAGGTCGGCGAGCGCCCGGTACACGGTCGCCAGTCCGATCGTGGAACCACCGTCCCGGAGGTGCTGGTGGAGTGCCTGCGCACTGACGAACCCCTCGGTGCCGGAGAGCGCGCTGCGCACGGCCTCCCGCTGCCAGGTGTTCCGCTTCGGCTTCTGCACGGCGTTCACGCGGTGACTCCTTCCCTGCGGGTCGCGTCGGTCGACGCGTCGGTCCCGGTCGGGAGGCGCGGCACGCCTCCGTCGGTCTGCTCACGGTCCGCGATGCGGTCGCGTCCGCGTCTGTCCCTGCGGCTGCCGACGATCCGGCAGACGACCCAGATCACGAACGAGATCGTCGTGACGTAGGGGCTGATCGGCAGTCCGCCGCCGAGTGCGAGCAGGATGCCACCGACGACCGACACGACCGCGAACACCGTCGAGAGCACCGGGACGACCACGGGGTGCGAGGTCAGGCGGAGCGCGGCGGCAGCGGGGGTGACGAGCAGCGAGAGCACCAGCAGCGCGCCGACGATCTGCACCGACACCGCGGTCGCGAGCCCGAGCGCGAGCATGAACACGATCGCGAGGGTCCGCACGGGCACCCCGGCAGCGGCCGCGACGTCGGGGTCGACCGACGAGAACATCAGCGGGCGCCAGATCACCAGGAGCGTCACGACGACGATCGCGGAGACGACGACCAGCGAGGTCAGCTGCGGGTTGTCGACCGAGACGATCTGCCCGGTCAGCAGCCCGAACTTGTTCGCCGCCCGGCCCTTGTACAGCGCCAGGCACAGGATGCCGAGCCCGAGACCGAACGGCATGAGCACGGCGATGATCGAGTTGCGGTCGCGGGCCCGCGAGCCGAGCAGCCCGATGAGCAGCGCCGCGACGACGGAGCCGACGAGCGACCCGGTGACCACGTTGACGCCGAACAGCAGGGCGGCGCTGGCCCCGGCGAAGGACAGTTCCGAGATGCCGTGCACCGCGAACGGCATGTTCCGCGCGACGACGAACGGGCCGATGAGCCCGCCGACGATGCCGAGCACGGCGCCGGCCCAGATCGAGTTCTGGACGAGGACCAGGAGCTCGCCGTAGTCCTGGAACGAGAAGACGGTCGACAGCACGTCCATCAGATGCGTCCTTCGTCCGGGGTGGTGGTGTGCGGGTCGGCATCGCAGTGGTGGTGCGCCCCGGTCTGGTCGTGGGCCTCGTTCGCGCCGACGATGACGATCCGTCCCATGGTGCGGACGACGTCGACCGGGGTGCCGTAGAGGTCGCTCAGCACGTCGGCACGCAGGACCTCGTCGGGGGCGCCGATGCGGAAGCGCCCGCCGGCGATGTAGAGGACCCGGTCGACGACGTCGAGGATCGGGTTGACGTCGTGGGTGACGAAGAGCACGGCAGCGTCCTGCTGCCGACGCTGCCGGTCGATGAGCTCGGTGACGCCCCGCTGGTGGCGGAGGTCGAGCGAGATGAGCGGCTCGTCGCAGAGGAGCAGTGCGGGGTCCGCGGCGATGGCCTGCCCGACGCGGGTGCGCTGCTGCTCACCGCCGGACAGCTCGGCCACCGGGGCGTCGGCGAACGCGGTCGCACCGACCTCGTCGAGGATGCGGTCGACCCGAGCGCGCTCGGCCCGGCTGGCGGGCAGGACACCCCACCGGGAGCCGGTCACCCCCTGGGCGATCATGTCCCGTGCGCGCAGGGGCGTGCCGGACTCCATGAGGCGCTGCTGCGGGATGTACCCGATCCTCCGGTGCCCGCGACGGACGGGCTGCCCGAGGAACGACATCGTCCCGCCCGTCAGGCGCTGCTGGCCGAGCACGGTGCGCAGGAGCGAGGTCTTGCCGGCACCGTTCGGCCCGAGCACCGCGACGAACTCGCCCGGCGCCAGGTCGAGGTCGAGGTGCGACCAGAGGGTCCGCGATCCGTACGAGAGCGCCGCGTCACGGAGGGCGAGCACGGCGGAACCGCCACGGCCGGGGGCCGCAGCGGTTCGCGAGGGGGTCTGGACCGCGGTCACTTCGCGAGCGCCCCCGTGATCTCGTCGATGTTCGCCTGCTGCCACGAGACGTAATCCTCCCCCTTCGGGAGCGTCTCCGTGACACCGACGACCGGGATGTCCGCCTGCTCGGCGGCCTTCTGGACCTGCTCGGTCTCGGGGCTGGAGGTCTGCTCGTTCACGGCGAGGAGCCGCACCTGCTTGCCGGTGAACAGCTTGAGGGTGTCGTTGAGCGCGGCCGGCGGGACGTCGTCGCCCTCCTCGATGGCCTCGGCGAAGGCCTCGGGCGTCACGTTGTCGAGCCCCATCGCGTCGAAGAGGTACCCGGGGACGGGCTCGGTGTACGACACCTTCTCGCCGTCGACCTCCTCCTTGGCCGCTGCGGTCTGCGACTCGAGGTCGTCGAGCTTCGTGGTGAGGGTCTTCGCGTTGCGCTCGAAGGTGTCGGCGTGCGCGGAGTCGAGCTTCGTCAGACGCTGTTCGAGGTCGGCCACGAGCTTCACCATCGTCGGGTAGTCGTAGAACACGTGCTCGTTGAACTCCGCGTCGCCGCCCTGGTCGAGCCCGGAGAGCTCCACGACGTTGATCGTGTCGGCCGTCGTGTTCGAGGCCTTCGCCAGGGTGGTCATGAAGTCGTCGTACCCGCCGCCGTTCTCGATGAGCAGGTCGGCCTTCGACACGGCGAGCTGCGTCTTCGCGCTCGACTCGAACGAGTGCGGGTCCTGCGACGGGTCGTCGAGGATGCTCGTGACCTCGACGTCGTCGCCGCCGATCTCCTGCGCGATCGAGCCGTAGACGTTCGTCGAGGCGACGATCCGGACGGTGCCGTCACCCGAGGCGTCACCGGAGGCGGAGGACGTGGCGCAGCCGCTCAGCGCGAGGGCTGCGGCGCCGGCGACGAGCGGCAGGGCGAGGAGGCGACGGTTCTGCATGGCGAGAGCGTACGGCTTGCTGATAACGGTTGTCAAAATCAGCCGACCGACGGACGGAAGGCGCGGTGCCAGCCGGTACCGCGCCTCCCGTCCGGAGCAGGATCAGCGAGCGATCAGGGCTTGGTGGCCGCGTCGATCGTGCTCTCGGCGATCGTGTCGTCCTCGCGGCCCGGTGTCCGCAGGTTCCACTTCTTGATCACGAACGAGAACAGGAAGTAGTAGACGACCGCGTACGCCAGGCCGATCGGGATGAGCCAGATCGCCCCGTCGGCCTTGCCGAAGTTCAGCACGTAGTCGATCGCGCCGGCCGAGAACGAGAAGCCGTCCCGGATCCCGAGCGCGTTGACCAGCGCCAGCGAGGTCCCGGTGAGGACCGCGTGGATGACGTAGAGCGGGAACGCCACGAACATGAACGAGTACTCGAGCGGCTCGGTGATGCCCGTCACGAACGACGTGAGTGCGGCCGAGATCATGATGCCGCCGACGACCTTGCGGTTCTGCGGCTTGGCGTTCCGCCAGATCGCGAGCGCACCGGCGGGCAGCGCGAACATCATGATCGGGAAGAAGCCGGTCTGGAAGATGCCCGCGGTCGGGTCGCCGGCCAGGAACCGCGCGATGTCGCCGTGGTAGGTCACGCCGTCCGCCGTGAAGCTGCCGAGCTGGAACCACGGGAAGAAGTTGAGCAGCTGGTGCAGGCCGATCGGGATGAGCATGCGGTTGACGAAGCCGAAGACGCCACCACCGATGACCGCGTTGTCCGCGACGGCCTGGCCCGCTGCGGTCAGCGCGATGTCGAAGTAGCGGTACACGAACGACATGAGCACCGCGATGACGAGACCGGCGACGGCCGTCAGGATCGGGACGAGACGGCGACCGGAGAAGAAGCCGAGGAAGTCCGGCATCTTCGTGCGGTGGAACCGCTGCCAGAGCACGGCCGCGACGAGTCCCATCACGATGCCGCCGAGGACACCGAAGTTGATGGTGGCCTGCTCGCCGTTCGCATCCTCCACCCCCGCGAGGACGATCGGCGACATGGCCTTCCAGACCTCGTACATGACCATGTAGCCGACGACCGCGGCGAGCGCCGTGGTCCCGTCCGACTTCTTCGCCCAGCCGATGGCGATGCCCACCGCGAAGAGCAGCGGCAGCCAGGTGAAGACGCCGTTGCCGGCCGCAGCGACGATCGAGGCTCCCTGCTCGAAGCCGGGGATGGCGCCGAGCATGTCGGACTGCCCCAGGCGGAGCAGGATGCCCGCGGCCGGCATGACCGCGATCGGCAGGAGCAGGCTCCGACCGAGGCGCTGGGCGTTCGCGAACAGCCTGGACTGCTTCTTCGGGGTCTTCTTGTCCGGCACGTCCGTTGCAGCAGCGGTGCTCATCGGCGTTCCTCTCGTCATCGGGTGGAGCTGGGCGCAGGGGTGAGTTGAGTCATGCGAGGACCCCGGGTAGCCTCGGCGGTACCGCCGGGTCCGGTCCTGTCCGGTCATGACCAGTTCCGTAGTCTGAACCGGTGACCAGATGCGTGTCAACCCGGCACGGAATCCGCAACGAGGAGGAAACGATGGCCGACATCAAGGCAGCCGACATCATCGCCGCACTGGGTGGCGCGGACAACATCGACGAGGTCGAGGGCTGCATCACGCGCCTCCGCGTCGAGGTCGAGGACGGCGACCTCGTGGACAAGGCCGCCCTGCAGGCAGCGGGCGCGCAGGCCGTCGTCGGCGGCGGCACCGGGTGGCAGGTCATCGTCGGTCCGATCGCGGACAACCTCGCGCAGGACATCCAGGACGAACTGTGACCGCGGTCCGGACCCCGTTCGCGGGCCCGGTCGTCGCACTCGCCGACGTGCCCGACCCGGTGTTCGCCGGGCAACTGGTCGGTGCGGGGGTCGCCGTCGACCCGACGGGTGTCGCGGGTCCGGTGACCGCGGTCGCCCCGGTGGACGGCACGATCGTCAAGCTCCACCCGCACGCCTTCGCCCTGCAGGGCTCCGCCGGGACGGACGTCCTGGTGCACGTCGGCATCGACACCGTGAAGCTGCGGGGCGAGGGCTTCGAGCTGCTCGCGGCCGAGGGTGACACCGTGCACGCCGGGGACCCGGTCGTGCGGTTCACCCCGAGCGTGATCGAGGCCGCCGGCTACTCCCCGGTCTGCCCGGTCGTGGTGCTCGGCAGTGCGCCGGACTCGGTCGAGCAGCGCTCGGTCGGCACCACGGTGCCCGAGGGCGCCACGCTCTACACCGTCTGACCGCGGGGGAACCCCGCCGAGTCTCGGCCCAGCGGACGTCTTCGCGGGCGCACGAACGCAAACCTGTCCGCGGAGCCGAGACTCGGCCGCGGGGGCGGGGGCGTGGCAGCGCGCGCTACGCCCCCGGCCGTCGGGCGGTGACCTCCATCTGCACCCGGTAGCGGTCGGACCGGTACCAGGACCGGGCGTGCTCGACGGGCCGGTCCCCCGAGTACGACACCCGGTCGAACTCGAGCAGGGGTGCCCCGGTCCTGGTCCCGAGCAGCGTCGCGACGTCGTCGGCCGCGGGCTTCGCCGCCACCGTCTGCTGCGCCCGGTCGATCGGCACGCCGTACGTGTCCGCCGCGAGCGAGTACACCGACCCGGACAGGTCCTGGTCGAGCAGGCCCGGGTACGCCGTCGCCGAGAGCCAGGCGTCGTCGACGGACACCGGTGCGCCGTCCGCCATCCGCAGGCGCTTCAGGTGGTGGGCCGTGTCGCCCTCGTCGAGGCGCAGCGCGGCCGCGGTGTCGGCCGGCGGGACCCGCTCCTCGCGCACCAGCACGACGGTCGTCGGGACGTGGCCGAGCGCACGCATCTCCTCGGTGAAGGACGCCAGGTGCAGTGTCGACTGCACGGGACGGTGCGCCACGAAGGTGCCCTTGCCGCGCACGCGCTCCAGGTAGCCCTCGTTGACGAGCTGTCCGAGGGCCTCGCGCACCGTGATCCGGGACACCCCGTACTCGGCGATGAGCTGCCGCTCCGAGGGGATCGCCGCGCCGGGCGCGAGTCGGGCGGTCGCGAGGTCGAGCAGGATCCGCCGCAGCTGCTGGTGCTTCGGCTCGGCCCCCTCGGTGATGCGGCTCGTCATGCGGTCCTCGTGCTCCGGTGCTCGTCGACTCCGGGCGGTCCTCGCCCAGCTGGTCCTGTGCGGACATGACCAGTTGTCCTCACAGTAGCGATCAGGATGCGAGAAGCCAACGCCGTGACAAGATGACGCCCGTGACCTCGGTGGTGATCGTGGACGACGAGACGCTCGTCCGGTACGGCTTCGAACTCATCCTCGGCGCAGCGGCGGACATCGACGTCGTCGCCACGAGCGGTGACGTCGACGCGGTCGAGACCGTGCGCCGGCACGCCCCCGACGTGGTCCTGCTCGACGTGCGCATGCCCCGGGTGAACGGGCTCGAGGTGCTCGCTGCACTCCGGCAGCTGCCCGAGCCGCCCGCCGTGGCGATGCTCACCACGTTCGACACCGACACGCAGGTGGTCACCCGGGCGATGGAGTCCGGCGCCGCCGGGTTCCTGCTCAAGGACACCGACCCGGAGTCGCTCGCCGAGTACGTCCGGGCGCTCGCCCGCGGCGGCATCGTCCTGGCACCGGGCGTGGACCGCACCCGCCTGTTCGCGCACCGGCCGTCGACGCCGGCGCCGGAGCTCTCCGACCGCGAGCACGCCGTGGTGCGGCTCGTCGCCGAGGGTGCCAGCAACCCCGAGATCGGTCAGCGCATCGGCGTCAGCACGGGCACCGTGAAGGAGGACGTCCGCGCCCTCCTCGCCGCGTTCGGCGTCACCACGCGCGTCCAGCTCGCGCTGCGCGCGGCGGAGGCCGGGCTGCTCGATGGCTGAGCCCGCTCCGTCCGGTCGCGTCCGACGACTGCTGGCGCGGACGGACGGGAGGCTCGACGCACTCGTCGACGTCGGCCTCCGTCGTGCGCGTGCCCACCCGGCCCCGTGGTGGCTGGTCGACGCGCTCTTCCTCGCGGCCGCCGTCGTCGACGCCGTGCTCGACATCGCGGGCGCCACGACGACCGAGATCACCCTGTCGCTCGTCGCGGCGGGTGCACTCGTCCTCCGTCGGCGGCTCCCCGTCCTGGCCTTCGCGCTCACGATGCCCGGGCTCTTCATCGGCTCCGGTGTCGTCGCGGCGAGCATCGCCCTCTTCACGCTCGGTGAGCGGACGGACCGCCGGTGGCTCATGCTGCTCGCCGCCGTCGTGCAGTTCGTCGGGTTCAGCGGCTTCGTCGTCGGCCCGCCGCAGCAGCTCGACGAGATCGTGGTGTCGATCGTGTACGCGCTCATCTTCGCGCTCGGCCCGCTCTCGATCGGCCTGCTCGTGCGGACCCGCGCGGACCTGGTCGACCGCATCGCCGAGCTCGGGGCCTCCCGTGCCGAGGAACGGCGTCGCGCCGCCGAGGTCGCCCTCTCCCGCGAACGCGCCCTGCTCGCGCGCGAGATGCACGACGTCGTCTCGCACCAGGTGACCCTCATCGCGGTGCAGGCCGGCGGCGTGCAGATGGCCGGGCGCGACGAGCAGGAGCGGGCGTTCGCGCGGACGATCCGGCAGCTGTGCGTCGTGACCCTGCAGGAGCTGCGCGAGATGGTCCAGGTGCTCCGGGCGTCCGGCGGCACCGACCGGGAGATCGCCCCGCAGCCCGTGCTCGCCGACCTGCCCCGGCTCGTCGCCACGAGCGGGCTCGAGACCGACGCGGCCGTCGACCTGCCCGAGACCCTGCCCCTGCCCGTGCAGCGCGCGGTCTACCGCTTCGTGCAGGAGGGCCTGACGAACGTCCGGAAGCACGCCCCCGGCGCCGTGGTCCGGATCAGCGGTCGGCTGCACGGCGACCAGGTGCTCGTCGACCTCGTGAACGGGCCCGCACGTGCCGACCGGCTCGAACTGCCCGGGTCCGGCCTGGGGCTCATCGGGCTCGGCGAACGCGCGTCGCTCCTCGGCGGCCGCCTCGACTCGGGACCGCAGCCCGGCGACGGGTTCGCGCTGCACCTGCGCCTGCCCGTCGAGCACCGACCGAGCGTCCCCACCCCCTGACGGCCGGGCGAGCGAGCGGCGGACGACGGGTGACCAGCCCTCCGAGGGACGGTCGGTGGCCGATCGGCCACCCGTGTTCACGCCACCGCCCGATGCACCGACCCGGCAGGGTCGGCTGTGATGGCAGCGTGGTCCAGTCAGCGCTCGTCGTCAGCATCCGTCGACACCCCGTCTCCGTGGGCGTCGGCGTCGCCTCCGTCCTGCTCGCCGTCACGGCACGCGTCGCGCACGCCGAGCCGGACTTCCCGCACCACCCGCCGGTCGCCTGGGCAGCCCTCGCGGTCGTCGTGGCCGTCACGGTGCTCGCGGAACGCACGCTCGGGTCGCTGCGCACCGTCCTCGTCGGCGTGGGCGCCCCGCTCGCGGCCGTCGGCGTCACCTTCCTGGCGGTGACGGTCGGGTCGGCGATGGGCGAGGCCCACGCGGAGGCCGCCGCGGGTGAGCCGCTGTTCGCCCCGTCCGCCGTCGCGACCGCCCTGCTCGCCGCGGCCTCCGCCACGATGCCGCCGGCCCGCCGACGTCGTGTCCGGGCCGTCCTGTGGACGGTCGTGCTCACCCTGGTGCTGTTCGCCGGCCACGGCTCCGACACCGCGCGTGCCCTGGCGACCCTGTTCGGGACCGCCGCCGGAGCGCTCGTGGTGCGCCGCGCCTCCCGGCCGGCACCGACCGCGCCGCGCACCGACCGGACCGTCGTCACCCACCCGCGCTCGGTCGTCGTCGCGACGCTCGTCGCCCTCGGCGCGGGCACCCTGGTGACGCTCGTCGTGCCGGAGCCGGACGGCGTCCTGTCGCCGTTCGCCGATGCCATGAGCGACCGGGCGACCGTGCTCGTCGGGGTGCTCCTGGTCGGGGCCGCCTGGCTCGTCCAGCGCGGCCGTCGCACCGGGCTCGTCCTGGCGGCGGGCCTGCTGGTGACGCTGTCCGCCGTGCTCGCCGACGTGTTCCTCATCGAACCGCTGCAGGACGGCTTCGTGCAGTGGCAGGGCCTGACGACCGACGAGGTCGAGTGGCAGGTCACGCTGCTCGGGGCCTGGGCCGTCCCCGCCGCCGTGCTCCTGGCGATCGTGGTGCTCCGCGGCCAGCTGGTGCGCGTTCGCTTCCGTGCGACGCCGACCTGCGGCGAGGACTACCTCGGCATGCTCCGCGAGGGGGACGCGGGCACGCTCGGGCACATGGGCACCTGGCGGGGCAACGCGACCTGGACGCACCCGGACGGACTCGGTGCCGTCGCCTACCGCGTGCACGGCGACGTCGCCCTGACCGTGTCGGACCCGGCGTGCGCCGCCGCGGACCGGGCCGAGGTGGTCGCCGCGTTCGCCCGCGCCTGCGAGCGGAACGGCTGGACCCCCGCGTTCACGAGCGTGCACGAGCCGGTGCGGGCGATCCTCGCGGCCGAGGGGTGGGCGTCCTTCCCCGTGGGCGTGGAGTCCGTGCTCGACGTGACGACGTTCGACCTGCGCGGCAAGAAGCGCCAGGACCTGCGCACCGCGTCCAACCGTGCCGACCGCGAAGGGCTCCGCGACGAGTGGACCACGCTCGCCGCCCTCGACGCCGACCAGCGCGCGCAGGTCGAGGCGATCTGCACCCGCTGGGCAGCCGACCGTCGGCTGCCGGAGATGGGCTTCACGCTCGGTGGGTTCCGCGAGCTCGAGGACCCGGACGTCCGACTGCTGCTCGCCGTGACCGCCGAGGGTCGGGTGACCGCGGTGACGAGCTGGCTGCCCGTGTACGAGCACGGTGCCCTGACCGGGTACACGCTCGACGTCATGCGACGCGGCGAGGACGGGATGCCCGGGGTGATGGAGTTCCTGATCGCCCGGACCGCCCTGCGCGCCCGCGAGGCCGGCCTCACCACGATCAGCCTCTCCGGCACGCCGCTCGCACCGCACACCGACGCCGGGTCCTGGGTGGCCCGCGGGTCGGCGCTCCTCGCCCGGGCGCTCGAGCCCGTCTACGGCTTCCGGTCGCTGCAGCGCTTCAAGGAGAAGTTCGGCGCGCGCCACGAGCCGCTCTGGCTCGTCGTCCCGAGCGCGCTGCAGGCGCCCCGGGTGGCGCGAGCGCTCACCAGCGCGTACGTGCCCGGGCTCCGTCCCAAGCACCTGTGGGCGCTCCGCCAGGCGCACGTCGCCCCGGCGGCTGAGCAGCCGGCCGCCCGCTCGTGAGCCCCGTCGAGTGGCTGCTCGCGACGCAGCTGCAGGCACCGAACAAGCTCGTGCCGGCCGACCTGGCGTTCGCCGTGCTCGCGACCGCCGTCCTGCTGCCCGCCGTGCGGCAGTGGCGGTCGCGGCAGGCCTGGCGCCGAGCGGCCCTCCGCGCCGGCATCGCTGCCGCTGCCGCGCTCGTCGTGCTCGCCGCCTGCTGGTTCACCACGCAGGTCGTCGACCTGTTCGGCGTCGCGCTGAGCCCGATCACGCAGATGTGGAGCGCCTTCGCCGGCGCGGCACTCGCCCTCGCGGTCACCGGTCTGGTGCAGGGCGGCGGATGGCGTCGCGCGCTCGCGATCGTCCTGGTGCCGGCGGCGCTCGTCGTGCCCGCGCTCGGCATCAACGTCGAGTTCGCCAAGTACCCGACGCTCGGCACCGTCGTGCAGAGCGACCCGTGGCCCGCCTACGACCGTGACGCCGCTCCCCTCGACACGATGCCCACCGCCGGGATCGTCCGGACCGCGACCATCCCCGGCACGCGCTCGCACTTCGACGCGCGGCCGGCCGTCGTCTGGCTGCCGCCGGCGGCCCTGGTGCGGGACCCGCGACCACTGCCCGTCGTCATCGCCTTCTCGGGGCAGCCGGGTGCGCCCGGGGACCTGTTCACCGCCGGTCGTCTGGCGGAGTCCCTGGACGCCTACGCCCGCGCGCACGACGGTCGGGCGCCCATCGTCGTGAGCGTCGACCAGCTCTCCGCGCCGGGGAGGAACACGATGTGCGTCGACTCCCGGCTCGGGAACGTCGCGACCTACGTGACGCAGGACGTGCCGACCTGGATCCACGCGAACCTGCCCGCGACGACCGACCGGAAGGCCTGGGGGCTGACCGGGTTCTCGCAGGGCGGCACGTGCACGATGCAGTTCCTCACCGGGCACCCGTCCGCCTTCGGTGCGGCGCTGGCGGTGTCGAGCGAGCTCCAGCCGATCGACCAGGGCCCGCAGCACAGCGCCGACCAGGCGTTCGGCGGATCCGTGGCGGCCTGGCAGGCGGCGGCACCGATCGCACAGATGCGGGAGCACGGGCTGGACGGCCACGCCCTCTGGCTGACCGCCGGGTCGTCCGACCGGAAGTTCAGCGAGAACGCACGGGAGCTCGGTGCGGCCGCGCGGGAGGCAGGGGCCCGGGTCGAGGTCGGATCAGCGCCGGGCAGCGGTCACGACTGGAACACCGTGCAGTGGTCGTTCCGGACGTACGTCGGGCCGTTCGCGGACGCGTTGTCCGCGGCGGAACCTCGATCGCAGAGCTGAATATCGTACATCCGATGTTTGACATCACCCGAAGCGCTCCGTCACGCTGATCGGACACATCAGACGAACGGAAGGGTGACGACATGGAACACAAGGGGAAGCAGGTCCTGATCGGCCTCACGCTGACGATCGGGCTGGTCGTCGGCGGGACCGCGACGGTGGCGGTCGCGAGCCCGACCGAGGTGCTCGGGCAGGGCTCGGAAGCGGGCGGGATCGTCATCCCCGACTCCGGTGCCGGAACGTCCGGAGAGCGTCGCTCCTCGGTCCTGCAGCGGAGTGACGGCGGGGGCGGGAGCTTCTGGCAGTGGGGCGTCGGCAGCAGTGACGTCTGGTCGAACTACTTCCGCGAGAAGCGCTGCCACGGCGCGACCGCGGTCGGGAAGAAGTCGAGGCAGGTCACGGGTGTCCCCGGCGGGCGGTACGCCTACGCGATCACCCCGAAGAAGTTCAGCGGGAACCAGGCCTACTACCACAACTGCTGACCGTCGACGGTCCTGAGAACCGCATGCGACCCCGTGCACTGGTACTCGCCTACGCCATTCCGCCCGTCCTCGCGTTCGTCCTCGCCTTCGTCGGACTCACCGTGGCGGACGAGACCAGCGTGGTCGGGGCGACGTCCTCGGTCACCGTCTCCCTCGGCGGCGCGGCGCGGTCGAACCGGATCATCGCAGGAGCGATCACCCGCGTCGCCGAGGAACACCACGCGACCGTCGTCCGGATGGTCGCCGACCGCGCGGACCCGGACGGACGCCGGACAGCGCTCGTGACCGACGCTCCGCGGACGCTCGGCGAGCAGTGGCTCCGTGACGGCTACCCGGACTTCTCCAGTGCGGTCTCGACCCGGGTCCGACCGATGGCCGACCTCGACCGCGTCGACCCGACCGGCACGTACGAGCTGTTCGGCGACGATGCCGCCCGGCGTTCCCTGGTCCGCGCCTTCGCCTCGGTCGGGTACGGAGCGAGGACCGAGTCGATCCCGCTCCTGGCCCGGCTCGGCATCGGCGAGACGGTCGACGGCACCGCGGGACTGGTCGGCATCCTGGTCCTCGGATCGGCGACCGCGTGCCTGGTCGCGACGGTCGGCTCCCCACGGCGCTGCGCGGTCCGGCGACTGCACGGACACAGCACGGCGCGGATCCTGCGGCAGGAGCTCGGTGCACTGCGGACGAGCGCGACGGTCGTGCTCGTCGGCGCGCCACTCGCCGGCGTCGGCATCTGGATCATCAACGGCGCAGCGCAGTGGCCGGCACTCGTCGCCGCGTCCGCGCTGCTCTGCGCCGCGCTGCTCACGCCGGTGCTGCTCGCGCACGCGACGGGCGTCCTCCTCGCCTGCCGACGCCCCCTGGTCGACTCGCTGCGTGGCTCGCGGCCACCGGGTGGGATCGTCGGGCTCGCGCACATCGCACGGCTGGCGGCGACACTGCTGCTCGTCGCCGCGGTGAGCGGTCTCGTCGGCGCCGAGGTCGTGGCGCGGACGTCCGGCACCGATCGGGACCTCCGGGCGGCAGGGACGGTCGTGCAGCTCTGGATCACGCCGGACCCCCGACCGATCGAGTCACAGGCGTACTGGGACCGGCTCGGCCGGTTCGCCGGTGGCGCACTGCAGGACCACGACGCACTGCTCACCGCGCTCAGGGAGGTCTCGACCGGCGAGGGCGGCGCGGGGGTGTCCGCGCTCTTCGTCGACGCCGAGTACCTCCGACTCCAGGACGTCCGCGCGGCGGACGGCACCCGCATCCGTGCCGGTGCGACGCCGACCGTCTGGCTCCCCGAGCGCAGCAGGCTCGACCCGGACGCGCTCGTCAGGTCGCTCACCGACTGGGACTTCCGCGACGCGCCCGCTGCGGCCACCCGGGACGTCACCGTCGGGCGGCTCGGCACGCCGGAGCTCTGGACGTACCCGGACGGCGGCCGGGTCCGGGGATGGGTCGACGACGCCGTCCTGGTGGTCGTCCCGACGCCGGCCACGATGTTCTCGGCGGACCAGCTCGGCTCGTGGCTGTCGACCGGCGACGTCGCGTTCCGCGACCGTGCGCGCGCGGAGCGGGCGATCCACGCTGCCGGGGTCGGCTCGGAGATCAGTGCCGTGGTGGACGTCGGACAGGCGGCAGCGGAGACCGCACGCGGTGCCCGGCGGACGGTCGTCGCCCAGTCCGCTGCGGTCGTGAGCGGTGCCGTGGTGTCGGTCGCGCTCGCTGTGCTCGCGACGTCGGCACACCGTCGCCGGCACGGCCGGGCCAGGTTCGCGAAGACCGTCGCAGGTGTCCACCCGGTACGGGCCGACGCCGACCTGCTCGCCGTCGAGGTGGTGTCCGTCGCCGTCGCAGCTGTCGCGGCGGGTGCGGCGTGGTCCCGGCTCAGGCCGGATGCATCGTGGCGGGTCTCGACGCTGGACCCGCTGACGCAGACGGCCACTCCGGCAGCGCTGCTCGCGATCGCGGCCGCGGTGGTGGTGTCGATCGTGAGCACCGTGATCGTCCTGGGCACGGCCCGGGGCACCGACAGGTCCCGAGGAGACGAAGCACGATGATCGACGTCCTGACCGTCAGCAAGCAGCGGGGCGGTCGCTCGCTCTGGGAGGACCTCACCTTCTCGGTCGACGCCGGCGAGGTCGTGGCGCTCACGGGGCCCAGCGGCTGCGGCAAGTCGACGCTGCTCGACTGCGTCGGCCACATCGACCGGGTCGACTCCGGGACGATCAGCATCGGCGGTGTGGACGTGGGACGGAGCGCACGCCGCGCGCGCCTGCTCCGCCGGGACCACATCGGCTACCTGTTCCAGGACTTCGGGCTGGTCCACGATGCAACCGTGGGGGCGAACGTCGACCTCGCCCGACCGACCGGACGCGGCCGTCGTCGGGGCCTCTCGACCGCCGCGGCGCTCGAACAGGTCGGACTCGGCGGCCGCTCGACGGCGCGCGCCCATGAGTTGAGCGGCGGCGAGCAACAGCGCGTCGCGCTCGCGAGGCTCCTCGTCAAGCAGCCGTCCGTCATCCTCGCCGACGAGCCGACCAGCGCGCTGGATGCCGACAACGCTGCGCTGGTGCTCGACCGGCTCGAGTCGTTCGCGGCCGCGGGCGCCGCGGTCCTCATCGCGACGCACGCGCCGTCGGTCACACGGCGCGCGGCACGCGTGATCGCCCTCCGGGATGCACGGGACCATCGAGGCGGACCCTGAGCAGGCCCGCTCCTCGGCGCCGTCCGCCCCTCAGGCGTTGCGGACGAGCCAGGCGAACTGGTCGTCGGTGAGTTCGCGGTCGGTCCACACCTGACCGAGCGCGCCGTCCGGAGCAGCGACCGACGCCGGCCCCTGCCAGACGAGCGACAGCCCCACCTTCCGCAGCACAGCGGCCGACGCCGGGTTGTTCGTCAGCACCCGGCCGGTCACCGGTGCGCAGGGAGCTGCGCGGTGCGCTTCGGCCACGGCTGCGCGCGCGAGCTCGCTGGCGTACCCGTTCCCCCAGGCCGCGGGAGCCAACCGGTAGCCGAGGTTCCAGACCCCCGCCGTCGTCATGTCGACGCCGCCGACCCCGACGAACGCTCCGTCCGTCGTGCGGACCGTCCACGAGCCGAGGCCGTACCGGGCCCGACCGCCGATCTTGCGCTGCACCAGGTCGACCGTCGTCGCACGGTCGGCGTGCCGCCCAGAGGGCAGGTGCTCCCAGGTCCGCGCGTCGGAGAACACCGCGTGCACGTCGTCGATGTCGGCGGGCGTGAGCGGTGTCAGCACCAGGCGATCCGTCCGGATCTCCTGCTGTGGGGTCAGGAGCTGGTGGGCCATGGTCCGATCATCACCCCGACCCCCGACAAGTGGGTGGACACCACGCGACGTCCGCGCGATCCGGCCCCGGACTGCGGCTTCGCGCAGCCCGGGGCCGGACCGGTGACGGGCGGGCAGGCGTCAGTCGAGCAGCAGCGCCGGCTCCTCGAGCACCGAAGCGATGTCGTGCACGAAGCGCGAGGCCACGTCGCCGTCGACGACCCGGTGGTCGAACGAGGCACCGATCGTGGTCACCATGCGCGAGCGGACCTCGCCGTCGACGACCCACGGCTTCGGCTTGATCGTGCCCATCGCGACGATGGCGACCTCACCTGGGTTGAGGATCGGGGTGCCGGTGTCCATGCCGAAGACACCGATGTTCGTGATCGTCACGGTGCCGTCGGCCATCTGCTGCGGCGTGGTCTTGCCGTCGCGGGCGGTGAGCGTCAGGTCCTCGAGCGCCTTCGCGAGCTCGAACAGGGACATGTCCTGCGCGTCCTTGATGTTCGGCACGATGAGCCCACGCGGGGTCGCCGCGGCGATGCCGAGGTTCACGAAGTGGTGGACGATGATCTCCTGGTCGGTCCAGGTCGAGTTCACCGACCGGTTCCGACGGACGGCCCAGATGACCGCCTTGGCGAAGACGAGCAGCGGCGAGACCTTGACACCGGCGAACGTCGGCGAGGACTTCAGGCGCTTGACGAACTCCATGGTGCGGGTCGCGTCGACGTCGACGAACAGGGACACGTGCGGCGCCGTGAACTTCGACGTGGTCATCGCCTTCGCGATGGCCTTCCGCACGCCCTTGACCGGGATGGTCTCGCGGCGGACGTCGCCCCACTCGGGCGTCTCGATGTTGCGGAAGACGCCGGCCTGCTTCGCGTGCCGGATGACGTCGTCGCGCGTGACCTCGCCGGCGAGACCCGTCGGCACGACCTCGGTCAGGTCGACGTCCAGGTCCTTCGCGAGCTTCCGGATCGGCGGCTTCGCCAGGACGATGCCCGACACGACGGCCTTGCGCGGTCGGGAGCCCTGCTCGCCGACGGCCTGCGAGATGCTGTCCTCGCCCGGGTCCGAGGCGGCCTCGGCCGCGGCGACGGCGTCCGCACTGGAGGCACGGCTCGCCTCGGCAGCGAGCGCTGCGGCCCGGCGGGCGCCCGGCTTCCGGCGGGACGGGGACGTGGTCGCGGAGCCGTACCCGACCAGGACGGCGCCGGACGACTCGTCGGAGCCGACGACGGTCGCGTGGTCAGCGACCGGCTGCGACGGAGCCGCGTGCCGCGGTTGCTGCGGAGCAGCAGCGGCTGCGGGGGCCGGTGCCGGCGGGGTCTGCTGCGCGGGCGCCGGCGGCGTCTGCGCGACGGGAGCCGGAGCGGCCGCTGCGGCAGGCGGGGTGACGGCGACGTCCGGCGAGGCCGGGGCGCTGTCGGCGACGGTGGACGGGCCTCCCGGCTGGGCGGACGTCGACGCGACCTGGACGTCCGAGTCGACCCGGATGATCGGCTTGCCGACCTCGACGGTGTCGCCCTCGGAGACGAGCAG
The DNA here is from genome assembly GCF_045370965.1 of Curtobacterium sp. 179-B 9B NHS. Lineage (NCBI taxonomy): Bacteria > Bacillati > Actinomycetota > Actinomycetes > Micrococcales > Microbacteriaceae > Curtobacterium > Curtobacterium sp. 179-B 9B NHS. The sequence goes on from NZ_JBIQDQ010000006.1 coordinate 151,056, forward strand.
CCCGGTGACGGTCCCGGCGAACGGCGACGGCAGCTCGACGAGCGACTTCGCGGTCTCGATCTCGACCAGGACCTGGTCGACGGCGACCTCGTCCCCGATCGCGACGCGCCACTGCACGATCTCGGCCTCGGTCAGGCCTTCGCCCACGTCGGGCAGGGGGAATTCGGCGGCGGGCACTGCGGCTCCTTCGAACGTTCTGGTCGGCTCGGTCAGTATGCGAGGGCGCGGTCGACGGCCTCGAGGACACGGTCCGCGTCCGGCAGGTGGAGGTGTTCGAGCTTCGACACCGGGAAGGGGACGTCGAACCCGGAGACCCGGATCGGCGGCGCCTGCATCGTGTAGAAGCACTGCTCCGCGACGGTCGCGGCGATCTCGCTGCCGACGCTGACGAAGCCGGAGGCCTCCTGCGCGATGACCACCCGGCCGGTCTTGCGGACCGAGGTCAGCAGCGGCTCCCAGTCGATCGGCGAGATGGAGCGGAGGTCGATGACCTCGCAGCTGGTGCCCTCGGCCTCGGCGATGTCCGCAGCCTGCATGAGGGTCGCCACCATCGCACCGTGGCCGACGAGGGTGACCTCGGTGCCGGTCCGGGCGACGCGCGTGGTGTGCATCGGGACGTGGCCGTCGACGAGGTCGACCTCGCCCTTCGGCCAGTAGCGCGACTTCGGCTCGAGGAACACGACCGGGTCCTTCGACGCGATCGCCTCCTGGATCATCCAGTACGCGTCGTTCGGCGTGCTCGGGCTCACCACGCGCAGGCCCGGGGTGTGCGCGAAGTACGCCTCCGGGGACTCCTGGTGGTGCTCCACGGCGCCGATGTGCCCGCCGTAGGGGATGCGGATGACGACCGGCAGCGACATGTGCTGCGGCAGGCGGTTCTGCATCTTGGCGAGCTGCGAGGTGATCTGGTCGAAGCCCGGCCAGACGAAGCCGTCGAACTGGATCTCGACCACCGGACGGTAGCCGCGCAGTGCCAGGCCGATCGCGGTGCCGATGATGCCGGCCTCGGCGAGCGGGGTGTCACGGACGCGCTTGGCACCGAACCGCTCCTGCAGGCCCTCGGTGATGCGGAAGACGCCGCCCAGCTGGCCGATGTCCTCGCCCATGAGCAGGACCTTGTCGTCCGCGGCCATCGCGGCGGCGAGGCCGGCGTTGAGCGCCTTGGCCATCGGCAGGGTCTGCACGGGCTCGCTGGGGACCTCGCCCGCACCGGGGTGGGCGCGGAGCGTGTAGTCGAAGAGCTGCTCGGTCGTGCTCATCAGTGGGAGCCCCCTTCGTACCCGGCCTCGTACTGCTCGAGCCAGGCCTTCTGCGCGGTGGTGACCGGGTGCGGCTCGCGGTACACGTTGTCGAACATGACGTCCACCGACGGCGGGGTCAGGGCGACGGTCGCCCGTCGGACGTCGGCGGCGATGTCCTCGCCCTCCTCGTCGAAGCGCGCGAGCTGCTCGTCGGTGACCCCGCGGCTGCGCAGGTACGCGGCCGAACGGGCGATCGGGTCGCGCTCCACCCACGAGGTGAGCTCGTCGTCGAGGCGGTAGCGGGTCGGGTCGTCGGAGCTCGTGTGCGCACCGATGCGGTAGGTCTCGGCCTCGACGAACGCCGGCCCCTGCCCGGAGCGGGCGTGGTCGGTCGCGACGAGGGACGCCGTGTACGACGCCAGGACGTCGTTGCCGTCGACGCGGACGCTCGGGATCCCGAAGCCGCGCGGGCGGTCGACGAGCGGGGTCGGCGACTGCACCGACACCGGCACCGAGATCGCCCAGTGGTTGTTCTGCAGGAAGAAGACGACGGGGGCCTTCGTCGACGCGGCGAAGACGTACGCCTCGTTCACGTCGCCCTGGCTGGTCGCGCCGTCGCCGAAGTAGACGATGGTGCAGGCGTCGCGGTCGGGGTCACCGGTGCCCACGTCGCCGTCGAGCTGCTGACCGAGCGCGTAGCCCGTCGCGTGCAGCGTCTGCGACCCGATCACCAGCGTCGAGATGTGCGTGTTGCCGCGCTCGTCCGGGTCCCAGCCGCCGTGCGTCTGGCCGCGGTACATCGCGATGATCTCCATCGGCTCGACACCGCGGTGCATCGTGACGGCGTGCTCGCGGTACGACGGGAAGACGTGGTCCTGTGCGCGGAGGGCGAAGACGGAGCCGACCTGCGCGGCCTCCTGTCCGTGGCTCGGGACCCAGAGGCCGAGCTGACCGGTGCGCTGGAGGTTGTGGCCCGCGTGGTCGAACCGACGCGTGAGCACCATGCGGCGGTGCATCGCCAGCAGGGCCTCGTCCGGGATCGTCCGCGCGACGGCGGCGTACTCGGCGTTCTCGTCGGTCTCCACGAACCGGCCCTCGGGGTCGAGGATCCGGACGGTGGCCGTCGCGGGGGCCGCGGCGTGGAATGACATGTCGGTCAGCGTAACGCCAGGGCCTACCGGGCCGCCTGGAGGTCCCCCACAAGCGACCCCGCCGTTTCGAGGAGCGTTTCCACAGCCTCGTGCTCCCCGATCGACACCCGGATGCCCTCGTTCCCGAAGGCCCGCACGATGATGCCGGCGGCCTCGAAGCGCTCGGCCGCGTGGGCCGTCAGCTCCCCGGTCGGCAGCCAGACGAAGTTGCCCTGGGCGTCCGGGACGTCCCAGCCCTGGCCGCGCAGCGCGGCGACGATGCGGTCACGGCTCACCGCGAGCTCGGCGACGCGGTCGAGCAGCTCGGTCTCGCGCTCCAGGCTCGCGAGCGCCGCCGCCTGGCCCTGTGCCGTCACCGACAACGGGATCGCGCAGGCACGGACGGCGTCGAGCACGTACGCCGGACCGAACGCGTACCCGACGCGCAGGCCCGCGAGTCCGTACGCCTTGGAGAACGTGCGGAGGACGACGAGGTTCGGGTACCGCTCGAGCAGCGGCGTGCCACGGACCGCGGTGGGCTCGGTGACGAACTCGGCGTAGGCCTCGTCGAGCACGACGAGCACGGTCGACGGCACGCGCGCCATGAACGTCTCGAACTCAGCGCCCGTGACGACGGGTCCGGTCGGGTTGTTGGGCGAGCAGACGATGACCATGCGGGTGCGGACGGTCACGGCGTCGGCCATGGCGTCGAGGTCGTGGCCGCCGTCCGGGCGGTTCGGCACTTGCACGCTCGTGGCACCGGCGACCGTCACGACACCCGGGTAGGCCTCGAAGGAGCGCCACGCGTAGACGACCTCGTCGCCGGGGCCGCTCGTCGCCCGGGCCAGCTCGTGCAGGATCGCGACGCTGCCGGGCGCGACGTGGACCTCGTCGACGGTGAGTCCGGCGCGGTTCGCGAGCACGGCGCGGACGGCCAGGGCGGTGGCGTCCGGGTAGCGGTTGTAGGCCGTCTGCGCCTGCACGGCCTCGACGACGCCCGGCAGCGGCGGGAACGGGTTCTCGTTGCTCGACAGCTTGAAGGCGTCGGGCGCTGCCTGACGCCCCTGCTTGTACGCGGGGAGGACGGCCACCTCGGGCCGGATGTGCACGCGCTCGTCAGTCACGCGAACGAGGCTACCGGCGGGTGCCACCGATCCGCACGACCGGGGATCCCCAGTCGGCGATGAGCAACCGGCCGCAGGTCTGCGTCCGCTGCGGCTCGACACCTCCGGCTGCTCGGACGTACGCCGACAACGGCAGTCCGGGCGACGCGTCGCCTGCGTACTCCGGCGTGCCGGCAGGGGCCCCGGGCCCCACGACGACCCAGGAGACCTCGTGCACCCCGGCCGATTCCCGCTTGTCGATGAGGGAACCGTCGGCGACGAGCCGCTCCGACAGCTGGACGAGGTGTCCGGGGTCGTCCAGGCGGTACTTCACGCCGCGGATCGCCCAGAAGTCGCCAGCGCCGGTCCGATCGGTCGCGTCGGCCCATGCGACGACGCAGGCGATGTCCTTCGGCACTGCCGACGAAGCTCGCGCGACGTGGGGCAGCGCCGTGACCGCGGTCACGACGACTGCGGCCCCGATCACCCAGGACATGCAGGCAGCCGTCCGTGGGAGTCGAGCGACGACCCCGGACCGGCTGGACCGTCGGCGCACCGCGCGACCCACGACACGGAGGGTCACGGGTGCGACCGCCAGGGGCAGGAACACCACCGGTTGGAGGTACCGCAGGTTCAGCGTGCCCAGGACGAAGATCCCGCACAGGAGCGGCGCGCTGGCCGAGACGGCGACGAGGGCGAGCTCGGTGCGGTCCTCGCGCCGGCCACGCGGTGCCGACAGCATCCGGAGCGCGGCGACGAGCGACGCCACCCACACGACGCACCAGAGCGCGACCGAGAGCGCGCCCTCGACGGACCCGAAACGGTCGCCGAGTGCGTGCGCGAACGCCGCGAGGGCCGCGCCCGCGCTCACGTCCCAGGCCCGCGCGTACCCCGACGCGGTCACCGTGTCGCGCATCACCACGACGACCGCGGTCTCGACCGCGACGATCCCGGGAACCACCAGAGCGCGTGCGACGAGCCCTCGTGGCAGACGCCCGCGGCGCAGGGCCGGCCACAGCGGGCGGACGACGAACACGCACCACACCACGGTCGCCGGGACGACGAGCCAGAGGAGGACGATCATGTTCGTCCACACGGACACCCCCACGACCCCGATGAGCGCCGCCGACGTGACGACCCGTCGGCGGGCGGTCGATGCCCGATGGAGGCGGACGAGGATCCCGAGGATGACGAGGACGCCCCACGCAGTCGCGCTGTAGTAGGTCGTCAGCATCAGCAGGGAGGCGAGCTCACCGCTCGCGCGGGCAGCCGACGACTCGGTCAGGACCAGCGCGCAGAGGAGCGCCACCGGCACGACCCCGCTCATCGCACGGACCGTGTGCGACGCCGCGCGCAGCGCCGGAGCGACGAGGAACCTCGACGCCAGGCCGAACAGCACGAGGTTGACGACGGCGTTCAGTGCCAGGGTCGCCTGCGGGGACAGACCCGTCAGGGCGGAGAGCACGTCGTAGAGCAGTCGCTCCGGCACGAAGAGCACGGCGGACCAGCCGAACTCCGTCGGCGGACCAGCCTCCGTCGCGCGACGGACGATCGCGAGCAACACCGAGTCCCCGTCGTCGAAGAGCATCCACGACCGGGGTGTCGACACCAGGTGCCACAGTGCGATCACCCCGAGGGCCGTCTGCAGGACGAGGGCTCCGCCCTCGGTACCGACGAACCGGAGACGCGAGCGGAGGTTCGGAGACATACGAGAATATTACATGACGGTCATTCGCGTCGGTAGCGGCAGCACTGGTCAGACAGTGCGGGCATCATGAGGGCATGCGATTCCTCGTCCGCCTCGTCGTCAACGCCGTCGCGCTCTGGCTCACCACGCTCATCGTGAGCGGCGTCACCGTCACCCCGTTCGGCGACGGGGACACCACCGCCGTGGTGCTCACGTTCCTGCTCGTGGCGTTCGTGTTCGGGCTCGTGAACGCGGTCATCGGCACGATCATCCGGATCGTCGCGTTCCCGCTCTACGTCCTGACGCTCGGCCTGATCTCACTGATCGTGAACGCCGTGCTGCTGCTCATCGTCGCCGGGATCTCGGACGCGATCGGCTTCGGGCTCGAGGTCGAGTCCTTCGGCTGGGGCATCGTCGGTGCCTTCGTGCTCGCCGTGTTCTCGTGGCTGATCGGGCTGTTCGTGCGGCCGGTGCTGAACCGCCCGCGTCCGTGACCGCGGGCCGCACCGAGCCGGCCGCCCGCGCGACGCGTGCCGACGGCGAGGGCCGCGCCGTGCCTCCCGGTCGGACCGCCGTCGCGGACGTCACGTCCGTGCGCCATGATGTGCACATGAGCCCGGACGCCGACGCCCCGTTCCGCGTCTCGTTCGTCTGCAGCGGCAACATCTGCCGCTCCCCCATGGCCGGCATCGTCTTCGCACAGGTCGCCGCCGACGCCGGCATGGCCGACCGCTTCGTCGTCGAGTCGGCGGGCACCGGTGACTGGCACGTCGGCGAGCCCGCGGACGAGCGCACGATCGCGGCACTCGCAGCGCGCGGATACGATGGCAGCAGGCATCGCGCCCGCCAGTTCGACCCGGACCGGTTCCCGGACCTCGACCTGGTGGTCGCACTCGACCGCTCCCACGAACGCGTCCTGCGCTCGTGGGCACCGACCATGGACGACGCCGCCAAGGTGACGCTCCTGCTGCGGTACGACGACGCCTGGCCCCAGCAGGCCGACGTGCCGGACCCGTACTACGCGGACCGGCACGAGTTCGACCGAGTGCTCTCGACCGTCGAGCGTGCCTGCCGGGCGCTCTTCCGCCAACTCGAACCGGCAGTCCGTCAGGGAGCCCCATGACCCCCCTTCCCCCGCAGCCGATCAGCCCGCTCGACGGGCGGTACTACCCGGTCGTGCACACGGTGGGCGAGCACCTCTCCGAGGCCGGCCTCAACCGCGCACGCATCGTGGTCGAGGTCGAGTGGCTCATCTTCCTGACCGACCACGCGATGTTCACCACCTCGCCGCTGAGCATCGACGACAAGGCAGCGCTGCGCCGGGTCGTCGAGACCTTCGGCCACGACCAGATCGCGGAGCTCGCCGAGATCGAGGCCACGACGCGGCACGACGTCAAGGCCGTCGAGTACTTCGTCCGTCGCCGCCTGTCCGAGCTCGGGCTCGACGCCATCGCCGAGCTGACGCACTTCGCCTGCACCAGCGAGGACGTCAACAACCTGTCGTACGCACTGACGGTGCGGGACACCGTCGACCAGGTGTGGCTGCCCGCCTACCGCTCGGTCCTGGCGACGCTCCGCACCACGGCGGAGCAGCTCCGCGCCGTGCCGATGCTCTCGCACACGCACGGGCAGCCCGCGACGCCGACGACCCTCGGCAAGGAGCTCGCGGTGGTCGTCTACCGCCTCGAGCGCGTCCTGACGCAGATCGAGCACGGCGAGTACCTCGGCAAGTTCTCCGGCGCCACCGGGACCTTCTCGGCGCACCTCGCCGCCGACCCCGAGGCCGACTGGCCCGCGCTGTCGAAGGAGTTCGTCGAGGGCCTCGGCCTGACGTGGAACCCCCTGACGACGCAGATCGAGTCGCACGACTGGCAGGCCGAGCTGTACGACCGGGTGCGCCACGCGAACCGGATCCTGCACAACCTGGCGACCGACGTGTGGACCTACATCTCGATGGGCTACTTCACGCAGATCCCGGTGGCCGGTGCCACGGGGTCGTCGACGATGCCGCACAAGATCAACCCGATCCGGTTCGAGAACGCCGAGGCGAACCTCGAGATCTCGTCGGCGCTGTTCTCGACGCTGTCCGAGACCCTCGTGACGAGCCGCCTGCAGCGCGACCTGACCGACTCGACCACGCAGCGGAACATCGGCGTCGCGTTCGGGCACTCGCTGCTCGCGCTCGACAACCTGCGTCGCGGGCTCGGCGAGATCGCGGTGAACGAGACCCGGCTGGCCGAGGACCTCGACCACAACTGGGAGGTGCTCGGCGAGGCGATCCAGACGGTCATCCGCGCCGAGGTCACCGCCGGGCAGTCGAACATCGAGGACCCCTACGCGATGCTCAAGGAGCTCACGCGGGGCAAGCGCATCGGCCAGGACGAGCTCGTCGCGTTCGTGAACGGCCTCGACATCTCGTCGGGTGCCAAGGCACGACTGACGAACCTCACGCCCGGCACCTACACGGGCCTGGCCGACGAGCTCGTCGACCGCCTGGACGTCTAGTCCGACCCCTTCCGCAACACGCAACGACGGCGGCTCCTCGCAGCGGTACACCCCTGCGAGCGGCCGCCGTCGTTGCGTTCCGCGAGACCGCGAGCGGGCGCAGCGGACGGGAGGCGCGGGGCGGCCCCGCCGCGCACGTCACCACCTCAGGTGGTGACGGCCCGTGCCTCGGCGACCAACGCCTCCAGGACGGTGCGGACCGCGGGACGGACCGCGCGGTCCGGACGGGTGAGCGCCTCGATCCTCCGGCCCGCCCGCACGTCGGCGAGCGTCGCCAACCGGAACCGTCCCGCCGCACGCGTGCCCGACGTGTACCGGGGCACGAGCGCGATGCCGTGCCCCGCGGCCACCAGGTTCTCGATGACGGGCAGGTGGATCGTGCGGAACGCCACCGACGGCGGGGTGTCGGACGCCGCGGCCATCGCGATCAGCACGCGGTCGATCGGGTAGTCCTCGGGCACGCCGATCCAGGTCTCGTCGACGACGTCCTCGATGCCGACGCGCTCCCGGTCGGCGAGCGGGTGGTCGAGCGGCAGGGCGACGTCGAGCGGTTCCCGGAGCAGCGCGACCGTCTCGACGGCGCCGTCGGGGCGGCGGGCACCGTCCGGGCGGTGCCCGATGACGACGTCGTGGTCGGCGGTGAGCGGCGCGAACTCCCCCTCGCTGACGTCGACGTCCGAGAGCTCGAGGACGATGCCCGGGTGCTCGCGCATGCGCGTGAGGAGCCCCGGCAGCAGCAGCTCGGCCGCCGAGGGGAACACCGCGAGGTCGACCGTCCCGCTCACCCCCGCGAGGTGCTCCGACCACGCTGACTCCACCGTGGCGAGCGCGGTCGCGACACCGGTGGCCATGTCGGCGAGTGCCCGGCCGTCCGCGGTGAGGCGCACGCCGCGTCCGACGCGCTCGACCAGGGGTACGCCGGCCTGGCGCTGCAGCGTGCGGAGCTGTTGCGACACCGCGCTCGGGGTGCGGTGCGTGGCTGCTGCGACCGCGGTGACGCTCCCCCGTTCCGCGAGCTCGCGGAGGACCGGCAGCAGGGCGATGTCGAAGCCGACCATGCAGGGACCCTACAACGATGCTGTCGCACCGTGCGCTGGTGCTACCGCTTCTCGTGCGGGACGATCGATCCGTGCTCTTCCGCGACCGCATCCTGGCCCTCGTCGTCGCCGTGGCGTGGGGTCTGAACTTCCCGGCGACCGCGATCGCCCTCGACCACTGGCCCCCGTTCCTGCTCGCCGCCGTCCGGTTCAGCCTGCTGGCCGTCCCGACGATCCTGTTCGTCCCGCGGCCGAGGGTCCCGTTCCGGTGGATCGTGCTCGTCGGCGCGACGCTCGGCGTCCTGCAGTTCGCGTTCCTGTACCTCGGCATGGCGGCCGGGATGCCGACCGGGCTCGCGTCGCTGGTGATCCAGGCATCCGCGCCGTTCACGGTCGTGCTCGCCGGGGTCCTGCTGCGTGAGAAGCTCACCGCCCGTCAGGTCGTCGGGGTGTCCGTCGCGGTCGCGGCCCTCGGCGTCATCGCGGTGCACCGGGCGCAGACCGCGGCGCTGCTGCCGGTCGTGCTGGTGCTGTGCGGGGCGCTGGGCTGGGCGCTCGGCAACGTCGCGACGCGGCGGACCGGTCCGGTGAACCCGCTGCACCTGACCCTGTGGTGGGCCGTCGTGCCGCCGGTGCCGATGTTCGCACTGTCGCTGCTCGTCGAGGGGCCGGAACGGGTCGGTCGGGCGTTCGGCACGGCGTTCACCGCGTCGGCGTTGCCGGCCGACCTCGGCCTGCTCTACATCGTCGTCGCGGGGAGCCTGGTCGGGTACGGGATCTGGTCGCGCCTGATGGGGAAGTACCCGTCGAGCACCGTCGCACCGTTCTCGATGCTCGTCCCCGTGATCGGGGTGCTCGCCTCGTGGGCGGCGTTCGGCGAGGTGCCGGACGTGGTCGAGGTCGTGGCCGGTGCCGTGGTGGTGGTCGCCGTGCTGTGGTCGTCGCGCACCGCGAGGGTGGTGCCGGCCGTGGCGGTGCCGGCGGTGGCGGTGCCGGTCAGCCCCGGTGCTGCCGGCGCTCGGCGATGATGCCGGCGAGCGCGCCGCGCAGGTGCGGGTACCGGAACTCGTAGCCCGCCTCGAGCAGTCGCGTCGGCACGACCCACCGACTCTTCAGCACGAGCTCGGTCTCCGTGCGGATCGCGAACGATCCGATCTCGAGCATCCACCGCCAGGTCGGCAGCCCGAAGCGCCGTCCGACCGCGTCGCGGATGGTGGCCATCACGGTCCGGTTGTCCGACGGCTCCGGGCTCGAGACGTTGACCGGGCCGTCGATGTCCTCGTGGTCGCGCACGAACCGGATCACCCCCAGGACGTCGTCGATGTGCACCCAGCTGAACCGCTGCCGCCCGTGCGTGTGCCGGTCGTGGTGGTACGTGCCCGCTCGGAGCCGGGCACGCGTCGGGAACCACGCCCCGTCGAACTGCGGCCCGCCGAGACCGGCCTGGGCCAGTCGGAGCAGCGGGACGAGGGCGCTCCCGTCGCCGAACACGATCGCCATCCGGAGCGCGACCCGGCGGGTGTGCGGCAGGTCCGCGCTGAACAGGGCGTCCTCCCACGCCTTCGCGACCGAGACCGAGAAGCCCTCGCCGAGCTCACCCGTGGCCTCGTCCTGGGGTCGGTCGTCCGCGTGCCGGTAGATCGTCGCGGTGGAGGCGTTCACCCACAGCGGCGGCGGGTGCTCGGCGGTCCGGATCGCCTCGGCCAGCTCGAGCGTCGTGTCCACGCGGGAGCGCATGATCTCCGCCCGGTTCCGACGGCCGTAGCGGCAGTTCACGCTCTTGCCCGCCATGTTCACCACGATCGCGGCACCGTCGACGAGCTCTCGGATCCGGAGCGTGTTGCCCCACACCGCGTCGCCCGTGCGACCGACCGTGACGACCTCGTACCCCTCGTCACGGAAGGCGCGCTGCAGGTACCGTCCGACGAAGCCCCCCGCTCCCGCGATCACGGCGCGGCCCCTCGGCGCGCGGGTGGTGTCGTCGCTCATGGTGTCCCCTGTCCGGTGTCGGGCTCGATCCGGTAGCGGAAGGTGCCCTCGTACCGGTACAGCGTGCCGATCAGCGGCGCAGAGAGCCGCAGGGACACGCGCTGCACGTCGGCATCGTCATCGAATCGTTCCACGAGCGTGACACGCGGAGCGGCGATGGCCGGGAGGCTCCGGGCACGTCCCAGCACACGGACCGTCACCCGGGTGGAGACCAGGCGCAGGGCGCCCGCGTCCGGCCCGTCCGCGTCGACCTCCGCCCGGAGCAGGGCGCTGACGCGCCCACGGCGACCGAGGTGGTCGACGAGCCCGTGCGGCTCGGCGGTGATCGCGTCCACCATCGTGCGGGATCCGGTCCGGAAGCGGAAGGTGCGGTGCGCGCGGACGGCGACCCGTGCCTCCCGACCGTCCACGGCGCCGCGGCCGACGTGACCCACCGGGACCGCACCGAAGTACGTGCGCAGTCGTGGGTGCAACCGTGCGAGCACGGCCGACGGTGTCGTCAGCTCGTAGGGCGACCGGGTCACGACGCCGATCCTGGCACGGTGTCGGCCTCGTTCCCTACGATCGAGGCATGGGACACGACCACGCGCACGGGCACGCCGGCGCCTCGGAGCGCGCGCTGCTCGTCGCGTTCTGCATCTCGGCGGGCATCCTGCTCGCCGAGGTCGTCGGGGCGGTCGTCACCGGCTCCCTCGCACTGCTCGTCGACGCCGGGCACATGGTCGTCGACACCGGTGGCCTCGGCATCGGCCTGGTCGCCACCCGGCTCGCGCGCCGCTCGCCGACGGCCCAGCGGACGTGGGGCTACCAGCGTGCTGAGGTGCTGGGCGCCACGGCGCAGGCGGCGATCCTGCTCGCCGTGGGGGTCTTCGTCGTCGTCTCGGCGGTCCAACGACTGTTCGTGCCCGCCGAGATCCACGCCGGCCCGCTGCTCGTGTTCGGCGTGGTCGGGCTCGTCGGCAACCTCGTCGCCTACGCGGTGCTCGCGCGGGCCTCGGGCGGCGGCTTCACCTCACGGGCGGCCCGACTCGAGGTGCTGAACGACACCCTCGGGTCCGTCGCGGTGATCGCCGCCGCCGTCGTCCTCGCGCTCACCGGGTGGGAGCGGGCCGACTCGATCGCCGCGATCCTGATCGGGCTGCTCATCCTGCCGCGGGCCGTCCGGCTGCTCCGCGAGACCGCGAACGTGCTGCTCGAGTCCACACCGCCCGGGCTCGACCTCGACGACGTGCGCGCGCACATCCTCGAGCTCGACCACGTGATCGAGGTGCACGACCTGCACGCGACGCTCGTCGCCACCGGCGTGCCGAACCTGACGGCGCACGTCGTCGTCGACGACCACTGCTTCTCGACCGCGCACGCGCCCCGGATCCTCGACGCGCTGCAGCAGTGCGTCGCGGAGCACTTCGACGTCCCCGTCGAGCACTCGACCTTCCAGCTCGAACCGGTCTCGCACCGGCGGCACGAGCACGAGGTGCACGCGTAGGCACGAGGTGCACGCGTCGGGGCGGGCTGGTCGGCCGGGCCTGCGCACCGGTCCGGTGCGGTCAGCAGCCGCCGTCGTCGGTGGGGAACGCCGTGATCACCCGGTCGGTCGTCTCCGACACGATCACCCGCACGTTCGGCTCCGCCGACGGACGCGAGCCGTCGTCGAAGCGGACCGGCGCGGCGTAGCAGACCTTGCCGTCCCCGGCGTCCTGCGGGTAGCCGGCGGGCGGCGCCTCGAGCACGGACCGGACGGCGGTGAGCATCGCGTCGTCCCAGTCCCGTGAGCCGTGGCCCCGGACGACGTCCTGCCAGTCGGCGGTGTGCCGGACGCGGATGTGCTCGTAGCCCTGGCCGGACGTGCCGCACTGCAGCTCGACCCGTCCGAGCGCGGCAGTCTCGTACCGGGCGACCACGGCCCGGCGGTCGGCGTCGCAGCGGTCGAGCACGTCGCCGCCGGGCAGGTCGGGGCCCGACCGCTCGATGGTGACGGTGCCGTCGCGCGTCGCTCCGTCGGCGGCGGTCGCGCCGGGCGTGACGGTGGACGCTCCGCCGCCGATCACCGGGTCCTCGCCGCTGCGCTGCGCCGTCAGGGCGAAACCGCCGGCGACCAGGCCGGCCGCGATGACCGCGGCGACGACGGTGACGGCCGGACGTCGGCGCTGCTGGGGCATGCGCTCCAGTATGCCGGGAGACGACCTGCCGAACGGCTGGCCGGGTGGTCGGCTGGTCGCGGCGGACTACGCCGCGCGGGCGGCCAGGCGCAGGCCGGCGACCAGTGCGAGTGCGACGACGAAGGCCACGTACGCGAGCAGCACCGGGAGCGTCGGCACGACGAGGAGCGCGGCGCCGACCGCCACGACGGGCACGGTCAGTCCCGCGTACGCGACGAGGAACGTCGCCGCGAGCACCCCGCCGCGCTGCTCCGGCCCGACGAGCGACCCCGCGCGGGCGATCGCGGCCCGGAAGAGCAGCCCGACACCGGCACCCGCCACGACCCCGCCGCCGATGAAGCCCGCGACCTGCAGGAGCACGGCGGCGATCGCGAGCACGACGAGACCACCGACGAGCAGCACCAGGCCGAGCCGGATCTGCCGACGCTGGGACAGCCTTGCGAAGACGATCTGCGACACCGCACTCGCGGCGAAGACCCCGAACGTCGTGGCGCCCGCGGCGAGACGGTCGGTGACGTGGAACGTGGTGCCGAGGAAGGTCGGGGCCACCGAGGTGAAGAGTCCCTGCACGGCCAGGGCGGCGAAGGCCGCGGCACCGGCGGCCCAGAACACGCCGGCCTGCCCCTCGGGAGCGGCCATCCGCTGCGGTCGGTACGGCACCGGCTGCTCGGGACGGTCGACGGTCTCCGGCGCGGCGAGGACGACGACGAACGCGACCGCCAGGGCGACGACGAAGACGACGTACGGCACGACGAGCGGCTGCCCGACGAACTCCGCGAGCGCGCCCCCGACCAGGGCGCCGAGCGACAGACCGCCGAGGTTCACGGCGCCGGCCGCGACGCTCGCACCCTGGGCGGACGCGGACGAGCCGGTCGCCCGGACCCGCAGTTCACCGAGGTGCGCGGTCGCCGTCGCGGTGAGGAGCCCGACGCCGAGCCCGGTGACGAACCGCGCCACGACGAGACCTGCGACGTCGGACCACAGCAGGAACAGCACGGCCGCGACGAGCTCGAGGGCGATCGACACCAGGATCAACGGGCGTCGTCCGTGCACGTCGCTGAGGTGTCCCGCCAGGAAGAGCGAGGCGACGACCCCGACACCGTAGGCGGCGAAGACGACCGTGGTCGTGAACGTCGGGAAGCCGTCGCGCGCCTGGTAGATCACGTAGAGGGGTGCCGGGACGGTCGCGAACGCCATCACCGCCAGGAACGCGAAGGCCACGGCCCAGAAGCCGAAGCCGTGCCGGCGACGGGAGTGCGTGCGCCGCCCTCGCGGAGCGGGGACGGGACGGGAGCCGGTCGTCGGGGCCGGAGCCGCGTCGGTGGTCGAGGTCATGCTCCGATGGTGCCCTGGCGCCGTCATCGAGTTCAACGGGTGTTCTTGATGAGTGTCATCGATCTGGTCGATACTCGGACGATGGAGACCCGCCTGCTCGAACAGTTCGTGGCCGTCGCCGCCGAGGGGACCGTGACACGCGCCGCGGAACGCCTGTGGGCCGCCCAGTCGACCGTCTCCGCCGGGATCGCCTCCCTCGAACGCTCGCTCGGCGTGCGGTTGTTCGACCGCACCGGTCGGCGACTCGTGCTGACCGCGGCCGGCGAGGACCTCCTCCCGCACGCCCGCGCGGTGCTCGGTTCCCTGGAGCGCATGCGGGACCTGGCGACCGTCGACGACGCCGACCTCCGCGGCCGGGTGCGGCTGGGCATCTTCACGAGCATGGACGTCGTCGACCTGACGGGGGTGCTTCGGCGGTTCCGGCGGCGGCACCCGCTCGTGGCCGTCGAGCTGATGACCTCGCCCTCGGGCACCACCGGCCTGGTGCAGGACCTGGTCGCCGGGCGGCTCGACCTGGCGTACACGGGCCTGCCGTCCGTCCCGCCCGGGGTCGTCGTCGAACCGCTGCGCGAGCTGCCCTTCCGCGTCTACACCGCCGCGGACCACCCGCTCGCTGCTCGCCCGTCGGTGTCCCTGGCCGAACTCGCCGGGGAGCCCTTCGTCGACACCGCGCACGGCTTCGGCAACCGCCTGATCCTCGACGCCGCGTTCGAGCGCCTCGGCCTCCGACGCCGGGTCGTGGCGGAGATGAACGACATGCCGGCGGTGATCCGGTTCGCCTCGGCCGGGCTCGGCGTCGGTGTCGTCCCGGACCCGGGCGTCCGGTACGACGGCGCCGTGCTCGAGCTCGAGGACGAGGTCGAGCCGCTCCGCATCGGGCTCGCGATGCGGTCGGACACCGAACCGAACCGCGCCACGCGCACGCTCGCTCGCGACGTCGTGGCCGCACGGGTGGGGTGAGGTCCGGAGGGCCGTGTGGGACGTGTCCCACCGGCGGACGGGAGGCGCGGGACGGTCCCGCACCGCGCCTCCCGGCCGTCAGTCCCCCCAGATCTCCCCGACGACGGCGTCCAGCAGGCCGTCGGTCGGGAAGTCGGCCTGGTCGATCTCGATCCAGGTGTCACCACGGGAGTACCAGGTCCGTGCCTGAGCGGCACCGGTCTCGACGTCCGTCGACGACGCTCGGCAGACGCGGGCGGGGCCCTCGACCGAGCAGACGGTGTCCTGGTCGCCGAAGAAGCTCGACTCCCGGGAAGCGAGCTGCTCGCCGTTCGCGGTCCCGACGGTGAGGGCGAGGCCCGGGCCGGGTCCGTCGCTGCCACCCCAGAGGCAGTACAGCCCGGTGACGACCCCGGATCCGGACACCGACGGAACCACTCCCCCCGGCGACGGGAAGACCTGGATGGCCTCACGCCCGCCGAACAGGCGGTCGTACGCACCCGCCGGAACAGCGCCCCGGCACGACGTGGGGATCGACGCGACAGCCGTCGGATCCGCTCGGTCGGGCGCGGCACCCGTCGTCGGAACCGGCGTCGGCGTCGCCGTGATCGGCGCGGAGGTCGGGGTGGTGACGGACGGCGCCGGCGCTGGCTCCTGCGTCTGCACCGGGGCCGCCACGGGACGGTCCTGCTGCGACAGCGTGAGCGCCACCGCCCCCGACGCGGTGCCCAGCGCGAGCAGGGCGACCACACCGACGACGATGCCGGTGTGCCCGCGACGCCGCTTCGGACGCGGGGTGGCGCGCTCGAGCACGCCCTGCTTCATCGTGACGAGCATGCGCTGCAGCTCGTCGCCCACGGGAGGTTCAGTGTCCATCGTGCATCACCACCTTCTTGAGTCGTCGACGGTTGCGGGAGACCCGTTGGGTCACGGCGCCCACCGTCAGCCCGAGCGCCTCGGCTGCCTCGGTGTAGGAGCGCCCCTCGAGCAGGCAGAGCTCGCAGATGCGCCGGTCGAGTTCGGGCAGGGCCGCGATCTCGGCACGGACCCAGCGCAGCGTCTCGGCGGCCTCGGTGTGGTCGACCGGTGCCGTGAGCGTCTCCGGCAGCTCATCGGCACGGTGCCGCGTGCGCTTCCGGCCGGCGTTGCGCGCCAGGTTCCGGCACACGACGAGCAGCCAGGGCAGCAGGCTCTCCGCCGGCAGCTCCAGCGTCTCCGCCCGCTGCCACAGCACCAGGAACGCGTCCTGCACGACCTCCTCGACGTCGTGTCGATCGTCGACGATCGCCCACACGTACCGGGTCATCGTCGCGGCGTAGCGGTCGAAGACCTGCGCCAACGCGGCCTGGTCACCGGCCGCCAGTGCGCGGACGATCGTCTCGTCCGTCGTCGTGGTCACGTCCATCGCTCACCCCCTTCACCCAGCGGTGTCGGACGGGGTGCCGATCCTGACGACGCGGGCGCGGACCGCTCCGCCCGGGCGTGTCGCCGGGGACGACGGTCGCCGGAGCGGGGTCAGTGGAAGTCGTCGCCCTCGGACCGCTCGCCCGGCGACCTGTGGCCGCCGAGCATGTCGTTGTCGTCCTGGTCGCTCGATGCCGCGAGCTGGAGCATCGCGAGGACCACCACGACGACGATGAACGCGACACCGAGGAACACCAGGGCGAGTTCGAACTCACGCGTCGAGAAGAGCACGACCGCTCCGGTGAACACCGCGACGACCGCCGAGATCACGAGGAGCTCGGCGGGGCGCAGACGGTCGCGACGGCTGGGGGTGCTCATGCGTGTGGTGCTCCGTCCGGGGCTGCGGCAGGCGCCGTGGTGCCCCACTTGTGCGAGAGTCCGGCGATCACGTGGAAGACCGCCGCGATGGCGAGGTAGGCGCCGAGCAGTCCGACCAGGACGACGGCGGCGTCCAGGGTGCCGGTGACCTGTTCCACGCCCCCGAGCTGCTGGGAGTAGTCCGGCGGTGTCAGCAGGAACGCGACGGCGAGCAGCAGGGTGAGTCCACCGACCGTGGTCCAGTCACGGGCGAACGGTGACCGGCCGCGCGCTCGGAGTCCCTGTGCGAGTTCGAGGGCTCCCGTCAGCACGGCCCACCCGACGACCACCGTGATGAACGCGCCGAGCCCGACGCCGTTGGTCACCAGGGCGGCGACACCGGCGACGAGGGAGACGACCGCCTGCACGAACGTGGTCGGACGCGAGCGCTCGTCGGAGGGCATGCGGCGCAGGGCGGCCCACCCGAGCACGAGGGCGTCGACGATCACGAACCCGCCGAAGAGCAGCAGGCCGTAGCCGGCGGCGTGGTTGGACGAGAAGGTGATGACGAGGGCCACGACCGCGGCTGGGACGGCCCGGAGGACGGGGATCGGCCAGTACCGCGCGCGCTGGCCGGCGTCGTCCACGGAGTCGGACACGGGACCTCTTTCGGGCATGCGGATCGTGGTCCGAGTCTACCGCCGGCGCCCCGGGCGTCGGACCGGAGCCCGTACCGACGGGAGTCACCACCGCGGGCCGGGGTCCGAGCGCCCCGACCGGCGGTGGCGCGCTCCCCCGTCAGTCGGGGTCGTCGGCCGCGCGCCGGCGTCGTGCGACCCACCAGCCGCCGGCTCCGAGCCCGACGGCGGCAGCAGCCAGGGCGGCGAGGAGCCCGAGCCCCTCGGCGCCGGTGTACGCGAGGGCCCCGGCGCCGGCCCCTCCGCCGCCCGTCCGCCCGCCGCGCGAAGCCGTCGGGGCGTCC
>NZ_JBIQDQ010000007.1:0-153048 GCF_045370965.1 Curtobacterium sp. 179-B 9B NHS
TATAAGCGACCGGGCGGGGCCAGCGCGGCGCGCGTCGGGCCGGGAGGCGCGTGGCGGGCCCGCCGCGTGCCTCCCGTCCGCCTTCGGGTGGCGTGCCGCGTCGGGTTCCGAGCGGGCCAGATCTGTCGCGCTCGGTGCCCTCGCCCGACGTGTTCGGCCCGCTCGGCGGAACACGCGCGGCGTGTCCCGCCCGCTCGTCCGGGGCCAGCGCGGAGCACGTCGGGACGGGAGGCGCGTGGCGGGGCCCGCCACGTTCCTCCCGTCCGCCGTCGGGTGGCATCCCGCGTCGGGTTCCGAGCGGGCCAGATCTGTCGCGCTCGGTGCCCTCGCCCGACGTGTTCCGCCCGCTCGGCGGAACACGCGCGGCGTGTCCTGCCCGCCCGTTCGGGCCTGGAGCGGCGCACGTCGGGACTGGAGGCGCGTGGCGGGCCCGCCGCAAGCCTCCCGTCCGCCGTCGGGTGGCGTCCCGCGTCGGGTGCCGAACGGGCAGTATCCGTCACGCTCGGCGGAACCACCCGACGTGTTCCGCCCGCTTGGCACGCCGCACGCGGCGTGTCCTGCCCGCTCGCGGTGCGGCACCGCCGGACGCCGGTCGGCGGGCACGCCGGACACGCGGGGGACGTCGGTGCCGGCGGTTAGAGTTGTCCCGCCCCGCAGCAGTCCCCGTCGAAACCGGAGGTCCCGTGTCGGATTCCGACTCCTTCGTCCACCTGCACGTGCACAGCGAGTACTCGATGCTCGACGGTGCCGCCCGGCTGAGCGACCTGGTCGCCGAGACCGCCGCGCAGGGCATGCCGGCCGTCGCGGTCACCGACCACGGCAACATGTTCGGCGCGTTCGAGTTCTGGAAGGCCGCGAAGGCCGGTGGCGTCAAGCCGATCATCGGCACCGAGGCGTACATCACGCCGCGGACCCACCGGTCGGACAAGACCCGCATCCGCTGGGGTGACGGCGGCGGTGACGACGTGTCCGGCTCGGGTGCGTACACCCACATGACGATGTTCGCCGAGAACACGACGGGCATGCACAACCTGTTCCGCCTGTCGAGCCGGGCGTCGATCGAGGGGTACTACTTCAAGCCCCGCATGGACATCGAGCTCCTCGACCAGTACCACGAGGGGATCATCGCGACGACGGGCTGCCCCTCGGGCGAGATCCAGACGCGCCTGCGCCTCGGGCAGTACGACGAGGCGCTCAAGGCGGCGGCGGACTACCGCGACATCTTCGGCAAGGACAACTACTTCGCCGAGATCATGGACCACGGCCTCGAGATCGAACGCCGGGTCATCGAGGACGTCGTCCGCATCTCGAAGGACCTCGGCATCCCGCTGGTCGGCACGAACGACCTGCACTACACGCACTCCCACGACGCGAAGTCGCACGCAGCGTTGCTCTGCGTGCAGTCCGGGTCGACGCTCAACGACCCGAACCGCTTCAAGTTCGACGCCGACGAGTTCTACCTCAAGACGCCGCAGCAGATGCGCCACGTCTTCCGCGACCACCCCGAGGCCTGCGACAACACCCTCCTCATCGCCGAGCGGTGCAACGTCGAGTTCGACACCGCCGCGAACTACATGCCGAAGTTCCCGGTGCCCGAGGGTGAGACCGAGCACTCCTGGTTCGAGAAGGAGGTCGCGAAGGGGCTGCAGTACCGGTACCCGGGCGGCATCTCGAAGGAGGTCCAGGACCGTGCCGACTACGAGGTCGGGATCATCAACCAGATGGGCTTCCCGGGCTACTTCCTGGTGGTCGCGGACTTCATCAACTGGTCGAAGAACAACGGCATCCGCGTCGGTCCGGGCCGAGGGTCCGGTGCCGGCTCGATGGTGGCGTACGCGATGCGCATCACCGACCTCGACCCGATCCGGCACGGCCTGATCTTCGAGCGCTTCCTCAACCCGGACCGCGTCTCCATGCCCGACTTCGACGTCGACTTCGACGACCGGCGCCGCGGTGAGGCGATCAAGTACGTCACCGAGAAGTACGGGTCCGAGCGCGTCGCGCAGATCGTCACCTACGGCACGATCAAGGCGAAGCAGGCGCTCAAGGACTCCTCGCGGGTCCTCGGCTTCCCGTTCGGCATGGGCGAGAAGCTCACCAAGGCGATGCCGCCGCCCGTGATGGGCAAGGACATCCCGCTCACCGGGATCTTCGACAAGGACCACCCGCGGTACAAGGAAGCGGTCGACGTCCGGACGGTCGTCGAGACCGATCCCGAGGCGAAGACCGTCTTCGACACGGCGCTCGGGCTCGAGGGCCTGAAGCGGCAGTGGGGCGTGCACGCCGCCGGTGTGATCATGTCGAGCGAACCGCTCATCGACATCATCCCGGTGATGAAGCGCGAGCAGGACGGCCAGATCGTCACGCAGTTCGACTACCCGGCAGCGGAGTCGCTCGGCCTGATCAAGATGGACTTCCTGGGCCTCCGGAACCTGACGATCATCAGCGACGCCCTCGACAACATCAAGACGAACCGTGGGATCGAGCTCGACCTCGAGACCATGGGCCTCGAGGACGACGCCGCGTACCAGCTCCTGCAGCGCGGCGACACCCTCGGCGTCTTCCAGCTCGACGGCGGCCCGATGCGCGGCCTGCTCCGGCTCATGAAGCCGGACAACTTCGAGGACATCTCCGCGCTCATCGCCCTGTACCGCCCCGGCCCCATGGGTGCGAACTCGCACACGAACTACGCGCTCCGCAAGAACGGCGAGCAACCGATCACGCCGATCCACCCGGAGCTCGAGGAGCCCCTGCAGGACATCATCGGCACGACCTACGGCCTGATCATCTACCAGGAGCAGGTCATGGCCATCGCGCAGAAGGTCGCGGGCTTCTCGCTCGGACAGGCGGACATCCTCCGCCGCGCGATGGGCAAGAAGAAGAAGTCCGAGCTGGACAAGCAGTACGCCGGCTTCGAGAAGGGCATGCAGGACAACGGCTACTCGGCCGCGGCGATCAAGACGCTGTGGGACATCCTGCTGCCGTTCTCCGACTACGCCTTCAACAAGGCGCACTCGGCGGCGTACGGCGTGGTGTCGTTCTGGACCGCCTACCTCAAGGCCCACTACCCGGCGGAGTACATGGCGGCGCTGCTGACCAGCGTCGGCGACGCCCGCGACAAGCTCGCGCTGTACCTGAACGAGTGCCGCCGCATGGGCATCCGGGTGATGCCGCCGGACGTCAACGAGTCGATCGGCTTCTTCGCCGCCGTCGGTGACGACATCCGCTTCGGCATGGGCGCCATCCGCAACGTCGGCTTCAACGTGGTCGACGACATCGTGAAGGCGCGCACCGAGAAGGGCGCGTTCGAGTCGTTCCACGACTTCCTCCGGAAGATCCCGATCTCGTCGGCCAACAAGCGGACGGTCGAGTCGCTCATCAAGGCGGGTGCCTTCGACGAGTTCGGTGACACCCGGCGTGCGCTCGTCGAGATCCACGAGGGCGCGGTCGAGGGCGCGGTGAAGGTCAAGCGCGACGAGGCCAACGGCAACATCGGTTTCGACTTCGACTCGCTCTTCGCCGAGGTGGCCGAGGAGACCCCCGCTGCAGCGCCGGTGTCCCAGGTGCCGGACCGCCCGGAGTGGGCGAAGCGCGACAAGCTCGCCTTCGAGCGGGACATGCTCGGGCTGTACGTGTCGGACCACCCGCTCGCCGGTCTCGAGATCGAGCTCGCGAAGCACCAGTCGATCACCATCGCCGACCTCATCGCCGCCGACGACGGCATCGAGGGCGAGACGGTCACGGTCGCCGGGCTCCTGACGAGCGTGCAGCACCGGGTCGCGAAGTCGAGCGGCAACCCGTACGGCATCGTCCAGATCGAGGACTTCGGCGGCGAGATCGGCGTCATGTTCCTCGGCAAGACGTACCAGGAGTTCGGTCCGTCCCTGGTGGCGGACTCGATCGTCGTCCTGCGCGGCCGGGTCAACGTGCGTGACGACGGCAAGGCGCTGCACGCCGTGAGCATGTTCCAGCCGAACGTCGGCGACGCGATGGGGTCCGGCCCGTTGACCCTGTCCCTGCCGGAACGCCGGGCGACGACCTCGACGGTGACCGAGCTGGCCGCGGTGCTCGGCCGGCACCAGGGGGAGACCGAGGTCCGCCTCAAGCTGCTCAAGGACGACGTCGCGCGGACCTTCGAGCTGCCGTTCCCGGTCAGCCTGACGCCCGACCTGTTCGGCGAGCTGAAGAGCCTGCTCGGACCGCGCTGCCTGGTCTGAGGCGGTCGACGTGATCGTTCCCGGAGCACCGCGGCCGTCGGCCGTGGTGCTCCGGGCGTTCGGAGCGGGGGAGCGGCGCCCGCTGCTGCTGCCCGGCGGGCAGGGCACGACGTGGCGCGCGGGCGGGATCGTCCTGCGGCCGCACGGGGACGCCCGGGAGGCTCGGTGGCGGTCCGCCACGCTGGCCCGCCTCGCGCACTCCGACCGCTTCCGCGCGCCGCGTCCCGTGGCCTCGGCCGACGGGTCCTGGCTCGTCGACGGGTGGGAGGCATGGGAGTGGCTGCCGGGCGCGACCGACCCGAGCCGCGTCGACGAGGTCCTCGCCGCCGGCGATGCCTTCCACCGAGCGGTCGCCCACCTGCCCCGCCCGGCGTTCCTCGACCTCGTCGACGACCCGTGGAGTCGGGCGGACCGGATGGTCTGGGCCGGGACGCTGCGGCCGTCAGGGCCGCTGCTCGACCGGCTCGCTGCGGCGTTCCGGCCGGTCCGAGCGCCGTCGCAGGTCGTGCACCGCGACCTGCTCGGCAACGTGCTCTTCGCCGCCGGGGAGCCACCAGCCGTCTTCGACTGGGCACCCTCGTGGCGCCCGGCCGGGTACGCCTCTGCGATCGCCGTCGTCGACGCGGTCTGCTGGAACGGGGTCCCCGTCGAGCGGCTGCCGGCGCTCGGGCAGCTCGCCGGGGTGTCCGACTGGCCACAGCTGCTCGTCCGGGCGCTGGCGTTCCGCGTCCTCGTCCTGCACGTGCTCGGGGTGTGGGACGACGACCACGCCGAGCGGCACCGCCCCCTCGCGACGGCGATCCTGTCGGGTGCCGCCGGTACGCTTGACGCCTGATGATGCAGCGAATCGACCTCCGCGGCGGACTGCCCGCCCGTGCCGACCTCCTCCGCCTGATGCCCCGCGCCGTCGGTGACGTCTCGCACGCCGTCGACGCCGCCCGCGACCTCGTGGACGCGGTCCGGCAAGACGGGGCAGCCGCGCTCCGCGAGCAGGCGGAGCGGTTCGACGGAGGCGCCCCCGAGCACGTCCGGGTCCCCGCCGCCGAGATCGCCGCGGCCGTCGCCGGCCTGACGCCGGAGCTGCGCGAGGCCCTGGACGAGGCCATCCGCCGCGTCCGTGCTGCGAGCGCTGCTCAGGTCCCGGCTGCGTCGGTCACGTGCCTGGCCGACGGCGCCGAGGTCCACCAGCGATGGCAGCCGATGCGTCGCGTCGGGCTCTACGTGCCGGGCGGCAAGGCCGTCTACCCCTCGAGCGTCGTGATGAACGTGGTCCCCGCGCAGGTCGCGGGCGTCGGGTCGATCGCCCTCGTCTCGCCGCCGCAGCGCGACCACGGCGGGCGCGTGCACCCGACGATCCTCGCCGCGGCCGGACTGCTCGGCATCGACGAGGTCTACGCGATGGGCGGGGCCGGTGCGGTCGGTGCGCTGGCGTACGGCGTCGCCGAGATCGGCCTCGAGCCGGTCGACCTGGTCACCGGTCCGGGCAACAACTTCGTCGCAGCGGCCAAGCGCCTGGTGCGCGGGGTCGTGGGCATCGACTCCGAGGCCGGCGCGACCGAGATCCTCGTCATCGCCGACGACACCGCGGACCCCGGCTACGTCGCCGCCGACCTGGTGAGCCAGGCCGAGCACGACGAGCAGGCCGGCAGCGTCCTGGTGACCACCTCGGCCGCGTTCGCCGACGCGGTCGAGGCCGCGATCCCGGAACGGGTGGCGGCGCTGGGGACGGCTGCGCGCCTCCAGACCGCACTCGACGGCCCGCAGTCCGCGATCGTGCTCGTCGACTCCCTGGCCGACGCGGCGACCGTCAGCAATGCGTACGGGCCTGAGCACCTGGAGATCCAGACGGCGGACGACGATGCCGTGCTGGCGGACATCGACGCGGCGGGAGCCGTCTTCGTGGGGCCGAGCACCCCGGTGAGCCTCGGCGACTACCTCGCCGGGTCGAACCACGTGCTGCCGACCGGCGGACAGGCACGGTTCGGGTCCGGACTGTCGGCCTCGACGTTCCTCCGACCGCAGCAGGTCATCCGCTACACGCCCGCCGCGCTGGCCGAGGTCGCGCCGCACATCGTGGCGCTCGCGACCGAGGAACAGCTGCCCGGTCACGGTGCCGCGGTGACGGAACGCACCGGGCGGTCCTGAGCGCCGCCGATCGTCCACAGGGTCGTCACCGCGCCCTGTGGGCGTCGTCGAGCCGATAGCCTGGGACACGACATGTTCTGCCCCTTCTGCCGCCACCCGGACTCCCGCGTCGTCGACTCCCGCACGAGCGACGACGGCACCTCGATCCGTCGCCGACGCCAGTGCCCGAACTGCGGGCGCCGGTTCTCGACGACGGAGACCGCGTCGTTGAACGTCGTGAAGCGCAACGGCGTGACCGAGCCGTTCAGCCGCGACAAGATCGTCTCCGGTGTGCGCAAGGCGTGCCAGGGACGCCCGGTGACCGACGGTGACCTCGCCGTGCTCGCACAGCGCGTCGAGGAGACCGTGCGCTCGTCGGGGTCCAGCCAGATCGACGCGAACGACATCGGTCTCGCCATCCTGCCGCCGCTGCGCGAGCTCGACGAGGTGGCGTTCCTGCGGTTCGCGAGCGTCTACCAGGCCTTCGACACGCTCGAGGACTTCGAGGACGCGATCGCACAGCTGCGCCGTGACCACCACGCAGCCGGGGCCGCAGCGTCCGGCGGTGCCGGCTCGGGCAGCAGCGCGTGAGCGGGGTCGCGGAGCGCCTCGTCCGGAACGGGTACGCGGTCGTCTTCCGGACGGTGTTCGCCAACATGGACCCGGAGCGCGCACACCACGTCGCGTTCGCCGTCATCCGCGCACTGCCGAGGGTGCCGTTCCTGAACGGCACGGTGGAGCGCTACGCCAGGCCAGCAGCTGCCGACGGGATCACGACGATGGGGATCCACTTCCCCTCGCGCTTCGGTCTCGCGGCCGGGTTCGACAAGGACGCCAAGGGCATCGCCGGACTCGGGCTGCTCGGGTTCGGGCACGTCGAGGTCGGCACGATCACCGCGAAGGCGCAGCCCGGCAACGACAAGCCCCGGCTCTTCCGGCTCATCCGCGACAGGGCGCTCGTCAACCGGATGGGGTTCAACAACCACGGTGCCGCCAGGGCTGCACGGCGGCTCGAACGGGCACGACGGCACCCGGGTCGCCCGGTCATCGGTGTCAACATCGGCAAGAGCCGGGTCGTCGCGGTCGAGGACGCGGTCGACGACTACCTCGAGTCGACGCGCCTGCTCGCCCCGTTCGCGGACTACCTCGCGGTCAACGTCAGCTCGCCGAACACGCCCGGTCTCCGCGGGCTGCAGGAGGCCGACCAGCTCCGACCCCTGCTGACGGCCGTCCGCGACGCTGCGGGGCGGACCCCGGTGCTCGTGAAGATCGCCCCGGACCTGACCGACGAGCAGATCGATGCGATCGCCGGGCTCGCGGTGGACCTCGGACTCGCCGGCATCATCGCCAACAACACGACGATCGCCCGCACCGGGCTGACCACGCCGGACGCCGAGGTCGAGGCCATGGGTGCCGGCGGCCTGTCGGGTGCCCCGATCGCCGCCCGGTCGCTCGAGGTGCTGCGTCGGGTCCGCGCCGCGGTGCCGCAGGACTTCTGCGTCGTCGCCGTCGGGGGAGTCACGAGCGAGCAGGACGTGCAGGACCGCATCGACGCGGGCGCCACGCTCGTGCAGGGGTACACGGCGTTCCTCTACGAGGGGCCGACCTGGGCGATGCGCATCAACCGGCTGCGGCGTCGGCGGCTGCGGCGCGCAGCGCGGTAGCGGCAGGCGGCACTCGCTCTGCGCCGACCGTGGTGTCGTGCTCCGCACACGGCCCACTGCCGTCGGGCTGTTCGCCGGTCCGCCGGTTCGCCGGTTCGCCGGTTCGCCCACTCTCGTCGCAGGACCCGCCGCCCGCTGCCGCTCTCGTCGCACGACCTGCCGCTCATGTTCGCTCGGTGCGGCATGTCCTGCGACTGGAAGACCGCAGGACCGGGACCAGGACCGGGACCGCCGAGCGTCGGAGCGACCGGAGCACCGCGGGATCGGGACCCCGGGACCGGGACCCCGGAGCACCGGAAGGCCAGCCGTCCGGAGGGCACCGAGCCGACCGAGCAGGACACGCCGCTCGCGTTCGGCGTTCGGGCGTGATCCGTCGGCGCGCGACGCCGACCGAGACGGATCTGGCCCGGTCGACGACCACCGTCAGGCACCGCGCGACCCCGGAACACCCCGGAGCAACCCGGAACGACGAAGCGCCGCCCGGCTCGGCCGGACGGCGCTCGTGGCACTGCGCCTACAGCGAGGGGTACTCCCCGCGGCGCACCTGCGGCTTCGGCAGGCGCAGGAAGCGGAGCTGCCACGCCCGCGTCAGGATGTAGAAGAACGTCCCGCGCTGCATGTCGCCGAACTTCGCGGTGATCTTCTTGCGCAGCGACAGCCACAGCACGATGCAGTCGAGGACGAACAGCGCGACGAACGCCCACACCAGCAGGAGCGAGTACGACGCCAGGACGGTCTGCGCTGCGGCGAACCCGACGATGAGGAACAGCACGAGCACGGGCATCATGACCTCGCCCACGTTCCAGCGCGCGTCGATCCAGTCGCGGACGAACTTGCGCTGCTCGCCCTTGTCCTTCACCGGGAGGTAGCGTTCCTCGCCGTTCGCCATGCCGACACGGGCCTTCTCGCGCTCCGTGTTGAGCCGCGCGCGAGCGGCCTTCTTGTCCTGCGGGCTGTTGCCGACGAGCGGGCGACGGTTGGCTGCCTCGCGCTCACGACGCGACGGCGTCGGACGACCCTTGCCGGACTCGAGGAGTTCTTCCTCCGACGGGTTGACGGTCGTGTTGGTCTTGGGGGCTGCCTTCGCCACGGTGCGTTCCTGACTGCGGTTGCGTGCTGGATCTCCTCTAGATTACGGGACATGACCGACACCGACCAGCACAGCCCCGCGACCGACCCCGCGCTCCTCGACGCCCTCCGCGAACACGTGCAGGGAGGCCTGCCGACGACGATCGCCGACCTGTCCGCGCTGGTCCGGCTGCCGTCGGTGTCCTGGTCGGCGTTCGACCCGGCGCACGTGCAGGCGAGTGCCGAGGCGGTCGCGGACCTGGCCCGGTCGACGGGGGTCTTCGCCGACGACGCCGTCCGCATCGTCCGTTCCGCGGTCGAGGGGGAGACCGCGGGCGCGGAGGAGGCCGGCCGCGAGCTCGGGCAGCCCGCCGTCCTGGCGGTGCGTCCTGCGCGGAACGGGAAGCCGACCGTCATGCTCTACGCGCACCACGACGTGCAGCCACAGGGCGACGACGCCCTGTGGGAGACCCCGCCCTTCGAGCCGACCCTCCGCGGCGACCGCCTGTACGGTCGCGGCGCCTCGGACGACAAGGCCGGCGTGATGACCCACGTCGCCTCGCTCCGCGCGCTGCACGCGCAGTTCGGCGACGACCTCGAGCTCGGTGTCGTGCTCTTCGTCGAGGGCGAGGAGGAGTTCGGCTCCCGCTCGTTCCGCACCTTCCTCCGCGAGCAGAAGGAGCACCTGGCGGCCGACGTCATCGTCGTGGCCGACAGCGACAACTGGTCGGTCGACGTCCCGTCGATCACCGTCTCGCTCCGCGGCAACGTGACGTTCCGCGCGACGCTGACGACCCTCGAGCACGCGAGCCACAGCGGCATGTTCGGCGGTGCGGCCCCGGACGCGATGATCCCCATGGTCCGGCTGCTCGCCTCGCTGCACGACGACGACGGCTCGGTCGCCGTCGAGGGGCTCACGGCGTACGACGCCGACGTGCCCGAGCGCTCCGAGGCCGAGCTCGCCACCGACGCGGCCCTGCTCGAGGGCGTCCGACCGGTGGGGACGGGTCCGGTGCTGTCCCGGATGTGGTTCCAGCCGTCGATCACCGTGACGGGCATGGACGTGCCGAGCGTGGCGAACGCGTCGAACACCCTGCTGCCGACCGTTGCCGCCCGCGTCTCGGTCCGCGTGGCCCCCGGACAGTCGGCGACCGACGCGTACGCGGCCGTCGAACGCCACCTCCGCGCCCACGTGCCGTTCGGCGCGAAGCTCGACGTCACCGAGGTGGACACCGGCGACGGCTTCCTCGTGGACACCGCCGGCTGGGCGGTGCAGGAGGCCCGCACTGCCATGCACGAGGGCTGGGGCGCGCCCGCCGTCGAGCAGGGCATCGGCGGATCCATCCCGTTCGTCTCGGACCTGGCCGCCGAGTTCCCGGAGGCGCAGATCCTGGTGACGGGTGTCGAGGACCCCGACACCCGGGCGCACAGCCCGAACGAGTCGCAGCACCTCGGGGTCCTGCACCGCGCGATCGCGTCGGAGACGATCCTGCTGGCGCGCCTGGCGACGCGCGCCTGACGCGTCCCCACCGCTGGTGGGGACCGGGGGAGTGCCGGACGGGAGGCCCGTGGCGACGCCGCCACGGGCCTCCCGTCCGTCGTCCGGTCCCGCCCTGTGGACGGACGGCCCGTCCTGTCGGCTCGCGTGCTTACAATCGACCTCAGGCGCGGTGACCGACACCGCCCGGAGGGAGACGCGCGGATGAGCGACACCATCACCGACAACGCACCGGCGACGGACGCACGTGCCCACGGGGTCGCGCTCAGCGACGCTGCGGCGGCGAAGGTGGCGAGCCTGCTGGAGCAGGAGGGGCGCGACGATCTCCGCCTGCGCCTCGCGGTCCAGCCCGGTGGCTGCTCGGGCCTGATCTACCAGCTGTACTTCGACGAGCGCCTGCTCGACGGGGACGCCACGACCGAGTTCGGCAGCGGTGTCGAGGTCGTCGTCGACAAGATGAGCGTCCCGTACCTCGACGGCGCCACCATCGACTTCGAGGACACCATCCAGAAGCAGGGCTTCACCATCGACAACCCCAACGCGCAGGGCAGCTGCGCGTGCGGCGACAGCTTCCACTGACGCCACGGCGGGCGGTTGTCCGCCGACCGAACCGACACGCGAGCGGGGAGTGACCGATCTGGTCGCTCCCCGTTCGTCGTCCCCCGCGCTGCCCGAGCCCGCCCGACCGGGGGAAAGCGGTGCGCCGGGGTCGACGATGCCGCGCCGGACCGCGCCCGGTGTGCGCGAGACGTCACCGGCTGCGAGTAAGCTAGGAGTGTTCCAATCAAGCTGGGAACCAGCAATGAGCGGCCTCCGTGCTCGGCACGGTCGCACCGCCGGTGCCTCAGCAACGTCTTCCGAGAGGTAACAGTGCGTTCGAATCGCCGTATACGTTGGGCGGCCGTCCCGGTGGCCGTCGGTCTGGTCATCGCACTGGCTGGCTGCACGCAGCAGCAGATGAACGGATGGCTCCCCGGCACGGAGGAGACGAAGGACGTCACGAACCACACGAGCCGCATCGTCGGCCTGTGGACCACCAGCTGGATCGTCCTGCTCGCGGTGGGGCTCATCGTGTGGGGCCTGATCATCTGGGCGGCGATCGTCTACCGCCGTCGCAAGGGCCAGACCGGCCTGCCGGTGCAGATGCGGTACAACATGCCGCTCGAGATCTTCTACACGATCGTGCCGCTCATCCTCGTGCTCGGCTTCTTCGCGTTCACCGCGAAGGACCAGTCCGCGATCGAGAAGCCCTTCGACGACCCGGACGCCACGATCCACGTGTACGGCAAGCGCTGGGCCTGGGACTTCAACTACATCGACAAGGACAACCCGAAGGACAGCGTCTACTACCAGGGCATCCAGGCCCAGGAAGAGGAGAACGGCGACGGCGCGATCGACGAGTCGCAGCTCCCGACGCTGTACCTGCCGGTCGGCAAGAAGGTCGAGATCGAGCTCTCCTCGCGCGACGTCGACCACTCCTTCTGGGTCATCGACTTCCTGTACAAGAAGGACATGCTCCCGGGCAAGACCAACTACGAGTACTTCATCCCGCAGAAGGAAGGCACGTACCAGGGCAAGTGCGCCGAGCTCTGCGGTGAGTACCACTCCCTGATGCTCTTCCAGGTGAAGGTCGTCTCCGACTCCGAGTACCAGCAGTACCTCGACACGCTGCGCGAGCAGGGCAAGGTCGGTCTGCTCGGCAACGAGTACGACACCAACACGAACGAACCGAACAACCAGGCGCCGGTCGAGGCGTCGAGCGAGAACAAGTAGGGGTCCGTCAGATGACAACGTCACTCGTCGGCCAGCCGACAGCGCCGACGACGCCGGACTTCCAGGCGTCCAAGGTCGGTCGGAAGGGCAACATCATCGTCCGGTGGATCACCTCCACCGACCACAAGACCATCGGGTACATGTACCTGATCGCCTCGTTCGTCTTCTTCCTGCTCGCGGGCGTCATGGCGCTCGTGATCCGTGCGCAGCTCTTCGAGCCCGGCCTGCACGTGGTCGAGACGAAGGAGCAGTACAACCAGCTCTTCACGATGCACGGCACGATCATGCTGCTGATGTTCGCGACGCCGCTCTTCTCGGGCTTCGCGAACGCGATCATGCCGCTGCAGATCGGTGCGCCGGACGTCGCGTTCCCGCGTCTGAACGGGTTCGCCTTCTGGCTCTACCTCTTCGGCTCGCTCATCGCGGTCGGCGGCTTCCTCACCCCGCAGGGCGCCGCGTCCTTCGGCTGGTTCGCCTACGCGCCACTGAGTGACACGACGTTCACACCGGGTCTCGGTGGGACGCTCTGGGTCTTCGGCCTCGGCATGACCGGCTTCTCGACGATCCTCGGCGCGGTGAACTTCATCACGACGATCATCACGATGCGCGCCCCGGGCATGACGATGTTCCGCATGTCGATCTTCACGTGGAACACCCTCGTGACCTCGCTGCTCGTGCTGATGGCCTTCCCGGTGCTCGCCGCCGCGCTGTTCGGCCTCGGTCTCGACCGCGTGTTCGACGCGCAGATCTACAACCCGGCCAACGGCGGTGCCCTGCTCTGGCAGCACCTCTTCTGGTTCTTCGGCCACCCCGAGGTGTACATCATCGCGCTGCCGTTCTTCGGCATCGTCTCCGAGGTCTTCCCGGTCTTCAGCCGCAAGCCGATCTTCGGCTACAAGACCCTCGTGTACGCGACCATCTCCATCGCGGCCCTCTCGGTCACGGTGTGGGCGCACCACATGTACGTCACCGGTGGCGTCCTGCTCCCGTGGTTCTCGCTCATGACGATGCTCATCGCGGTCCCGACCGGCGTGAAGATCTTCAACTGGGTCGGCACGATGTGGCGCGGTTCGGTCACCTTCGAGACCCCCCTGCTGTGGGCCGTCGGCTTCCTCATCACCTTCACGTTCGGTGGTCTCACCGGTGTGATCCTGGCGTCGCCGCCGCTCGACTTCCACGTGTCCGACTCGTACTTCGTCGTCGCGCACTTCCACTACGTGGTCTTCGGCACCGTCGTGTTCGCGATGTTCTCCGGCTTCTACTTCTGGTGGCCGAAGTGGACGGGTCGCATGCTCAACGAGCGCCTCGGCAAGATCCACTTCTGGCTGCTGTTCATCGGCTTCCACACGACGTTCCTCATCCAGCACTGGCTGGGCGTCATCGGCATGCCGCGTCGTTACGCGACCTACCTGCCGAACGACGGGTTCACCTGGATGAACCAGCTGTCGACGATCGGCTCGATGATCCTCGCGATCTCGTTCCTGCCGTTCATCTTCAACGTCTACGTGACCGCACGGAACGCTCCGAAGGTGGCCGTGAACGACCCGTGGGGCTACGGCCGCTCGCTCGAGTGGGCGACCAGCTGCCCGCCGCCGCGGCACAACTTCACGTCGATCCCGCGGATCCGTTCCGAGTCCCCGGCGTTCGACCTGAACCACCCGGAGGCCGGTGTGCCGATCGGTGTGGGTCCGGCGAAGGACGCTCCGGACGCCCCGACCTACGACGCCGCGAAGGGCGAGGTGAAGTAACGCCATGCGCGCCAACACCAACCTGTTCTGGATCCTGTTCGTCTTCTTCGTCCTCGCGGACGCGGCGTACACCATCTGGGCGCTCATCTACTACGGGCGGCCCGAGTGGGTCGGCACCGTGGCGATCGGCCTCACCGGGATCATGTCCGCGTTCATCGCGTTCTACCTCGGGAAGGTCATGTCCTCGCAGGGCGGTGTCCTCCCCGAGGACCGCCCCGACGCGAACATCGAGGACGGCGACGCCGAACTCGGGCACTTCAGCCCGTGGTCGTGGTGGCCGATCCTGCTCGCCGGTTCGACCGCGATCTGCTTCCTCGGTCTCGCGGCCGGCCTCTGGATCGTGCCGATCGGGCTCGCGCTCGTGACGGTCACCCTCGTGGGCTGGGTCTACGAGTACTACCGCGGCAACTTCGGACACTGATCCGATCCACCTGACACCTCGGGCGGCACCACATCCGGTGCCGCCCGTGGTGCGTCCGGGGCCCGTACCCCACCCGGCCCGAGCTCTCGGCCCGGAGCGGGTATCCCGGAAGTCACAGGGAATCAACCGGCCCGCGCGCGGCTTGACCCGTGCGGACCCCGCAACCACAGCGAAAGGACTCACCTCCGGTGACCGACAAGCGCACCCTCATCATCTTCGGCGCGACGGGCGACCTCGCCTCCCGCCTGCTGCTCCCGGGACTCGGCACGTTCCTGCAGAGCGGTCGAGCGGTCCCCGTCCAGCTGATCGGCACGGGCCGCAGCGCCCGCAGCTCGGAGCAGTGGAAGGACGTCGTCACGAAGTCCTTCGCGTCGCAGGACGTCAAGGGTCCCGAGGTCGACGCGACCCTCGAGTCCACGACCTTCATCCAGGGCGACCCGACCGACCCCGAGCACCTCAAGGCGCTGCTCGACGCGGCCGAGGCCGAGCCCATCCTCTACTTCGCGCTCCCGCCGCAGATCGCCTCGGACATCTGCGAGGCGCTGCAGGGCGTCGAACTCCCGGAGGGCACGACCCTCGCGTTCGAGAAGCCCTTCGGCACCGACGTCGCCAGCGCCGAGGCCCTCAACAAGACCGTGCTCGAGCTCGTCCCCGAGGAGCGCGTGCACCGCACGGACCACTTCCTCGGTCGCACCACGGTCCTCAACATCATCGGACTGCGCTTCGCGAACCGCCTGTTCGAGCCGATCTGGAACGCGGACAACATCGAGAAGGTCGACGTCTTCTACGACGAGACCCTCGGGCTCGAGAACCGGGCGCAGTACTACGACGAGGCCGGCGCCCTGGTCGACATGATCCAGTCGCACCTGTTGCAGATCCTCGGCCTGGTCACGATGGACGCCCCGTCCGCGATCGACGCGGTCGAGTTCCGGTCGTCGCTCGCGCGTGTCCTCCGGTCGACCCGCCTCAAGGGCGACGACGCGAAGATCGCCTCGCGCCGCGCCGTGTACACGGCCGGCACCATCGACGGCAAGGAGCTGCCGTCGTACCAGGACGAGGACGGCGTGGACAAGTCGCGTGGTACCGAGACCCTCGCCGAGATCCAGGTCGAGGTCGACACCGCGCGCTGGAAGGGCGTCCCCTTCACGCTCCGCTCCGGCAAGGCGCTCGGCGCCAGCCGCAAGGAGGTCCTCATCACCTTCAAGCCCGTGACGCGCCTGCCCTCCGGCCTGTCCGGTCGACCGAAGGCGGACACGCTGCGCATCGTCCTCAACCCGGACGAGATCGAGCTGAGCGTGTCGGCGAACGGCGGCGGCAACCCGTTCGAGATGGGGCAGGTCACCCTGTCCTCGTCGTTCGACGACGGCGAGCTCACCCCCTACGGCGAGGTGCTCAACGGCATCTTCCACGACGACCCGCTGCTCTCGATCCGCGGCGACGTCGCGGAGCGGTGCTGGGAGATCGTCGAGCCGGTCGTGGACGCCTGGAAGTCGGGCGACGTGCCGCTCGAGGAGTACCGCGCGGGCTCGCGCGGTCCCGCGGACTGGGAGTCGTCGTCCTGACCGACGCCGTCTCCTGACGGAGCCACCTGACGGACGGGAGGCGCGGTGCCGGCTGGCACCGTGCCTCCCGTCCGTTCGTCTGCCCGTTCCTCCCCGGAACGCGTGACGTGCCGTGCGGAACCGGGCGTACCTGCCGGATCAGGAGGACCAGGTACGCGCGGATGGACCAGGTACGCCCGGATGGACCAGGTGCGCCCGGAACGACCAGGTGCGCCCAGCACGACGCGGCGCGGAGCGCCGCCGGCCGGTCAGGACGGTGCGCCGGCCCGCCGCCCACCGCCGGTCGACGACCGCGTCCCGCCGTCGTGCACGGCGAGCCGCGTCCGGTGGCCCGACGTGGTTCCGCGTGCACGGGCGATCGCGTCGGCCGCGGACACGAGCGTCAGGTGCGACAGCACCTGCGGCGTGTTGCCGATGTGGTGACCGGTCGCCACGTCGATCTCCTCGGAGAGCATGCCGACGTCGTTCGCGTAACCGACCAGGACGTCCATCAGCCGCTCGGCGTCGGCGATGCGCCCGGAGGCGGCGTACTGCTCGACGAGCCAGAACGAGCACGCCAGGAACGGGTGCTCGGAGCCGGACAGCCCGTCGAAGCCCGCGGTGGTCCGGTACCGCAGGACCAGGCCGTGCTCGCCGACGCGGAGGTCCTGCTCGATCGCCGCGACCGTCCCCGTCATGCGCGGGTCGTCGGCGTGCAGGTACCCGATCTGCGGCAGGACGAGCAGACTCGCGTCGACCTCGTCGGTGTCGTAGTGCTGCCGGTAGCAGCCGCGTTCGGCGTTCCAGCCGTGCTCCTCGATCTCCGCGCGGACCTCGTCGCGCAGGCTGCGCCACCGGTCGACGGGGCCCTCGAGGCCGAACTCCTCGACGGCCGCCACCCCGCGGTCGAAGGCGGCCCAGATCATCGCCCGGGAGTGCGTGAAGTGCCGCCGCGGTCCGCGCATCTCCCAGATGCCGTTGTCCGGGTGCTGCCAGTGCTCCTCGACGTAGCCGAGCAGGGCACGCTGCAGGGCCCACGAGTCCGCGTTCTCCTCGACACCGAGCTCGCGCGCGTCGTGCAGGGCGGCCAGCACCTCGCCGAAGACGTCCCCCTGGTACTGGGTCGACGCGCCGTTGCCGAGCCGGACCGGCGTCGAGTCGAGGTAGCCGGGGAGCTCGTCGAGCGTGCGCTCGGGCAGTTCGCGTTCGCCGGCGATGCCGTACATGATCTGCACGTCGGCAGGGTCACCCGCGATCGCACGGAGCAGCCACCCGCGCCAGTGCATCGCCTCGTCCCGGTAGCCGTGGGCGATGAGCGACGCGAGCGCCAGGGACGCGTCGCGGAGCCAGACGTACCGGTAGTCCCAGTTGCGTTCGCCACCCGGGTCCTCCGGGAGGCTCGTGGTCGCGGCCGCCACGACGCCGCCGGTCTGGCCGTGGGTCATCGCACGGAGCAGCAGCAGGGACCGTCGGCTCGCCTCGGCGTAGGGGCCCTCGGTGTGCGCGGTCGCCATCCAGTCGCGCCACCAGCGCTCCGTCGCCTGCAGTGCGGCGTCGACGTCGAGCGGCTCCGGTGGCTCGCGGTGCGACGGGTACCAGGTGAGCACGGTGTCGACGACGTCGCCGTCGTGCACCGTGACGGTGTGCGTGTGCCGGTGGTCGTCGGCCCGGAAGCGCACGCCACGGACCACCACCGAGCCCGGGCCGGCGGTCGCGAGGAGCGCCGGGTCCTCGTCACCGCCGATCTGCCGGACCCAGGGGAGCGCTCGGGCGTAGTCGAACCGGATGCGGAGCGTCTGCTCGACCTCGACCGAGCCCTGCAGGCCGCGGACCCGTCGGATGATCGCCGCGCGATGGGCGCCGATCGGCATGAGGTCGGTGACCTCGACGACGCCGGTCGACGTCGTCCACACGGTGGAGAGCACGAGCGTGTCCGGGTGGTGGTGCCGGGTGCTCGTGGCGTCCGGGTCCGTCGGGCGGAGCGACCAGTGCCCGTGGTCCTCGGTCCCGAGCAGTGAGGCGAAGGTCGACGGGCTGTCGAAGCGCGGCAGGCACGCCCAGTCGATCGTCCCGTCGCGGCCGACGAGTGCGGCCGTGTGGGTGTCCCCGATGAGGGCGTGGTCCTCGATGCGGTTCGGCGGGGTGACGGTGCTCATGGCTCGATCCTGGCACCGGCCGCCGCCGTGCGGCCCGGCAGCGCTGAAGGTGTGCACAGCGGAGCCGTCGGAGCTCCCTGTGCAGGGATCAGAGCGGGGCTGACGGGTCGGCGTCGACGAGGCCCACGCGAGCGAGCTCCGACCACATGCCGGCACCGTCCGGGGCGTACACCCACGGTGCGGACCCGGCGCGCGTCCGTTCCTGCGCGCGCGACCGACCACCGGCCAGGACCGCCTCGCTCGTGGACAGCTGCCGGACGGCGACACCGGCGACGTTCTCGGGGTGCTCCCGGGCGAACTCGCCGTAGAGCGTCTCGTCGTGCTGCCCGTCGTCGCCGACCAGGAGCCACTGCACGTCCGGGAAGTCGCTCGCGAGTCGCCGGAGGTTCTGCTGCTTGTGCAGCTGGCCGCTCCGGAAGAAGCGGTCGTGGGTCGGCCCCCAGTCCGTCAGCAGGAGCGTGCCGGTCGGGTACATGTTCCGGGTCAGGAAGCGTTGCAGCGTCGGCGCCACGTTCCACGCCCCGGTCGAGAGGTACACGGTCGGAGCGCCGGGGTGCTGCGCGAGCACGCGTTCGTACAGCACGGACATGCCCGGGACCGGGCGACGGGCGTGCTCGGTCAGGACGAAGGAGTTCCACGCCGCGAGCATCGGGCGGGGGAGCGACGTCACCATCACCGTGTCGTCGATGTCGGACAGCAGACCGAAGCGCGTGTCCGGGTCCACGATGAAGACGTCGGCCTCGACGTCGCGCATCCCACCGGCCGAAAGGCGCACCGTCTGCCATCCGGGTTCGAGGTCGATCGGGACCTTCACGTCGACCACGCCGCCACGGTCGGACTGCACCACGTGGGTCGTGCCGCCGGCCGTCACGGTGACCTCGGCGTCGTCGACGGCGACACTCGTGAAGCTCCGCCAGCCACGCACGCCGTAGTAGGAGGCGTCGGACGCCAGGCCGCGTCGCGTCAGCAGGACACGGCAGAGCACGCGGATCCAGCCCGGTGCGCCGTAGCCCGTGTAGGGGATCACGGTCGGCACGAGCCCGCGACGCCGGGCCCGGTGCTCGCGGAACTCCTGGACGGCGTCCTCGATCCGAGCGGCCCGGTGGAGGATCGGTTCGGCCAACGACGGCTCGTGGGGCGTCGGGTCGGGCATGGCCCCATCCTCCCACGCGCGGGACCCCGACGGCGGGCGGTGGACGACCACGACGGGGTGAGTCGCAGCGATGATCCAGCCGGTCTGTGCGAGAGTCCTTCCCGTCACATCCCACATGACCGCGCTCCGCCGGGAGCGCAAGAGGAGAACACGTGCTCGTCACCGAGGTATCGAACGCACTGCCGGGGGGATCATCACTGCTCAGGAACGAGCCGGTCCAAGCCCGCAGTTCGGCGCGCCTCGCGGGACTCCTCGACGCCGCGGCTGCCGTGATCGACGAGATCGGGTTCGAGCGACTGACCACCGCGATGGTGGCCGAGCGCGCGGGGGCGTCGATCGGCACGGTCTACCGGTACTTCCCGGACCGCATCGCCGTGGTCGAGGCGCTGGCGATCCGGAGCACCCAGCGGCTCGCCGAGCGCTTCCTCACCGCCCTCGACGAGAGCGACGCCACGACCTGGCAGGACGCGCACGACGCGCTCATCGACGCGACCGTCGAGATGTACCGCGCGGAGCCGGGCTTCCGCGCGATCCGCTTCGGTGACCCCGCGGACACCGGCACCGGTGACGCCGAGGACCGCATGGCTGCGCTGGGGGCAGCCGTCGCGCAGGTCCTGCACGACCGCTTCGGCTACCCGCTGGGCGAGCGTGCGGAGCGCGCCTGGGTCGTCCTGGCCGAGTCCGCGCACGCCGTGATCGCCCGGGCGCTCCGCGACCGGACCGCTCCCGACACCGCGCTCATCGAGGAGTACCGCACGATGAGCCGGGCGCACCTCGAAGCGGTCGCCGCAGCCGCCTGAACCGCGATCGGCCGGACGCGCGACGCGCCCGACCGGCGCACCGGACCATCCACCGACGCCCGTGCTCCCGAACAGGGAGTGCGGGCGTCGTTGTCCGCGAGCCGTCATGACCGGTCACGGTGGAACGCTGTCCTCGATGCGCGGGTACGCTCGTGCGGAGTCGGGCTACCTCCGAACAGAAGGGCACCCACATGATCGGGTTCCGCTCGGTGCGCAAGACGTACCCGGACGGCACCAACGCGGTCGACGACTTCAGCCTCGTCATCCCGTCGCGGACCACCACGGTCTTCGTCGGCTCCAGCGGCTGCGGCAAGACCACCCTGCTCCGCATGATCAACCGGATGGTCGACCCGTCGTCGGGGACCGTCGAGATCGACGGTGAGGACGTCGCCGGGGTCGACCCCGTGCAGCTCCGTCGCCGCATCGGCTACGTCATGCAGAACGCCGGCCTGCTGCCGCACCGCAAGGTCGCCGACAACATCGCGACCGTGCCGCTCCTGACGGGTGTCCCGAAGGGCGAGGCCCGTGCCCGGGCGCTCGAACTGATGGACACCGTCGGTCTCGACCGGGCGTTCGCGGACCGGTACCCCTCGCAGCTCTCCGGCGGACAGCAGCAGCGCGTCGGCGTGGCCCGCGGCCTCGCCGTCGACCCGAACGTCCTGCTCATGGACGAGCCGTTCGGCGCCGTCGACCCGCTCGTCCGCAACGACCTGCAGGACGAGCTGATCCGGTTGCAGCGCGAGCTCGGCAAGACCGTCGTCTTCGTGACCCACGACATCGACGAGGCGTTCAAGCTCGGCGACCAGGTCGTCATCCTCAAGAAGGGCGGCGAGATCGCGCAGCTCGGGACCCCCGCCGAGATCCTCGCCGAACCGGCGGACGACTTCGTCGCGAACTTCATCGGTGCCGGCCGCGGTCGGCGTGCCCTGCGCGTCGAGCAGACGCCGACCGGCCCGATCGTCGTCGACGGCGACGGCCGGGCAGCCGGAGTGCTCACCGGTCCGGTCCAGGTGGTCGACGCCGCAGCCGCGGTGCCACAGGCAGCAGAGGCCGGGGCGCGTGACACCGCCCCGGGTGCTCCGGCGCAGGGTGGGGGACCGCGGTGAACTGGATCCTGTCGAACCTCGACACGATCAGTGACGCCACGATCGCGCACCTCGCGATCGCGATCCCACCGATCATCATCAGCTTCCTGCTCTCCATCCCGATCGGCTGGGTGGTGGTCCGACTGCAGCGCACGGGCGGATCCCGCTTCGCCGCCGGTCTGGGCAGCGGCATCGTGACCTTCGCGGGTCTCCTCTACGCGATCCCGTCGCTGGCGCTGTTCGTCGCCCTGCCCGGCATCATCGGGACGAGCCTGCAGAGCCCGGTCAACGTGATCATCAGCCTGACGATCTACGGTCTCGCGCTCATGGTCCGGTCGACGGTGGACGGCCTCTCCTCGGTCGACGCCGGCACGAAGGCAGCCTCGACCGCCATGGGGTACTCGGGCGTACAGCGCTTCTTCCGCGTCGAGCTCCCGCTCGCCGGTCCCGTGCTGCTCGCCGGCCTGCGGGTGATCGCGGTGTCGACGATCTCGCTGACGACCGTCGGTGCGGTGCTCGGCATCCAGAGCCTCGGTTCGCTGTTCACCGACGGACTCGCGCGCGGCATCTACGAGGAGATCCTCTCGGGCATCGTCATGGTGCTCGTGCTCGCCTTCGCCCTCGACGGCCTGCTCGTGCTGCTCGGACGGCTCGTCATGCCGTGGACACGGCGGGCGCCGCGGAGCCGTCGCGCCGCGCGTCGGGTCCTGCAGCGAGCGGAGGTCGCCTCGTGATCATCGGACAGGCGTTCGGCTGGGTGTTCGACCCGGCCAACTACACCGGCGTCAACGCGATCCCCGAGCGGCTGTGGGAGCACGTCTGGATCACCCTGCTCGCCGTGGTGATCGCGGCCGTGATCGCGGTTCCGATCGGGTACGCGATCGGGCACACGGGCCGGGCACGCGGGTTCTCCATCGCGCTGTCCGGCGGCATCAGGGCCCTGCCGACGCTCGGCGTGCTGTCGCTCTTCGGCCTGCTGCTCGGCATCGGGCTCGAGGCACCGCTGCTGGCGCTCGTGGTCCTGGCCGTCCCGTCGGTGCTCGCCGGTGCCTACGCGGGGATCGAGTCCGTCGACCCGGTCACGATCGACGCGGCGAAGGCCCAGGGCATGACCGGGTGGCAGGTGCTCTGGAAGGTCGAGATCCCGCTCGGGCTGCCGCTGCTGATCGGCGGCGTCCGTTCGGCCGTGCTCCAGGTCGTCGCCACCGCCACCCTGGCTGCCTACGTCGGCGCCGGGGGACTGGGCGGCTACTTCTTCCTCGGCCTCAAGACCCAGGACTACGCCGAGATGCTCGGTGCGTCCGTCCTCGTGATCGCGCTCGCGATCGCGTTCGAGATCGTGTTCGCCGCGCTGCAGCGGGCGTCGGTGCCGAAGGGCACCCTCGACCCGTCCGCGCGGCAGCGCCAGGGATCGCGCGAGCGAGCCCGCAATCCCATCCCGGAAGGAAACCCATCGTGATCACAGCACGGATCCGCGTCGCCCTCGCCGCCGCAACGGCACTCGGCGTCGCCGCAGCCCTGACCGGCTGCTCCTCTGGTGACCCGCTCAGCAGCGGCTCCAGCGCCTCGTCCGACTCGAAGACGATCGTCATCGGCTCGCAGCAGTACTACTCGAACGAGATCATCGCCGAGCTCTACGCGCAGGTGCTCGAGAAGGACGGCTTCACCGTCGAGCGCAACTTCAACATCGGGCAGCGCGAGGTCTACATCCCGCAGCTCGAGAAGGGCGCGATCGACGTCATGCCCGAGTACAGCGGCAACCTGCTGCAGTACTTCGACAAGGAGTCGACGGCCAAGAGCGCGGACCAGATCGACGAGGCGCTCGAGAAGGCCCTGCCGAAGGGTCTGCGGGTCCTCGACGAGGCCGACGCCACCGACCAGGACAGCTACACCGTGACGAAGCAGTTCTCCGAGGAGAACGACGTCACGAGCCTGGCCGACCTGAAGGACGTCAAGGAGAAGCTGACCGTCGGCGCGAACTCCGAGTTCCAGACCCGCCCGTACGGCCCCGAGGGCCTGAAGTCGGTCTACGGCGTGGACGTCGACTTCAAGGCGGTCGAGGACTCCGGCGGCGCCCTGACGGTGAAGGCGCTCAAGGACGGCACCGTCCAGCTCGCCGACATCTACAGCGCGGACCCGAGCATCAAGGCGAACGACTTCGTCTCGCTCAAGGACCCGGAGAACCTGATCCTGCCGCAGAACGTCATCCCGGTGGTCTCCGACAAGGTCGACGAGAAGGCTGCGGACGCCATCGACGAGGTGAACGAGAAGCTCACCACCGACAAGCTCATCGAGCTCAACGAGAAGAGCGTCACGGACAAGGAGAAGGCCTCGCAGATCGCGAAGCAGTTCCTCCAGGACGAGGGTCTGCTCTAGTCGGTCGGCGCTCGGCGCCGATCAGCACTGAACGACAGGTGTCGGGCTTCGGCCCGGCACCTGTCGTCGTTCACGCGGAGGGCACTCGGGCACCGTCGTTCCGCACGGTTGTGCCGACCACTGCTCGTGCACGTTCGTGCAGAGTGCCCCTCTACAACTTGTCGAAGCAGGTGTCCCGGCGGTAGCGTGGAGGTGTCCCGATGGGGTGACAAGTACCAGTTCCTCCTCCCGGAAGAGGCATCTCTCGTGCACGAACAGCGCGCGGCGGACCGGCTCGGACACGCCGCATGAACGACATCCTCGATCCCCTGATCCTGTCGCGGTGGCAGTTCGGTCTGACGACGATCTACCACTTCCTCTTCGTCCCGCTGACGATCGGCATGGCGCTCGTCGTTGCCGTCTTCCAGTCGGCGTGGGTGCGGACCGGGCGCGCTCACTACCTCCAGCTGACCCGTTTCTTCGGGCGCATCTTCCTCATCAACTTCGCGATGGGCGTCGTCACCGGAATCGTCCAGGAGTTCCAGTTCGGCATGAACTGGTCGAACTACTCGCGGTTCGTGGGCGACGTCTTCGGTGCCCCGCTCGCGCTCGAGGGCATCCTCGCGTTCTTCTTCGAGGCGGCGTTCATCGGCATCTGGATCTTCGGGTGGGACCGCCTGCCGCGGGCGCTGCACCTGGCGAGCATCTGGTGCGTCAGCGTCGGCACGATGATGTCGGCGTACTTCATCCTGGCGGCGAACGCCTTCATGCAGCACCCCGTCGGCTTCGCGATCAACGAGGCGAAGGGCCGCGCCGAGCTCACCGACATCTGGGCCGTCCTGACCAACAAGGTCGCGCTGGCCGCCTTCCCGCACACGCTCTTCGGGGCCTTCATGGTCGCCGCCTCGG
This sequence comes from Curtobacterium sp. 179-B 9B NHS, assembly GCF_045370965.1. Taxonomy (NCBI): domain Bacteria; kingdom Bacillati; phylum Actinomycetota; class Actinomycetes; order Micrococcales; family Microbacteriaceae; genus Curtobacterium; species Curtobacterium sp. 179-B 9B NHS. Next base: position 24,513 of record NZ_JBIQDQ010000007.1, read on the forward strand.
TGATCATCGCGGTCGCGGCGTGGCACCTCGCACGCAACCAGAACCTCGAGACGATGATGCCGGCGCTCAAGTTCGGCATGTGGACGATGCTGGCGTCCGGCGCGCTGACCGTGCTGTCCGGCGACCAGCTCGGGCTCACGATGGTCGACACCCAGCCGATGAAGATGGCCGCGGCCGAGGCGCTCTACAACACCTCGACGGGCAAGGACGCCTCGTTCTCGATCTTCACGCTCGGCACCCCGGACGGTGTGCACGAACTGTTCTCGATCCGCATCCCGTACCTGCTCTCGTTCCTGTCGACGCACACCTTCACCGGCACGGTCGAGGGCATCAACGACCTGCAGGCGCAGTACACGCAGGTGTACGGCCCCGGCGACTACAAGCCGATCATCTGGGTGACCTACTGGTCGTTCCGCTGGATGATCGCCCTCGGTGTCGGCGCGGTGCTCGTGTCGGTCGTCGGCCTGTGGCTGACCCGCAAGGGCCGGTTCCCGACGCAGCGCTGGGTGTGGCGCATCGCCACCTGGTCGGTCCCGCTGCCGATGGCCGCGATGATCATGGGCTGGGTCTTCACCGAGATGGGCCGCCAGCCGTGGCTCGTGTTCGGGCTGCTCCGCACGGCGGACGGCGTCTCGCCGAACGTCACCGGGGTCGAGGTCCTCATCTCCCTGGTCGTGTTCACGCTGATCTACGGCGCGCTCGCGGTCGTCGAGTTCCGGCTCATCAAGAAGGTCGCGCAGGAGGGCCCCGCCGCCCCTGCGAAGGTCGACGAGGTCACCGGCGAGGTCGAGCACGAAGTGACGGTGTACTGAGATGGATCTGCCAGTCCTGTGGTTCGCGATCGTCGGACTGTTCTTCGTCGGGTACTTCGTCCTCGACGGGTTCGACTTCGGTGTCGGGATGTCCCTGCCGTTCCTCGGCAAGGACGACACCGACCGCCGTGTGCTCATCAACACGATCGGCCCGGTGTGGGACCTCAACGAGACCTGGGTCATCGTCGCCGGGGCCTGCCTGTTCGCGGCGTTCCCGGAGTGGTACGCGACGATGTTCTCCGGCTTCTACCTCGCCCTGCTGCTCATCCTCGTGGCGCTCATCGCCCGCGGGGTCTCGTTCGAGTACCGGCACCAGCGGAAGCACCCGGAGTGGAAGCGCCGGTTCGACCTGATGATCATCGTCGGCAGCGCCGTGCCGTCGTTCCTGTGGGGCGTCGCGTTCGGCAACGTCGTCCGCGGGATCCCGATGGACGCCGGGCACAACTTCACGGGCACGTTCCTCGACCTGCTCAACCCGTTCGCGCTGCTGACCGGCCTCGCGACCCTGATGGTGTTCTTCACGCACGGCGTCGTGTTCGTCGCACTGAAGACCGAGGGTGAGATCCGCGTGCGGGCGAAGCGCCTGGCGACCCGGGCGGGCGTGCTGACGATCGTCGTCGGTGCCGCGTTCCTGGTGGCGATGGCGTTCGTGCGGGCGACGCCGGCGAGCCTGGTGCTCTCGGTCGTCGCGGCACTCGCGCTCGTCCTCGCCGTGCTCTGCACCGCGTGGGGCAAGGAGGGGCGGGCGTTCACGCTGATGGCGGTCACGATCGCCGCCGTGGTCCTGGCGATGTTCACCGCGATCTTCCCCGACGTCATGCCGGCGTCGAACGACCCGGCCAACAGCCTGACCGTGGTCAACGCGTCGAGCGGGCAGTACACGCTGACGGTGATGAGCTGGGTCGCGCTGATCTTCGTCCCGCTCGTGCTGGCCTACCAGGCCTGGACCTACTGGGTGTTCCGCAAGCGCGTCTCGCGGGCCCACATCGACCAGGCCGCGCACTAGGGGCTCCCGGTGAAGCCGCTCGATCCTCGTCTGCTGCGCCTGTCGCGTGCCGCGCGCTGGTCCGTCGTCGCGTCCGCGGGGACGGGCCTGGTCCGCACACTCGCGACGATCGGTGTCGCGTGGGGGATCGCGGCGGCCGTCACGCTCGGCGTCGACGCGGTGCGCGACGGCCGGCTCCCGGAGACGTTCGTCCCGACGCTGGCGCTGCTGGCCGGTGCGTTCGTCGTCCGTGCCGTCGCCGCGTGGGCGACGGACGACCTGGCGGCGCGGGCCGGGGCGACGGTGAAGAGCGAGCTCCGTGCGACCGTCCTCTCCCGGGCGGCCGAGCGCGGACCGTCCTGGCTCGCCGCCCGGTCGAGCGCCGGCTTCGCCACGGCGCTCGGCCCCGGGCTCGACGCCCTCGACGCGTACTTCGGGCGGTACGTCCCACAGCTCGCGCTCACCGCCGTCGCGACCCCGGTGCTCCTCGTCGCGATCGGGCTCGGTGACCTGACGAGCGCGGTCGTCATCGTGCTCGCGATGCCGGTGATCCCCGTGTTCATGGTGCTCATCGGTCTGGCGACCCAGGCGCAGCAGCGGCGGCAGGCCGACGCGCTCACCCGCCTCGGCGGCGCCTTCACCGAGGCGGTCGAGGGCCTCGCCACCCTCAAGGTGTTCGGACGTGCCCGCCGCCAGGTCGACCGCATCGGCACCGTCACCGACGAGTACCGGCGCGGCACCATCGGCGTCCTGCGCCTGTCCTTCGTCAGCGGCTTCGCCCTCGAACTCGCCGCGAGCCTGTCCGTCGCCCTCGTCGCGGTGTCGATCGGCGTCCGACTCGTCGACGGCTCGCTCGGCCTCGGCGCCGCGATGTTCGTCCTGGTGCTCGCCCCGGAGGCGTTCGCACCCCTCCGCCAGGTCGGCGCCGACTTCCACGCCGCCCAGGACGGCGTCGAGGCGTCCGGCGCCGTGCTCGACGTCCTCGACGACCGGGGACGCGACACGTCGACCAGCGCACCCGCGCCCGGCGCCCCGGCCGCCGCGGCCACCGACCTGGTGCTCGAGGGCGTGGTGGTCCGTCGCCCCGACGTCGTCGTCGGACCGCTCGACCTGCGCGTCGCGCCCGGCACCGTCGTCGCCCTCGCCGGGCCCAGCGGGTCCGGTAAGTCCAGTCTCATCGCGGCGATCCGGGGTGTCCTCGCCCACGACGGCACGGTGACGGTGCCCGGTCCGGCCGACGCCACCCGCGCCGACCGCACGACCTGGGGTGACCAGCGTCCGCGCCTGGTGCGCGGCACGGTCGCCGAGAACGTCGCCCTGCACACGCGACCCGACGACCACGACGTGCGCCGCGCCCTGGGCGAGGCGGGGCTGGGTGTCGAGCCGAGCCTCCCGGTCGGACCCGGGGGAGCCGGTCTCTCGGGCGGTCAGGCGCAGCGCGTCGCGGTCGCCCGGGCCCTGTACCGGGCGCGTCGCGCCCGCACCCCGCTCGTCCTGCTCGACGAGCCGACGTCGGCCCTCGACGCCGACGCGGAGCAGATCGTCGTCGACGCCGTCCGGTCGCTCGCCGCCGACGGCGCGGTCGTCGTCGTGGCGAGCCACCGCCCCGCCGTGCTGGCCGCCGCCGACGTCCGCGTCGACCTCCGCCCCGGCGGAGCGGTGACCGTGACGCACCGACAGGAGGCACGCTCGTGAGCCGGGAGGCCCGTCCCACCCCCGTCCTGCGGCTGGCGCTCCCGCACGGGGCCGGCTGGGCGAAGGCGGTCGCCGCCGGCACGCTCAGTGCGGTCTGTGCGGTGGCGCTCCTGGCGGCGAGCGGCTACCTCATCACCCGCGCGGCCGAGCAGCCGCCGATCCTCTACCTGACGCTCGTCATGGTCGGGGTGCGTGCGTTCGCCCTCGGCCGGGCCGCACTGCGCTACGTCGACCGGCTCGCCGGGCACGACGCGTCGTTCCGGCAGCTCGCCGTCGTCCGGACCGAGATGTACCGACGGCTCGCATCGGTCGCGCCGGCCGGGCTCGGGGCGACCGGGCGCGGCGACCTGCTCACCCGGCTCGTCACGGACACCGACCGGCTGCAGGACCTGCCGATCCGCGTCGTCGGCCCGCTCGTGTCGGCCGGGGTCGTCGCCCTGCTCTCCGTCGTCGCGGTCGCGGTGGTCTGGTGGCCCGCGGCGGTGGTGCTCGTCGTCGCCCTCGCCGTCGCCGCGCTGCTCGGGACGGTCACGACCCTGTCCGTCGCGCGGCGATCGGACCGCGAGACGGCGGCCGAGCGCGGACGGGTCGCGGACCTGGTGCTCGACACCGTCCGGACCCTCGACGTATTCGCCGCGTACGGCACGCTGCCCGACCGCCTCGCCGGCATCGCCGCGCTCGACGCCCGTGTGACCCGCGCCGTCCGGCGTCGTGCGACCGTCGAGTCGCTCGTCGGGGCCCTCGTCGGCCTGGTCGGTGGCGGCGCCGTCGTCGGGGTGCTCGCGGTCGGTGCTCCCGCGGTCGTCTCGGGCGCGCTGGACGGACCGCTCTGGGCGCTCGCCGTCTTCGTGCCGCTCGCACTCTTCGAGGTCGTCGGCGGGGTCCCGCTCGCCGTCCTGACGCTGCGTCGGGTCCGCGCCGCCGCGGAACGGGTCGAGGGGGTCGTCCCCGCGGAGCTCCCGGCCGGCATCGTGCCGGAGCCCGACGTGCCGGCCGACCCGTCGGACCTCGTCGTCGGCGGGCCGGTGCGGGTGGCGCTGCGGGACCTGACCGTGCGGTGGCCCGGCGCGTCGACGCCCGCGGTGGACCGGGTGTCGTTCGACCTGGACCCGGGTGAGGTCGTCGTGCTCGAGGGGCCGAGCGGCGCCGGGAAGTCCACCCTCGTGGACGCCCTGGTGCGGTTCGTCGACCACGAGGGGTCGTACACGCTCGACGGGGTCGGGACGCGGTCGATGCACCCGGACGCGGTGCGCGCACGGGTCGGGCTCGTGGAGCAGGACCCGTTCATGTTCGACCAGTCGGTGCGGCAGAACCTGCTCTTCGCGCGGGACACCGCGACGGACGCCGAGCTCAGCGACGTGCTCGACCGGGTCGGGCTCGGCCCGTGGGTCGCGGGGCGCGGTGGGCTCGACGCCCCGGTGGGGGAGCGCGGCGGGCTGCTCTCCGGCGGGCAGGCGCACCGCCTCGCGCTCGCCCGGGCGCTGCTGCACGCGTTCCCGGTGCTGGTGCTCGACGAGCCGACCGCGGACGTCGACCCCGACCTCGGCGACGCGGTGCTCCGCGACCTCGTCGGTGCGGCGCGGCGGGCCGGACGCACCGTGCTGGTCGTGTCCCACGTGCCGGTCCCGGCCGACCTGGTGGACAGGACCCTGCGGATGCGTGACGGGCGCCTCGCCGAGGGGTGACCGCCTGCCGGACGGAGGATGCGTCGGCGGGACCGGGGCGGGCCTCCAGGCCTTGTACCCTTGGTGATCGTGACCACCGAGCACTCCACTGCGAACGCAACCGAGCACCCCGCCGGACCCGCAGCCGTCGATCCCGACGCCTACGACTTCCGCCGCATCCAGGAGAAGTGGCAGCCCCGCTGGGAGGAGCTCGGCCTCTTCACGACCGACCTCGACGACTCGCGCCCGCGCAAGTACATCCTCGAGATGTTCCCGTACCCGTCCGGCGACCTGCACATGGGGCACGCCGAGAACTGGGCACTCGGCGACTTCGTGGCCCGCTACTGGCGGCAGCAGGGTTTCAACGTCCTGCACCCCATCGGCTGGGACTCCTTCGGCCTGCCCGCCGAGAACGCGGCGATCAAGCGCGGGGTCGACCCGGCGCAGTGGACCTACGCGAACATCGAGCAGCAGAAGGCCTCGTTCAAGCGCTACGCGCCGTCGTTCGACTGGACGACGGAGATCCACACGTCGGACCCCGAGTACTACAAGTGGAACCAGTGGCTGTTCCTCAAGATGTACGAGAAGGGCCTGGCCTACCGGAAGGACAGCTGGGTCAACTGGGACCCGGTGGACCAGACCGTGCTCGCGAACGAGCAGGTGCTGCCCGACGGCACCTCGGACCGTTCCGGCGCCGTCGTCGTCAAGAAGAAGCTGACGCAGTGGTACTTCGCGATCACGAAGTACGCGGACCGGCTGCTCGACGACCTCAACCAGCTCGAGGGTCGCTGGCCGGCGAAGGTGATCGCGCAGCAGCGCAACTGGATCGGCCGTTCGGTCGGCGCCGACGTCGACTTCGTCATCGAGGGGCACGACGAGCCCGTCACCGTGTTCACCACACGTCCGGACACCATCCACGGGGTGACGTTCCTCGTCGTGGCGCCGGACTCGGACCTGGCGGCGTCGCTGGTCTCCGCCGCCCCTGACGACGTGCGTGCCGACTTCGACGCGTACCTGACCGCGACGCAGAAGACCTCGGAGATCGACCGGCAGAACGCCGACCGGCCGAAGACCGGCGTGCCGCTCGGCCGCTCCGCGATCCACCCGCTCACGGGGGAGCGCCTGCCGATCTGGGCCGCCGACTACGTGCTCGCCGACTACGGCCACGGCGCCGTGATGGCGGTCCCGGCGCACGACCAGCGCGACCTCGACTTCGCCCGGGCCTTCGACCTGCCCGTCAAGGTCGTCGTCGACACGAACCAGCCGGTCACCGGTGCGATCCCGGTCATCCCCGAGGGGGCGACGCTCGAGGACCTGCCCGCGCTCGACCCCGTCTCGACCGGCGAGGCGCTCACCGGCCAGGGCCGGATGATCAACTCCGGGCCGCTCGACGGCATGTCGAAGCAGCACGCCATCACCGCGGCGATCTCCCTGCTCGAGGAGCGCGGGACCGGCCGGGCCGCGAAGACCTACCGCCTGCGCGACTGGCTCATCTCCCGTCAGCGCTTCTGGGGCACCCCGATCCCGATCATCCACGGCGCCGACGGCACCGAGCACCCGGTCCCGATGGACCAGCTGCCGGTGCGCCTGCCGTCGACCGAGGGCCTCGACCTCAAGCCGAAGGGCACCTCGCCGCTCGGTGGAGCGACCGACTGGGTGAACGTGCCGAACCCGGTGGACGGCACCCCGGCGCTCCGCGACACGGACACGATGGACACCTTCGTCGACTCGTCGTGGTACTTCCTGCGCTTCCTGTCGGCCCAGGACGACACGCAGGCGTTCGACCCCGAGGCCGCTCGGAGGTGGGCGCCGGTCGACCAGTACATCGGTGGCATCGAGCACGCGATCCTGCACCTGCTCTACGCGCGCTTCGTCACGAAGGTCCTGTTCGACCTCGGCTACCTCGACTTCACCGAGCCGTTCTCGGCGCTGCTCAACCAGGGCATGGTGCTCTCCGGCGGCTCGAAGATGTCGAAGTCGAAGGGCGGCGTCTCGCTCGGCGACGAGCTCGACGCGAACGGCGTCGACGCGATCCGCCTCGTGATGGGCTTCGCCGGGCCGCCGGAGGACGACATCAACTGGGAGGACGTGTCGCCGTCGGCGTCGGCACGCTTCCTCGCCCGCGCCTACCGCCTGGCGCTCGACGTCACCTCGGCACCGGACGCCGTCTGGGCCGACGGTGACCGTGCCCTGCGCCAGGTGACGCACCGCTTCCTGGCCGACGCGCCGGGGATGATGGAGGCCTTCAAGTTCAACGTCGTGATCGCGCGACTGATGGACCTGGTGAACGTCACCCGCAAGGCGATCGACAGCGGCCCCGGCGCCGGTGACCCCGCCGTGCGCGAGGCCGTCGAGACGATCGCCCTCGCCCTCGCCGTCTTCGCCCCGTACACCGGTGAGGAGATGTGGGAGAAGCTGGGCTACGAGGCCACGGTCGCCACGTACGGCTGGCGGAAGGCGGACCCGACGCTGCTCGTGCAGGAGACGCTCACCGCGGTCGTGCAGGTCAACGGCAAGGTGCGCGACTCGTTCGAGGTGTCGAAGTCGATCGAGGCGGACGAACTCGAGCAGCTCGCGCGGGCCTCGGCGAACGTGCAGCGGTACATCGGTGACCGCGAGATCGTCAAGGTCATCGTGCGGGCGCCGAAGCTCGTGAACATCGCGATCAAGGGCTGACGGCTCCCGGAGTCCTCCCCACCTGACCGGCCCGGCCGGTCCCTCCACAGGAGGGGCCGCCGGGCCGTCGTCGTCCCCGTGGCGGGACCTACCGTGCCGGGCATGACTGCTTCGTCTCCTGGAGGACCCGGTGCCGACGGGTCCTGGGCGTCCCGGTTCGCGCTCTCGCCCCGGGCGGCCGTGGTGCTGGCCGCCGTGGTGGTCGGGCTCGCGCTCGTGGTGGTCGCGATCGGGACCCTCGGGACGCGATCGACGGCCGGGGTGACGGTGACGAGCGCACCCTCGACGGCGCCCGGCCGACCGGATCCGGGTCCGAGCACGGACGCCACGGGCGGCGCTCCCGGGTCCGGATCGCGCTCGGGATCGGCGAGTGCCGCGGCGGTCACCGTGTACGTGCTCGGCGCGGTGGTCCGGGCCGGGGTCGTCGAGGTCCCCGCCGGGACCCGCGTGGACGGCGCGCTGCAGCGAGCGGGGGGAGCCACGGCCGACGCCGACCTCGCCCGGCTCAACCTCGCCCGTCCGGTGGTGGACGGAGAACGCCTGTACGTGCCGCGGGTCGGGGAGACCGAGGTGCCCGAGGCGCTCCGGCCGGACGCGCCGGGTGCCGGGGGCGGGAGTGCCGCCGTCGGGGGTGGTGCCGGCGGCGCGGACGACACGGGCGCGGCCGTCGTCGACCTCAACACCGCCGACCAGCCGACGCTCGAGACCCTGCCCGGCATCGGCCCGGCACTGGCTGCCCGCATCCTGGCGTGGCGCGAGGAGCACGGCGGGTTCACGTCGGTGGACGACCTGCTCGAGGTCAGCGGCATCGGCGACACCCGCCTCGCCGAGCTGCGGGACCGGGTCCGGGTCTGAGTCGTGGAGGTGCAGCCGAGCCTCGTCGACCTGCGCCTGGCGGGACCGGTGGCCGTCGCGTGGGTCGAGGCGGCACTGCTCGTCGGGGCGCCGGGGCTCGCGTGGTGGTGCGCGACGACCGCGGCGACCGCCGGCACCGTGGTCGTCCTGGCGATCGTGGTGCGGGGCCGGCGTGGGCGTGCAGCGCTGTCCGGCGGTAGCGGTGGTCTGCTGGGCGGCGTGCTGGGTGGCGTGCCGGGTGGCGTGCTGGGCGGCGTGCTCGTCGCGGCAGCGTGCTGCCTGCTCGTCGCGGTGGCGGTCGGTGTGGGCGCGGCGGCGCGGTCGCCGCAGGCGCTCGCCGACCGTGCCGGACGGACCGTGGCCGTCGAGGTCGTGCTGACCCGGGACCTCGCCGCCTCCGATCGGTCGACCACGGGCACGCTGCGGTCGATCGGTGACGTGGGCGGGCTCGAGGTCCCCGTGCGCGTGGTCCCGGCCGGGCGTCTCCGTGCGTCGGCCGGAGCAGTGCTGCACGCCCGGGCGACGGTGCAGACCGACGACGGCGGCGCACCGACCGCGGCGGTGGTGTTCCTGCGCGGACGTCCGACGAACCTGCCGCCGACCGGTCTGCTGGCAGCGTCGGAGCGCGTGCGGCAGGACTTCACGGCGGTGACGCGCGACCTGCCCGAACCCGGCGGCGCGCTGCTGCGCGGGCTGGCGATCGGGGACCGCAGCGGACTCGACCCGGCGACGGAGTCCGCGATGGAGACGACCGCGCTGACCCACCTCACGGCGGTCTCCGGCTCGAACTGCGCCGTCGTCGTCGCGCTCGTCGTTGCCGGGTGCCGGGCGCTCGGGCTCCCTCGGGTCCTCCGGGCGGTCGCGGCCGTCGGGTTCCTGGTGGCCTTCGTGGTGCTCGTGCGACCGGACCCGTCGATCGTGCGTGCCGCGGTGATGGCGGTGGTGGTCCTGGCGGTCCGTCTGTCGGGCCGACCGCTCCGCGGGGTGCCGCTCCTGGCGCTCACCGTCCTCGGCATGCTCGTGGTGGACCCCTGGTACGCCCGGGCGCCCGCGTTCGCGCTGTCGGTCCTGGCTACCGGCGGCATCATCGTGCTGGCACCGCGCCTGACCGCCCTGCTCGCGCGGCGGTGGTGGCAGCCCCTCGCTGCGGCGGTCGCGATCCCCGTCGCCGCACAGCTCGCCTGCTGGCCCGTGACGGTCGTGCTCGCCCCGACCCTCCCGACCTACGCGGTCCCGGCGAACATGCTGACGGAGCCCCTCTCGCCCGTCGTCACCGTCGGCGGGCTCGCCGCGTGCGTGCTCGCTCCCGTCTGGCCCTGGGGCGCCGCGGTCGTCGCGCACGTGGCCTGGGCTCCCGCGGCGGTCATCGGTGCCGTCGCGCACGGGGCGGCCGCACTGCCGGCGGCGACGCTCGACTGGCCCGCCGGACCGGTCGGAGCCGCGACGGCGGGGCTGGTCAGCCTGGCGGTCGCCGGTGCCGTCCTCGTGGATCCTCCGCGACGGACGTGGGCGCTGGTCGCGGCGGGGACCGTCGTCGCGATCGGGCTCGGACTCGTGGCCGTCCCGCGGCTCGTGGTGCGCTCGACCGTGCCGGGGGACTGGTCGGTGGTGGCGTGCGACGTCGGGCAGGGTGACGCCGTCCTGGTGCGCGACGGCGCCGGTCCGGTCGCCCTCGTCGACACCGGGGACGACGAGGAACTGCTGCTGCGGTGCCTCGACCTGGTCGGTGTCGACCGGGTCGACCTGCTCGTGCTGACCCACTTCGACCGTGACCACGTCGGCGCGGTCGGGGCGGTGGCGGACCGGGTGGCGAGGGCGCTCGTCGGTCCCGTCGGACGGCCCGAGGACGAGCGGGTCGTCGGGACGCTCGAGCGGGCCGGGGTCGAGGTCCGGACCGCGGACGACGGCACGTCGGGCACCCTCGGCGCGTTGCGCTGGCGGGTGGTGTGGCCGCGCGCGGGATCGTCAGCATCGGGCAACGACGCGAGTGTCGTCCTCGAGACCACCGCCGACGGACCCTGCCCGACCTGTGTGTCCGGGGTGTTCCTCGGCGACCTCGGGGAACAGGCCCAGCGCCGGCTCCGACCGTTGGTCGAGGCGCACCCGGACGTCGTCAAGGTCGCCCACCACGGATCGGCCGACCAGGACCCGGCGTTGTACCGACAGCTCGCGGCGCCGATCGGACTCATCGGCGTCGGCGCCGACAACACCTACGGGCACCCGACGGCGTCGGCGCTCGACGCCCTCCGTGCCGCGGGGACGACCGCGTTCCGCACCGACGAGCAGGGCACCGTCGTGGTCTCGCGATCGGCGGACGGGTCGTTGCAGGTCTGGACCGAGCGGACGGCGCCGGCCACGACGACGGGGGTCCGTCCGGCGGGCGGTCCGTCTGTGGCGGCCCGTAGGATCGGAACAGGCCCCGACCAGCTCGCTCCGGGGCCGACGGAAGGAACGTATGCCCGCCAAGAAGCCCACGCGCGCCGCCGCGAAGATCGACCAGGTGCCGTGGTCCGGTGTCCGGCCGGCGCCCGTCGTGCTGGTCACCGGTCCCGAGCAGTTCCTGGCGGAGCGGGCGAGCAGCGTCCTCCGTGACCTGCTCGTCGGCGAGGACCCGGCGCTCGAGGTGCACGACCTCGAGGCAGACCAGTACGCCCCCGGCCTCCTGGCGACGCTCGCGAGCCCGTCGCTCTTCGGCGAACCGCGGCTCGTGCGGGTGACGAACGTCGAGAAGTGCACCGACGCCTTCATCACCGAGACGATCTCCTACCTGCAGGCGCCCGCGGACGACGTCACGCTGGTCCTGCGACACGGTGGGGGCATGCGCGGCAAGAAGCTGCTCGACACCATCCGCAGCGGGGTCGGCGGCGGCGTCGAGGTCCAGTGCGACGAGCTCAAGCGCGACACCGACAAGATCGACTTCGTCAACGCCGAGTTCCGGGCCGCCCGGCGGAAGATCGCGCCCTCGGCAGTCCGCACGCTCGTCGCGGCGTTCTCCGACGACCTCGCGGAGCTCGCGGCGGCGTGCCGGCAGCTGCTGGCCGACGAGGCCGAGGAGATCACGGACCGCACCGTCGACAAGTACTACGGCGGTCGCGTCGAGACCAACGCGTTCAAGGTCGCGGACATCGCGCTCGCAGGACGCTCGGCTCCGGCGATCGTCGAGCTGCGGCACGCCCTCGCGACGGGGGAGGCGCCGGTGCCGATCGTCGCGGCGTTCGCGAGCAAGATCCGCACGATGGCCAAGGTCAGCGCCTTCCGAGGGCCGAGCGGCCAGGCAGCATCCGCACTCGGCATGGCGCCGTGGCAGGTGCAGCGCGCGCAGCGCGACGTCGCCGGGTGGAGCGAGGCCGGGTTGGCGAACGCGATCACGAGCATCGCGGCGGCGGACACGGCGGTGAAGGGCGGCTCGCGCGACGCGCAATACGCGCTCGAGGTCATGGTCCGCACCATCGCCCGTCGCGGCGAGGAGCGCTGAGGCGGGACGCGCCTCCAGGCCGCACCCGGGCGCCGAGCCGCGGCCGCCAAGCCCGTGCCCGCTCGTGCCGGTGCGGCGCCCGTGCACGCGCCCGCTCGTTCTCGCACGGGACGAACCACGGATCCGACATCGAACCAGCACCATCGGCTGGTTCGATGTCGGATCCGTGGTTCGATCCGCACGGGGTACCGCGCGCGGCGACGAGGCTGCGGCACAACGAGAAGCACCTCGCGCCACGGATCTCCGTGGCGCGAGGTGCTTCCGGTTGTTCTCGAGCGAGTCGCGCCGCGGCCGACCAGGCGCTGCCGCCGCGCTGCCGCCACGAGCGCGGCGCCGCTGCCGCCGCGGCGCCACGAGCGCGCCGCGCGGCCACCACACCGCCCCGCCCGGACACGCCCCGCAACGACGAGAGCCCCGCACCATCGGTGCGGGGCTCTCGTGCAGGTGTCAGACGCTCAGAGCGCGGAGACCTTCTTGGCGATGGCCGACTTGCGGTTCGCCGCCTGGTTCTTGTGGATGACGCCCTTGCTCACGGCCTTGTCGAGCTTCTTCGACGCGAGGGCAAGCGCTGCGACGGCCTTGTCCTTGTCGCCGGCGACGACGGCCTCGTTCGTGTGGCGGATGACCGTCTTGAGCTCCGAGCGGTAGGCCTTGTTGCGCTCCTGGGCCTTGAGGTTGGTCTTGATGCGCTTCATCTGCGACTTGATGTTCGCCATGCGTGTTGCTCCTTGTTCGTCTGCTACGGGTGGTCGCGACGTCGGGTAGAGGGGCCCTCTGTCGCATCGCGTTCCACCCGTGGGCGGGGAACGCGGAAGCCAGCCACCAACCCTACCAGCAGACCCACGGACCGCCAAAGCCCCGACGCGCCGCGCTTCCTCGCAGGGCCCCACGGCGGAAACGCCCTCGCAACACGGACGGGCTACCGTGACGAGGTGCCATCCCTCGCTCCACGCATCGACTCCGTCCCCGCCTCCGGCATCCGTCGCGTCTACGAGCAGGCGGCCCTGCTGCGAGCCGACGACACCGACGTCGCGATGCTCGTGATCGGTGAGCCCGACGTCCCGGTCGCGCCGCACATCGGCGAGGCCGCGCGCCGCGCGTGGACCGAGGACCGCACGGACTACACGCCGAACGGCGGCATCGCACCGCTCCGTGCGGCGATCCGCGACAAGCTCCGTCGCGAGAACCGCATCGAGGTCGACGTCGAGCAGGTCTGGACGACGATCGGCGCGACCCAGGCGCTGTTCCAGGCGATGACCCTCGTGCTGAGCCCCGGGGACGAGGTCCTGGTGCCCGACCCCGGCTACACGACCTTCACGATGAACGCGCACATCATCGGTGCCACCCCCGTGCCGTACCGGCTCGAGCCGCAGCACGACTTCGAACCCGACCTCGCGGCACTCGAGGCGAGCGTCACCGAGCACACCCGTGCGATCGTGGTGAACTCGCCGTCGAACCCGCTCGGCTCGGTGTTCGGCGAGGACACCCTGCGCGCGCTCCTGGCCCTGGCGAAGCGGCACGACCTGTGGGTGATCAGCGACGAGGTCTACGAGTACTTCACCCACGGCACGCGTCACGTGAGCATCGCGGCCCTCGACGACGACGACCGGGTCTTCACCGCCTTCTCGCTGAGCAAGACGTACGCGATGACCGGTGTCCGGGTCGGCTACCTGGTGACGCCGAAGGGCATGGGGCCCACGATGCGCACGACGCAGGAGGCGATGATCAGCTGCGTCGCGGAGCCGGACCAGTGGGCGGCGCTGGCGGCGATCGTGGGCGACCACCAGGCGGTGCAGGACGCACGCGAGCACTACCGAGCGAACCTCGCCGTCGCGAAGGAGGTCCTCGACACAGCGGGCATCCGCTACCTCGACCCGCGCGGCGCCTTCTACCTGTGGATCGACGTCTCGCACGCGTCGCAGGGCGACGTCGCTGAGTGGGCGCTGGCGTTCCTGCACCGCGAGCACGTCGCGGTCGCGCCGGGCAGCGCCTTCGGTCGGTCCGGTGAGGGGTGGATCCGGGTCTGCCTGGCCGCGACCGTCGACGACCTCCGTCGCGGCCTGGGAGCGCTGCCGGCGCCCGCCAGCGTGACCGTCTGACGGACGGGAGGCCCGTGACGGGCACGACCACGCGCCTCCGGTCCGTCCTGCACACCGTCCAGGGCCCCGGCGCGCCTCCACAGGTCGGCCTGTGGTGCGCGCTGCCCGTGTGCAACCGTGGGACAATCGTTCGACCGCACCGACCCCCTGAGGAACCGTGAGCCCACAAGCATCCGCGCCGCTCGAGCCCGCCGCGACCCCGGCCGAGGCGATCCGCAACTTCTGCATCATCGCGCACATCGACCACGGCAAGTCCACGCTGGCCGACCGCATGCTGCAGATCACCGGCATCGTCGAGGAGCGGGCGATGCGTGCGCAGTACCTCGACCGCATGGACATCGAGCGCGAGCGCGGCATCACGATCAAGTCGCAGGCCGTCCGCATGCCGTGGGAGCTCGACGGACAGACCTTCGCCCTGAACATGATCGACACCCCCGGGCACGTCGACTTCTCGTACGAGGTCTCGCGCTCGCTCGCGGCGTGCGAGGGCGCGATCCTGCTCGTCGATGCGGCGCAGGGCATCGAGGCCCAGACGCTCGCCAACCTGTACCTGGCGCTCGAGAACGACCTCGAGATCATCCCGGTCCTCAACAAGATCGACCTGCCGGCGGCCGACCCCGACAAGTACGCCGCCGAGCTCGCGCAGCTCATCGGTGGCAAGCCGGAGGACGTCCTCCGCGTCTCGGGCAAGACCGGTGTCGGTGTCGCCGAGCTCCTCGACCGCGTGGTCCGGACCGTGCCGGCGCCGGTCGGCGACGTCGAGGCGGCCCCCCGCGCGATGATCTTCGACTCGGTCTACGACAGCTACCGCGGCGTGGTGACGTACGTCCGGATGATCGACGGCACGATCCACCCGCGCGAGAAGGTCCAGATGATGTCGACCCGGTCGACGCACGAGATCCTCGAGATCGGTGTGTCGTCGCCCGAGCCGAAGCCGACGAAGGGACTGTCGGTCGGCGAGGTCGGCTACCTGATCACCGGTGTGAAGGACGTCCGGCAGTCGAAGGTCGGTGACACGGTCACGACGGCGCAGAAGCCGGCGACCGAGGCACTGCCCGGGTACACGGACCCGAAGCCGATGGTGTTCTCGGGGCTGTACCCGATCGACGGTTCCGACTACCCGGACCTGCGCGAGGCGCTCGACAAGCTCAAGCTGTCGGACGCGGCCCTCGTGTACGAGCCCGAGACCTCGGTGGCGCTCGGCTTCGGCTTCCGCTGCGGCTTCCTCGGCCTGCTGCACCTCGAGATCATCACCGAGCGCCTGTCGCGGGAGTTCGGCCTCGACCTCATCACGACGGCCCCGAGCGTGATCTACGAGGTCACGAACGAGGACACGACCGTGACCGAGGTCACGAACCCCTCCGAGTTCCCGGGCGGTCGCATCGTCGAGGTCCGCGAGCCGATGGTCCGCGCGGCGATCCTCGCGCCGAAGGACTACGTCGGCGCGATCATGGAGCTCTGCCAGTCGCGACGCGGGTCCCTGCTCGGTATGGAGTACCTGGGCGAGGACCGCGTCGAGATCCGGTACGAGATGCCCCTCGGCGAGATCGTGTTCGACTTCTTCGACCAGCTGAAGAGCAAGACGCAGGGCTACGCCTCGCTCGACTACGAGCCGACCGGCGACCAGGCCGCTGACCTCGTCAAGGTCGACATCCTGCTGCAGGGCGAGCGGGTCGACGCGTTCAGCGCGATCGTCCACCGCGACAAGGCGTACGCGTACGGCACGCTGATGACCGAGCGTCTCCGCAAGCTCATCCCGCGGCAGCAGTTCGAAGTGCCGATCCAGGCCGCGATCGGTGCGCGGATCATCGCCCGCGAGAGCATCCGTGCGATGCGCAAGGACGTCCTGGCGAAGTGCTACGGCGGTGACATCACCCGCAAGCGCAAGCTCCTCGAGAAGCAGAAGGAGGGCAAGAAGCGCATGAAGATGGTGGGTCGCGTCGAGGTCCCGCAGGAAGCCTTCATCGCAGCGCTCTCGGGCGACGTCGAAGAGAAGAAGAAGTAGCCGCAGCGAGCACGAGCAGCACGACGGAGCCCCGCCACGAGCGGGGCTCCGTCGTTCCCGGATCCGCTCGTCCCGGTGCGCGAAGCGGACGAGATCGGGGCGCAGTCCGCCGGGGGTTCGGGGGCGGCCGGCCTGGTCCTCCGCGGATGCGGTGGGTGGACCGGGCAGTCTGCCCGCACTCTGGGGGACCGGGCAGGTCACCCGATCTGTACGGTCGCATCTGTACCGAGGGCGACTGAAGACCCCTCAGTTCAGGGTGGACCCGGCCGCCCGGACCGTGCGTGCTCCTGCGCCACGGCGCTCGAGGACCCGGGGTGCACACGGAGGTGCGAACCACGATGTCCCGTCACGCAACGACCGTCCCCCGCGCACGGCGCCGACGGTCCGAACTCGTCCTGGTCGCCGCCGGCGTCGCTGCTGCGGTGGTGCTCGCCATGAGCTTCAGCGGCACGCTGTCGGTCTTCACGCAGGCCTTCCTGCACGGCACCAACACGGTCGCGACCTCGACCATCCAGATCGTGGAGACGACGGCGGACGGTTCGCCGGGTGCGTGCACGACCGCGGCCGACGGCACGGCGAGCTGCACCGACCCGGACCTCTACGGCGGCCAGTCCCTGCGACCAGGGGGCCGGTCGGAACCCCAGACGATCTTCTTCGAGAACACCGGGACGGCGACGCCCACCGGCTTCCGGCTGACCGGCGGACCGTGCGCGACCACGCCCGAGAGCGGGTCGGACCTGTGCCGCCAGCTCGTCGTGAAGATGACCTGGCGCGGCGCCGACGTGCTGCCCGCGTCCACGACGCCCGCGTACCTCGCGGCGAACGCGATCACGCTGCCCTACCCACCCGCCGCAGGCGAGCGCTACCCGCTGGCCGTGCAGGTCTCGCTCCCGGACGGGGCGACCGCGCCGACGTCGGGTGTGACCCTCTCACAGGCCCTCACGTTCACGTTCTCGGCCTGACGGTGCCGTCGTGGGAAGGCACTCGACGATCGTCCCGCGGGCTTCGGTGCGCACGGGCTGGCTCCTCACGGCGGCGGGACTCGTCGCCTCGGTCGCCCTCGCACTGACGGCGACCGGCACGACGTCGGCGTACACGGCGTCGATCTCGAACACCACGAACACCGCCAACACCGTCTCGATCGAGATGACGCAGGGCCCTGACGCCTCGACCGTGGCGTGCAGGAGCACCGCCACGGCCACCACGACCTGCTCGACCGACCTCTACGCGGGCAAGGACCTCCGGCCGGGGGACACGACGCGCGGCACCTCCACGGTGATCAGGAACACCGGAGGGGTCGCCGCGTCCGCCTTCTCGCTCACCCCCGGCACCTGCATCGGCACCGTCTCGACGTCGAACAGCATCTGCTCCTGGTTGCGCGTCACCGTGACGTGGACGACGCCGACGGGGACCACGACCGTGGTCTCGGGGGAGAGCGCCGCGGCGGTCGGCGGGCGGACCTTCCCCGTCAGCCCGGCGCCTGCGGCCGGTCAGGGCGGTACCGCCGTCGTGTCGGTCGCCCTCGACCCGGCGGCTCCGAACGACTCGCAGGCGCAGAGCATGAGCCAGTCGCTCGTGTGGACGTTCACCGCATGACGGTGGCGGAGACCGGGGACGCGATCGGCGTCCCCGCGACTGGTCGCCGGCGTGCTCCCGGCCGCGCGGTGCGGGTGCGGCTCGTCGCCACCGCCGCCGTCGTCCTGCTCGTGCTGCTCGGTGTCGGGGCCGCGACGGCCGCGGGCGTCCGGACGTTCGACGTCCGGACGCCGTCGATGGGCCGCACGGCACCCGTCGGCTCGCTCGTCGTCACCCTGCCGCCCGGACCGGACCGGCTGGCCGTCGGCGACGTCATCACCTTCGTCCCACCGGTCGCCGAGGGCGGGGGGACGGCGCCTCGACTGCCCTACACGCACCGCATCAGCGCGGTGGAGGACGGCGCGTTCACCACCAAGGGCGACGCGAACGGTGCTGCCGACGGCTGGACCGTCAGCCGCGCTGACGTGGTCGGCAGGGTCGTCGCAGTCCTGCCCGGTGCGGGGTGGGCGCTCCGCATGCTGCCGTGGTCCGTCGGCGGGGTCGGTCTCGTCTGGCTCCTGACCGGGCTCCTCGGCGCGGGCGCTCCGCGGACCGCCGCTCGCCTGCTCGGCTCGGCCGCGGTGCTGGCCGGCGTGGTGACGGTCTTCCGACCGTTCGCCGCCCTCGTCGTGACCGGCGTCGACCCGGGGACGCGGCCGGTGGCACACGTGGTCTCGACCGGTCTGCTGCCGATCCGGGTGGTCGGACCGTCCGGTGCGTCCGACCGGCTCGTCAGCGGTGCCGTCGGTCAGGTGCCCCTGCCTCCGGGGTCGGACGGCGCGGTCGCGCTCGCCGCTCGACTCGACCTCTCCCCGCTCGGTTGGGCGGTGCTCGCCCTGCTCTGCGCCGCACCCCTCGTCGTCGGGGCCCTCCTGGCCCGGTCGCAGAGCCTCCGTGTCCCCGATCCCGGGCACACGGAGGACCCTGCGACGGACCTCCCGGCGGTGTCGTCGTGAGTGCCAGGACGGCGGGCGTGCTCACCGGGGCGCTCGTCGTGGCGCTCACCGTGGCGACCGGTGTCACCACGACGGCCGATCCCACCCTCGCCGCGTACACGGCGGCGTCGTCGAACCGGAGCACCGCGAGCACGGTCGGTGACTACGCCCTGACGGGCCTGCCGTTCCGTGACTCCTTCGCCGGAGGGCAGGGGGCGTGGAGGACCTACGGCGGCTCCTGGACGACCCGGACGCAGTTCGGCTACGGCACGTTCACCGAGACGGCAGGCTCCTCCGACGGGCCCAAGGCCGTCACGGGTGACCCGTCGTGGACGGACTACACGATGCAGGCGGACGTCCAGGTGAACAGCGGGACGAACGCCGGGCTCCTGGTCCGCGTCACGGATCCCGCTCCGGGTGCCGATGCGTTCACGGGGTACTCGATCGGTCTGGACCGGACGGACAACACGCTGTCGATCAGCCGGACGAAGCACGGTGCGACGAACCGACTGGCGTCCGCGACGATCCCCGGCAGGCTCGCGAACGGACAGTTCTACCACGTGGTCGTGCAGGCCGCCGGGTGCGGCATCACCGCCTGGTCGACCACCGTCGGCGCGAACGACTGGACGCGGGCGAGCGTCTCGGAGTCGTCGGCCGACTGCCTGACGTCGGGCGCGATCGGGCTGCGCGGCAACGGCAGCGCAGCCGGCTACCGCTTCGTGACGGCCACAGCGGGTGCCCTCGCACCCTCGCTCGCGGCGGACCCGTACAACTCGACCCTCGCCACGGGCCGGTTCGAGGACGGAGCGCCCGCGCGGGTGTTCGGGGGCACGTGGGCGATCGACCAGCAGGAGGAACGGATCCGCAGCACGGCCTACGCGAACACCGGGGACAAGCAGGTCCTGAACCGGGTCTGGGGCGACATGACCCTGACGGGCGACGTGCGCCTGATGCGCACCCCGAGGTCGGGCAGCGACGCGGGTCTCGTCGTCCGGGTGAACGACCCGTCCACGGGGATCGACTCGATGCGCGCCTACTCCGTCGGCATCACCGCGACCGGGATGACCATCGGCGAGCACCGGTCGCCCGGGTTCGTCGGGTCGTTCGTGTCCTTCGGTCGGACGGTGCAGGCCGAGGAGTGGTGGCACCTCACCGTCGAGGCGGTCGGCTGCACGATCACGGCCACCGCGTCACCGGCCGACGGCGGGACACCCGTCCAGGGTCGCGTGTCCTTCGGTGCCTGCTCGTCGACGAGCGGCGCGGTCGGGATCCGCGAGCAGGGCACCGAGGCCGAGTGGCGGAACCTCGCCGTCACGCCACGCTGACACAGGTCGGGCCGAGCGGCCCCGGTACGATGGCTCCATGAGTTCCCGCGGCAGCTACCGGACCGCCCTGACCTACGGTGCCGTCGGTGCCACGCAGGCGGCGGACCTCATGACCTACCCGCCGGAGGGCTTCACCCCGGCGGAGTCGCGGGCGCGCATCGGCCACGGCGACGCCCGGTTCGAGACCGCGGTGACGCAGGCGTTGACCTGGCAGATCCAGGAGCGCAGCGGCATCCGGGTGCAGGTCGAGGACCATCCCGACGACGACGAGGTCCGCTACAACCCGGTGACGTTCGACGAGCACGGTGTCCCGATCGCACCGGCCTCGATCGGCACGCCCCGGGTGGAGAAGTTCGCCGCCGACGGCACCCCGCTGCTGACGGCGGGCACCACGGCGACGCTCGAGATGCACGCGTTCGGGCAGACCGTGCACGCGCCGGTCCGCGTCGTGTCGATCATCGACGAGACCGACCGCAAGGGCTTCGCCTACGGCACGCTCGAGGGGCACCCGCTGTCCGGCGAGGAGTCCTTCGTGGTCGAGCGCACGAGCGACGGTTCGGTGTGGCTGCAGGTCCGCCAGTTCTCGCAGCCGTCGAGCCGGAAGTGGGCGTTCGTGGCGCCGCTGCTCCGTCGACAGCAGCGGGTCATGGCAGCGAAGTACCTCAGCGCACTGCGCGGCGACTGACCGGTCGACACGAGGCGTCCGACCGCGTGCTCGGTACGGCGCACCGACCGACCGCCACCGCCGCCGCCGCTCAGCGCAGCGGCGGCAGCGCGGCGATCGCCTCCTCGAGCAGTCGGGCGTCCTGCACGCAGTCCCGCGCGACGCACACCGCGCTCGTCCCACGCAGGGCGTCGACCTCGTAGACCCCGGTCGCGACCGCGACGAACGGGATCCCCACCGCGTCGGCCGCCTCGCCGTCCCGCGGGGTGTCGCCGACGATGACGGCTCGCTCCCCGGACAGGGCGGCGGCGGCGCGTGCGGTGACGCCGGTGCGCTCGACCTCCGCGTCCCCGAAGTACGAGTGCTCCCAGTCGAAGGCGCCGAGGTCGAAGCCCGCCCCGCCGAGCTTCACGCGGGCCCGGTGCTCGGAGTTGCCGGTCAGCAGGCCGTTCCGCCAGCCGAGTCCGGCGAACCGGCGGACGAGCGCGGCGGCTCCGGGGGCGGGGGAGCGGCGTTCGCCCCGGCCGTAGCGCTCGTCGGTCAGGTCGCGCAGGTGCCGGCTGACCGTGGGGATGAGCGCGTCGTCGAGGTCGTGTGCCCGGACGTGGTCCGCGATGAGCCCGGCGTCGGTCCGGCCGTGCTGGTGTCCGACCTTCAGCACGAGGTCGCGGCCGACCGCGCGCTCGACGGCCAGGTGGTACAGGTTGCCGGGCGACGCCGCGTTCAGCACGAGAGTGCCGTCGATGTCCCACAGCACCGTGGTGGGGACGGTGTGGTGCTCCATGGCTCCATCATGGCCGAGAATGGAGTCCATGCCGAGTGCGCTCCCGATCGCCGATCCCGCTCCCGCGGACGGCCTGCTCACCCCTGGCCCCGGCGCCGGCGACGTCCCCTTCGGCGTCTACGTCCACGTGCCGTTCTGCCGGGTGCGGTGCGGCTACTGCGACTTCAACACCTACACGGCGTCCGAGCTGCGCGGGGTGCGCCGTGACGACTACGCCGGCCACGCGGTGCAGGAGATCCGGTGGGCGGCCGAGGTCCTCGACCGCTCCGGGGTGCCGCGACGCCCGGTCTCGACGGTGTTCTTCGGCGGTGGCACGCCGACGATGCTGCCGGCGGACGACCTGGTGATGATCCTCCGGGCGATCGACGACACGTGGGGCATCCTGCCGGGGGCGGAGGTCACCACCGAGGCGAATCCGGACTCCGTGGACGCGGACGCGATCGCGACCCTGCAGCGCGGCGGGTTCACCCGGATGAGCTACGGCATGCAGTCGGCCGTCCCGCACGTCCTCGCGACGCTCGACCGGACCCACGACCCCGAGCGGGTTCCGGTCGTGGTGGACCTCGCGAAGCAGCAGGGCCTCGACGTCAGCCTCGACCTCATCTACTCGACCCCGGGGGAGTCGCTCGACGACTGGCGCACCTCGCTCGAGGCCGCGCTGGCCTGCGCGCCCGACCACGTGTCGGCGTACTCGCTCATCGTCGAGGACGGCACGGCGATGGGGCGCATGGTGGCCCGCGGCGACCTGCCGGCCCCGGACGACGACCTCGCCGCCGACATGTACGAGCTCGCCGACCGGACCCTCGCCGACGCCGGGTACTCCTGGTACGAGGTCTCGAACTGGGCGCGCACCGACGAGGCCGGTGGTCCGGAGCGCCACGCGAGCCGGCACAACCTGTCCTACTGGAAGGGCCACGACTGGTGGGGCGTCGGCCCGGGTGCGCACTCCGCGGTCGCCGGCACCCGCTGGTGGAACGTGAAGCACCCGGCCGCGTACGCGAACCGGGTGCTGGCAGGCGAGTCGCCCGCGGCGGGGCGCGAGACGCTCGACGCCGACACCCGGTACGTCGAACGGGTGCTGCTCGCCGCGCGCGTCCGCGGCGAGCTCACCACCGCGGAGCTCGGCCGGGAGGCACGTGGCCGGGTCGCCGGTCTCATCGCGCGTGGCCTCGTGGACGGTACGGCCGCGGTGCGGGGACGCATCGAGCTCACCCTGCAGGGCCGGCTGCTCGCGGACGCGGTCGTCCGCGAGCTGCTCGACTGACGCGCCGGCGGTCGCTCGCGCGCTACTGCTTGATGAACTCGATGGTGAGCGGGTAGCGGTAGAAGTCACCGCGGTTCGCCGCGAGGGCGGCGATGATCGCGAAGACGATCACGATCACGTACAGGATCGGCAGCAGCACGAGTCCGATGACGACGAACGCCAACAGGCTGCACACGAACCCGGCGATCGCCATCGTGATGTGGAAGTTCAGTGCCTGACGGGTGTGCTCCTTCACGAACTGCCCGCGGTCGCGCAGCACCAGGTAGGCGATGATCGGCACGACCAGGCTGAAGAAGATGCCGCCGACGTGCGTCAGCGTCGCCCAGAGTCGCTGGTCCTCCGGCGCCATCGGCTGGGGCGGCGTGAAGCCGGCCGGGTACTGCGGTCCCTGCGGGTTCTGGGGTCCGCCCTGCTGCTGGCCGTAGCGGCCGTCCTGCGGGCCGCCCGGTTGCTGTCCGTAGCTCATGCCGTGAGCGTACCGGCGTGGGCCCCGGCGGTCCCGGTCGGTCGGCGGTCGGGCGTAGGATCAGCAGTCGACACGTCCGAGTGCCAGCATCGAACGGAAGGGGTCCGGATGGTCAGCGAACGCTCCCTCGAGGTCCTCAAGGCGATCGTGCGGGACTACGTCGCCTCGCGCGAGCCCGTCGGCTCGAAGACGATCGTCGAGCGTCACGCCTTCGGGGTCAGCGCCGCGACGATCCGCAACGACATGGCGCAGCTCGAGGACGAACAGCTGATCGTGGCGCCGCACACCTCGTCGGGGCGGGTGCCGACCGACAAGGGGTACCGACTCTTCGTCGACCACCTGGCCGCAGCCCGGCCGCTGTCGAGCGCGCAGCGCCACGCCATCGAGACCTTCCTCGGCACGCCGAACGACCTCGACGAGGTCCTCGGTCGCACGGTCCGCCTGCTCAGCCAGCTCACCAACCAGGTCGCGCTGGTGCAGTACCCGTCGATGGTGCGCGCACGCGTGCAGCACGTCGAGCTCGTCCGGCTCGGTGACACCCGCCTGATGGTCGTGCTCATCACCGACACCGCCCGGGTCGAGCAGCGCGTGGTCGAGACGGACGTCCCCCTCGACGAGGGGTCGCTCACCGAGCTCCGCACCGTCGTGAACGGGGCGAGCGTCGGGCTCCTGCTGCAGGACGTCCCGCGTGCCCTGCGCGAGGTGCCGCAGCAGCTCCGTCCGGACGCGCAGACCCTCGGCGGCGTCGTCGTCGCGACGCTCATCGAGCAGGTCGCGGCGAACCGGCAGGACCGCCTGGTCATGGCCGGCGCGGCGAACCTGGCGAAGAGCGAACGCGACTTCTCCGGCGGACTGTTCTCCGTGCTCGAGGCGATCGAGGAGCAGGTGACCCTGCTCCGCCTGTTCGGCGAGATGCAGGTGGACGACGTGGCCGTGGCCGCGAGCATCGGCGTCGAGAACGCCGAGTACGGCCTCGACGCGACGAGCATCGTCGCCGGTGGCTACCTCGCCGGCGGCGGAGCGGTCGCCCGACTCGGGGTCCTCGGCCCCACCCGCATGGACTACGGCACGAACATGGCGGCCGTCCGTGCGGTCGCACGGTACCTGTCCAAGCTGCTGGGCGAACATTGACCGGACCCTGCGCCCGACGCGCGGTGTCCAGCGGACCGGCTCCGCGCCTCCAGACCGGACCGCGGCGACCGCCGCGACCCACCGACCGAACCGAAACCGACTGAGGGAACCGTGGCAGACCACTACGACGTCCTCGGCGTCCAGCCGGACGCCTCCGATGCCGACATCAAGAAGGCCTACCGACGGCTGGCGCGCGAGCTCCACCCGGACGTCAACCCGAGCCCGGACGCGGCCGAGCGCTTCAAGGACGTGACGCACGCGTACGACGTGCTGAGCGACCCGGAGCAGCGCCGACGCTACGACGCCGGCCCGCAGGAGAGCCCCTTCGGCGGCGGTGCCGCCGGTGGCTTCAGCGACATCTTCGACGCCTTCTTCGGCGGGGGTGGCGGCGGCGGACGCGGCAACGGTCCGCGCAGCCGTGCCGAGCGCGGGCAGGACGCCCTGCTGCGCATCGAGGTCGACCTCGACGAGGTCGTCTTCGGCACCCACAAGGACGTCGAGGTCGACACGGCCGTCGTCTGCGACACGTGCCACGGCTCGTGCTGTGCGCCGGGGACCAGCCCCCGCACCTGCGACATCTGCGGTGGCTCCGGGCACATCCAGCGCCAGGTCCGCTCGCTCCTCGGCAACGTCGTGACCAGCGCGCCCTGCGGGACGTGCCGCGGCTACGGCACCGTCATCCCGAGCCCCTGCCCGACGTGCCAGGGCCAGGGGCGCGTCCGCGCCCGCCGGACCATCCCCGTCGACGTCCCCGCCGGCGTCGAGACCGGGCTGCGCCTGCAGATGCCGGGCCAGGGCGAGGTCGGACCCGCGGGCGGCCCGTCCGGCGACCTGTACCTCGAGGTCAAGGTGCGCCACCACGACGTCTACAGCCGCGACGGCGACGACCTGCTCGCGACGCTCGAGGTCCAGATGACCGATGCGATCCTCGGCGCGCACACGACGATCGACGGGCTCGACGGGCCGGTCGAGCTCGAGATCCGTCCGGGCGTGCAGAGCGCCGACGTCCTGGTCATCAAGGACCGCGGCGTGACGAAGCTGCGCGGCACCGGCCGGGGCGACCTCCGCGTCGGCGTGCAGGTCGTGACCCCGACCAAGCTCTCGCACAAGGAACGTGGGCTCGTCGAGCAGCTCGCGAAGACGCACAAGGCACCGGGACCGCAGCTCGCCCGCTTCCAGCAGGGCATGTTCGGCAAGCTCCGCGACCGCTTCTTCAACTTCTGATGGCATCGCTCTACCTCGTCGGTCCGGGGACCCTCGACGACCTCGGCGCCGGTGACGCGGTGTCGCTCGACGGCGCGGAGGGCCGACACGCCGTCTCGGTCGCGCGGGTCCGCGTCGGCGAGACGCTGCGCCTCTCCGACGGCCGGGGCACGGTCGTCACGGGCGCGGTCGCGTCGACCGGCAAGGACACGCTGACCCTGACGGTCGCCGACGTCGACGTCGAGGCGGAACCGCGTCCGGCGCTGGTGCTCGTGCAGGCGCTCGCGAAGGGCGGGCGTGACGAGATGGCGGTGCAGGCAGCCACCGAGATCGGCGTCGACCGCATCGTCCCCTGGGCGGCAGCGCGCAGCGTGTCGCGGTGGGACGGCGCGAAGGTCGAGAAGGGACGCGCCCGGTGGGCGGCGATCGCGCAGGAGGCCGCGAAGCAGGCGGTCCGGTCGCGCGTCCCGACGGTGGACGCACCGGTGACGACGGCGCAGCTGGCCGCGGTCGGCCGGGAGGCGCGGCGTGCGCTGGTCGTGCTGGACCCGGTCGGCGCGGTGCGGCTCTCGGCGTGGGAGCCGCCGGCCGACGTCGACGAAATCGTCCTGGTCGTCGGACCCGAGGGCGGGATCGACGGTCCCGAGTTCGACCGGCTCGAGGCCGCCGGCGCCGTCCGCGTGCGGCTCGGGGACACCGTGCTCCGCACCTCGACCGCCGGACCGTCCGCCCTGGCCGTCCTGCAGACCATGCTCGGGCGCTGGTAGCGGCGTCGGAGGCGGGTCCTACGATGGTCTCCATGAGCAGCAGCGAGCCGAGCATCTTCTCGAGGATCGTCGCGCGCGAGGTCCCCGCGACCATCGTGGCCGAGGACGACCGGGTGATCGCGTTCGAGGACATCGCCCCGAAGGCACCCGTCCACGTGCTCGTGGTGCCCAAGACCGAGGAGTACCGCGACGTCACCGAGCTCGCCGCCGGTGACCCCGAGCTGCTGGCGCACGTCGTCGCGACCGCCCGCCGCATCGCGGACGAGCGGGCCGGCGGCCAGTTCCGTCTCGTCTTCAACACCGGCGAAGCCGCCGGTCAGACCGTGTTCCACGTGCACGCGCACGTCCTCGCAGGTGATCTGCACGAAGGGAATCTCCTTGCCGGTTGACGACTCCGTCCACCCCGCGTCCGACGCGCCCGCACCGGACCGACCCACGACCCGACCCGTGTCCGACCCGTCCGACGTCGTCGTCGACATCCGGGTCGACGGCATCGCGATGGTCCAGCTCCTCGGCCCGCAGGACCGCCTGCTCAAGACGGTCGAGCGGCAGTACCCGGGCGTCCGGGTGCTCGTCCGCGGCAACGAGGTCTCGCTCACCGGACCCGAGCGCGACGTCGCCCGTGCCCACGCGCTCGTCGACGAGCTCGTCGGCATGGTGAAGCGCGGGCAGGACATCGGTCCGGCCGACATCCCGACGTCGGCGCGGATCCTCGACGAGGACCGCAAGCCCTCGGACACGTTCGGCACCCCGATCGTGGCGAGCCGCGGCAAGTCGGTGCGGCCGAAGACCGACGGGCAGCGCGCCTACGTCGACGCCATCGACCAGCACACCATCACCTTCGGCATCGGCCCCGCGGGCACCGGCAAGACCTACCTGGCGATGGCGAAGGCCGTCCAGGCACTGCAGCGGCGCGAGGTCACCCGCATCATCCTGACCCGTCCCGCGGTCGAGGCGGGCGAGCGGCTCGGGTTCCTGCCGGGCACGCTGACCGACAAGATCGACCCCTACCTGCGCCCGCTGTACGACGCCCTCAACGAGATGATGGACCCCGAGCTGGTCCCGAAGCTGCTGGCAGCCGGCACCGTCGAGGTCGCACCGCTGGCGTACATGCGCGGTCGGACGCTGAACGACTCGTTCGTGATCCTCGACGAGGCGCAGAACACCACGCCCGAGCAGATGAAGATGTTCCTGACGCGCCTCGGCTTCGGCTCGAAGATGGTCGTCACCGGTGACATCACGCAGGTCGACCTGCCCGGCAACCTGTCGGGTCTCCGGCTCGTCACGCGGATCCTGGGCGACGTCGACGACATCCACTTCGCCCGGCTCGGCAGCGAGGACGTCGTCCGCCACACCCTGGTCGGACGGATCGTCGACGCCTACACCGTGTACGACGAGGAACGTCTGGCGGAGCAGGCCGGGCACCGCCCCGCCGGCCGGGGGACCGCGCCGACGGGCAACCCCGCCGGAGCGAACCGAGCCGAGCGTCGCGGGCGCCCGCCGCAGGACCGCCAGCAGTCCCCGTACCCCCAGAACGACGCCCGAGGAGGCAACCGGTGAGCATCGAGCTCAACAACGAGTCGGGTGTCGAGGTCGACGAACAGGCCGTCCAGCGCCTCGCCGCCTTCGCGCTCGACGCGCTGCACGTCCACGCGGACGCGGAGCTCGCGATCGTCCTGGTCGACGAGGGCGCGATGGAGCAGCTGCACGTCCGGTGGATGGACGAGCCGGGTCCGACAGACGTCCTGAGCTTCCCGATGGACGAGCTCCGCCCGGGGACCGAGGACGAGCCGACACCGGCCGGGCTGCTCGGCGACATCGTCGTGTGCCCGCAGGTCGCCGCCGAGCAGGCGAAGACCGCGGGGCACACCACCACCGACGAGATGCTGCTGCTCACGTGCCACGGCATCCTCCACCTGCTCGGCTTCGACCACGCCGAGCCGGAGGAGAAGGCCGAGATGTTCGGGCTGCAGGGCGAGATCCTCTCCGCCTTCGCGGCACAGCGACGCGGGCGGTGACCTGATGGTGCTCGTCGCCGTCCTGCTCGCGGCGGCGTTCGTCCTGGTCGTCGTCGGCGGTCTGCTCGCCGCGTCCGACGCCGCGCTCACCGTGCTGTCCCGCGCCGACCTCGACGAGATCGCCCGCGGCAGCCGAAACCGTCGTGCGATCGAGGCCGTGGCCGACGACGTCGGCGCGCACGTCAACGCCCTGAACTTCGTCCGCGTGCTCGCCGAGACCGCCGCCGCGGTGCTCGTCACGATCGCCCTCGTCACGGTGTTCGACACCTGGTGGGTGGCCCTGGTCGTGTCCGCTGCGATCATGACGGCCGTGTCGTTCGTGCTCGTCGGGTCGAGCCCGCGCAGCGTCGGACGCGCACACGCCGAGCGCCTCATCGGCGCCACCGGAGGACTCGTGC
Source organism: Curtobacterium sp. 179-B 9B NHS (assembly GCF_045370965.1). Lineage (NCBI taxonomy): Bacteria > Bacillati > Actinomycetota > Actinomycetes > Micrococcales > Microbacteriaceae > Curtobacterium > Curtobacterium sp. 179-B 9B NHS. The sequence continues at coordinate 53,309 of NZ_JBIQDQ010000007.1, forward strand.
GCGCCGTCCGGATCGTGCTCGGTCCGCTCGCCGGGCTCCTCGTCGCGATCGGGGACCGGGTGACCCCCGGCCGTGGCCGCAGCGCATCGACGGTGTCGAGCGAGGAGCAGCTGCTCTCGCTCGTCGACGAGGCGACCGAGAGCAACGTGCTCGCACAGGACGACCGCGAGCTCATCCACTCGGTCTTCGAGTTCAGCGACACCCTGGTGCGCGAGGTCATGGTGCCCCGGACCGACATGCTCACGGTCGACGGCGAGGCCACCCTGGCCGCGGGGATGGAACGGTTCCTGGTCGCCGGCGTCTCGCGCATGCCGGTCACCGGCAAGGACAGCGACGACGTGCTCGGCGTGCTCTACCTGCGCGACGTCTCCCGCGCCCTGTACGAGCAGCCCGGCAGCGAGCGGGAACCGGTGACGGCGCTGCTGCGACCGGCCGAGTTCGTCCCCGAGTCGAAGCCCGCGGACGACACCCTCCGGCACATGCAGGTCGCCAAGAACCACCTGGTGCTCGTGGTCGACGAGTACGGCGGGGTCGCCGGGCTCGTGACGATGGAAGACCTCATCGAGGAACTCGTCGGCGACATCTCCGACGAGTACGACCGCACCGTGGTCGACCGGACCGAGGTCGGCCCGGGCGTCTGGCGCATCTCCGCCCGCATGCCGATCGACGAGCTCGGCGACCTCTTCGGCGTCGAGCTCGAGGACGACGACGTCGACACCGCCGGTGGCCTGCTGACGAAGGAGCTCGGCCGGCTGCCGGTCCGCGGCGAGCAGGTCACCGTCTCCGGGGTCGCGCTGACCGCCGACCGTGTCGAGGGCAAGCGCCGCCACCTGATCACCGTCCTGGCCGAGCGGAGCGCCGCCCTGCAGGACGCCGAGGACGCCCTCGACGAGACCACTCCGAGCACGACGGGAACCCCGAACGCATGACCGATCACGAACCCGACCACGGCACCGACACGGGTACGGACACCGACGCGACCACGGGGACCGACACACCGGGCCAGCCGTACCGCGCCGGCTTCGTCTCCTTCGTCGGGCGTCCGAACGTCGGCAAGTCGACGCTGACGAACGCCCTGGTCGGCGAGAAGGTCGCGATCACCTCGTCGAAGCCCCAGACCACGCGACGCGCCATCCGGGGCATCGTGCACCGGCCCGACGGCCAGGTCATCATCGTCGACACCCCCGGCGTGCACCGCCCCCGCACCCTGCTCGGCGAACGGCTCAACGACCTCGTGCAGTCGACGCTCGGTGACGTCGACGTGATCGGCTTCTGCGTGCCGGCCGACGAGCCGATCGGGCCGGGCGACAGGTTCATCAACGAGTCGCTCGACCAGTACCCGCGGGCGCGGAAGATCGCGATCGTCACGAAGATCGACGGCACTCCGAAGGACCGCGTCGGCGAGCAGCTCCTCGCGGTGTCCCAGCTGCGGGAGTGGGACACGATCATCCCGACGTCGGGGACGAAGGGCCTGCAGCTCGAGGTGCTGCTCGCCGAGATCACGAAGCTGCTGCCCGAGTCGCCGCAGCTGTACGACGCTTCCACCGTCACCGAGGAGACCGACGAGGACCGCATAGCCGAGCTCGTCCGCGAGGCAGCGCTCGAGGGCGTCCGCGACGAGCTGCCGCACTCGCTCGCGGTCGTCATCGAGGACGTCGTCGAGCCCGACGACGAGGACGACCCCGACGGACCGCTGCGGATCTTCGCGAACTTGTTCGTCGAGCGCGACAGCCAGAAGGCGATCGTCATCGGCCGCGGCGGGGAACGGCTGAAGGACGTCGGATCCCGGGCGCGCGCGGAGATCGAGTCGCTGCTCGGCGGTCGCCACGTCTACCTGAACATCCGTGTCAAGGTCGCCTAGGAGTGGCAGCGCGACCCGAAGCAGCTCGGCCGTCTGGGCTTCTGATCCGGGTCATCCCCTGGTCGGACGCGCGTCCTCCGGCCGCGTCGTACCGTGGGGTGGTGTTCCGCCCCCTGCTGCGCGCGCAGCTCGTCACCGACGTCACCACAGCGGTGCTGCTCGGAGGGCTGCTGACGCTCCTGCGTGCGTCCGCCGACCTGCCGTCCCTCTGGCTGGTGACGGTGGTCGGACTGAGCATCGCCCTCGCGATCCGTCGCCTGTCGCCGGGGCTGTCGCTCGCACTCTCGTGGGTGATCGCCGTCTTCGAGATGGTGACCATGCAGGTGCCGGACTACTCGAACGCGCTGCTCGCCGGCGTGCTCTTCACCACGAGCGCCTACGGCAGCAAGCGCGTCCGCATCGCCGGCCTGGTCTCGGCCATCGGCGGATCCGCGGTCGCGGCGGCGTACGTCGGGCTGTACGACCACCAGCGCCGCTCCGGCATCGAGACCGCCTCGTCGCCCACGCTCGAGACCCTGCAGGTCGTGCTCGCGACGTTCGCCGGCGTCCTGCTGCTGCTCCTGCTGCCGTGGCTCGCCGGACTCGTCCGCCGCGCCCGCCGGTCCGCGAGCATGAGCCGGGAGGCCCAGCTGGTCGCCGAACGGGATGCCGCACGCGCCGACCGTGCGGTCGCGGTCGAGCAGGAGCGGGTGCGGATCGCCCGCGACATGCACGACATCGTCGCACACTCGCTGGCTGTCGTCATCGCCCAGGCGGACGGGGCACGCTACGCCGCCAAGACCGACCCCGCGATCGCGGACCAGGCGCTCGAGACCATCTCGAGCACCGCTCGCAGTGCCCTCGGTGACGTCCGCGAGCTGCTCGGCGCCCTGCGGCACGAGCAGGGGACCGCCCCGACGCCCGAGGCAGCCGACCTCGAGGTGCTCGTGGCCGAGATGCGCGAGGTCGGCCTCGACGTCCGTGTGGACCGGGAAGGCGACCCGACCGGTCTGCCCACGACGACCCAGCTCGCCGTGTACCGGATCGTCCAGGAGAGCCTGACGAACGCGTGGAAGCACGGGGAGAGCGGGACACCGGTCCACACCGCGCTGACCTACCGTCCCGACACCGTCGAGATCACCGTCGTGAACCGGCGCGCCGACGACGGCTCCAGCGGCCCCGGCACCGGGCACGGACTGGTCGGCATGCGCGAGCGTGTCACGATGACCGGGGGGTCGATGACGGCTGGGCACCGCGGTGACGACTTCGTGGTGGCCGTGCGCATGCCCGCGGTCCCCGCGAGCGGCCAGTTCCCCCGCGGCCGTATCACCCAGATGGAGCAGGAGCGCACCAGATGACCACGTCCCAGCCGACCGGTGGCCCGATCCGGGTCGCCCTCGTCGACGACCAGGCGCTCTTCCGCACCGGGATCCGGATGCTCATCGACTCACAGCCCGACCTGCAGTTCGTCGGTGAGGCCGGTGACGGGGCCGAGGGCGCCGAGCTCGTGCGGCGCACCGGGGCGGACGTGGTGCTCATGGACGTCCGGATGCCCGTGATGGACGGGATCACCGCGACCGCACGGATCGTCGAGCAGGGCGGGGCAGACGCCGCGAAGGTGCTCGTGCTCACCACCTTCGACTTCGACGAGGCTGCCGCGAAGGCGATCCGGGCGGGCGCGAGCGGCTTCGTGCTCAAGGATGCCGACCCGGAGTTCCTGCTCGCCGCGGTCCGGACCGTGCACGCCGGCACCGCCGTGTTCGCCGCCTCCGCCACCCGCGAGCTCCTCCGCCGGTACGACGACGGCGCGGCCCAGGCCGCCGCGGTGCCCGCCGCCTTCGCCGAGCTGACGCCCCGTGAGCGGGAGATCTTCGACCTCGCGGCACGCGGGTACAGCAACAGCGAGATCGCCCAGCACGAGTACGTCAGCGAGGCGACGGTGAAGACGCACATCTCGCGCGTGCTCAGCAAGCTCGACCTGCGGGACCGCGTCCGGCTCGTCGTGTTCGCGCATGAGCACGGGCTGGTGCCCAGGGCCGACTGACCCCGGCGTCGACCGGCGGAGCGACCCGCCGTCATCCGACAGGATGACCCCTCCACAGCACGTCGAGCCGAGCGGACCATCCACAGGAGCCGCGCGACGGACGCGGGACGCGCCTCCCGGCCGCCAGGCTCGGAGCATGACCACCAACCACACCCCGATCATCCGGCTCGACCACGTGTCCAAGCACTACGGCGACGCCGCCCGCCGCGTCACCGCGCTCGACGACGTCAGCGTCGACATCGGGGCGGGGGAGTTCACCGCCGTGATGGGGCCGTCGGGCTCCGGCAAGTCGACGCTCATGCACGTCGCCGCGGGGCTCGACGCGGTGAGCACCGGGCGGATCACGATCGACGGGGTCGACATCACCGGCCTCGGGGACCGCGAGCTCACCGAACTGCGCCGTCGCCGGCTCGGGTTCGTGTTCCAGTCCTTCAACCTCGTCCCGACGCTCGACGTGCGGGAGAACATCCGGCTGCCGTTCCTGCTCGGTGGGCACCAGCCGAGCCGGGACGAGTCGGCGTGGATCGACCGGCTCGTCGACCTGCTCGGCCTGGGTGACCGTCTGACCCACCGGCCGCACCAACTCTCCGGCGGACAGCAGCAGCGCGTCGCGATCGCGCGTGCGCTCGCGTCGCGTCCCGCCGTGGTGGTCGCGGACGAGCCGACGGGCGCCCTCGACTCACGCACCGGGCGTGACGTCCTCGCGATCCTCCGCGGCGCCGTGCAGGAGTGGGGGCAGAGCGTCGTCATGGTCACGCACGACCCGACGGCCGCCGCGAACGCGGACCGCATCCTCTTCCTCGCCGACGGGCGGATCGTGGACGACCGCCCGTCGATGACCGCCGCCGAGATCTCGGCGACGATGCTCGGGATGGAGGCAGCCGCGTGACCGGCCTGCGCACGTTCGCCCCGACGGTCCTCGTCGCAGCCCTCGGCACGACGTTCGGGTCCGCCCTCGTCATCGCTCCCGGCATCGTGACCCAGGCGATGGCTGCCGCGGGTCTCGACGACCTCGCACCCGTCCGGGCGATCCTGTCCGTCGTCGGGTGGCTCTTCCTCGGCATCGCCCTCTACGTCGGTGCGATCGTGACGGCGAACACCTGCGCCACGATCATCGCGGGGCAGACCCGCACGATCGCCCTCCAGCGGTTGATCGGGGCGACGGGCGCCACCCTGCGTGCCCGGACGACCCGCACCGGCCTCGTCGTCGGTGCCGTCGGCGGCGCGGTGGGCACCGTCGTCGGCACCGGGCTGTCCGCGTGCTTCGTCGCGGTCCTGCGGAGCACCGGCTTTATCCCCGACACCACCTACACGCTCGTCCCGTGGGAACTCGTGCTGCCGCTCGTCGCCGTGGTCCTGGCGACCTGGGGCGCGTTCGCGGCCGGGTCCCGCCGGGTGCTGACGGTCACGCCGCTGCAGGCGCTGTCATCGACCGTCGAGCCGAGCCACGCCGACGTCCGGTCGGGCCGGGCGCGGACGGTCTGGGCGGTCCTGCTCATGACGGTCGGTGCGCTGCTGATGGTGCTCGGTCTGGTCCTCAGCCCCGCCACGCCCGCGGCCGTCCTGCCGGCGGCCCTCGGCGGGTTCGTCTCCTTCGCCGGGGTCGCGGTCGGCGCGACGATCGTGATGCCCCCGGTCCTGCAGTTCATCGGTCGGATCGGGTCCCGTGACCCGGTCGTCCTGCTCGCCGGTCGCAACGCGATGCGGGCTCCGGGCCGGTCGTCACGGGCCACCATCGGGCTCGTCATCGGCGTGACCCTGCTCGTCACCTTCGCGGTCGCGCTCGGGATCATGCAGCACGTGGTCGAGACCCAGATGGCGGCGATGGGCGACGGTTCCCTGCCGGCGGACGCGGTCCAGGCGCAGCGGGACTTCTTCGTGCAGCTGAACGCCGTCGTGAGCGTGATCGTCGGGTTCTCCGCGGTGATCGCCGCGGTCGGCGTCGTGAACGCCCTCGCGCTCGGCGTGCTCCAGCGTCGTCGTGAGCTCGGCCTGCTGCGCGTCCTCGGGCTGACCGGAGCGCAGGTCCGACGCATGATCGTGACCGAGGCCGTGCAGATGGTCGTCGCCGCGGTCGTCACCGGACTCGTCCTCGGCACCCTGTACGGCTGGGTCGGCGGGCAGACGATGCTCGGCTCGCTCGGGACGGTCGTCACGCCCGTGCTGCCGCCGCTGACCGTCGCGGTCGTGGTGGTGGGGGCCCTCGTGCTCGCGGTCGTCGCCACGGTCGCACCGGTCCGGCGGGCCATGCGGGTGTCACCGACCGAGGCGCTCGCCGTCGACTGACCGCACGGGTCGGGAGGAGCGTCCGGGACGTCATCCACTTGCACCGCGCTGGTGTACCAGTGCTACGGTGGCAGCGATGTACTCGGCGCTCCTCCTCCTTCGCTGCCGCGACGAGGCCTGACACACGGCCCACCTCGTCGCGGAGTCCGTCGTGGCCCCCCACAGCGCCGATGCCGGCGAGACGACGAAAGCGACGACCATGCAGAACACCCAGCGCCCCTCCGGGATGCCGATCCACAAGTACGTTCCCTTCCACGAGCAGATCCGCGTCGACCTGCCCGACCGCACCTGGCCGACGAAGCGCATCGACCGGGCGCCTCGGTGGTGCGCGGTGGACCTCCGCGACGGCAACCAGGCCCTGATCGACCCGATGGACTCCGAGCGCAAGCGGGCCATGTTCGACCTGCTCGTCCGGATGGGCTACAAGGAGATCGAGGTCGGCTTCCCGAGCGCATCGCAGACCGACTTCGACTTCGTCCGGTCCCTCATCGAGGACGGCGCGATCCCGGACGACGTCACGATCCAGGTGCTGACCCAGGCGCGTGAGCACCTCATCGACCGCACGTACGAGGCGATCGACGGGGCGAAGCAGGCCATCGTGCACCTCTACAACTCGACGTCCATCGTCCAGCGCGAGGTCGTCTTCCGCACCGACGTGCAGGGCGTCGTCGACATCGCCGTCGCGGGCGCCCGGATGTGCAAGGCGGCCGAGGCCCGGTTGCAGCACGGCACGCAGGTGTTCTACGAGTACTCGCCGGAGTCCTACACGGGCACCGAGCTCGAGGTCGCGGCGCAGATCTGCAACGCCGTGCTGGAGGTCTTCGAGCCGACCTCCCACCGCAAGGTGATCATCAACCTCCCGGCGACGGTCGAGATGGCCACGCCCAACGTCTACGCCGACTCGATCGAGTGGATGTCGCGCAACCTCGACCACCGCGAGGACGTCATCCTGTCGCTGCACCCGCACAACGACCGCGGCACCGCCGTCGCCGCCGCCGAGCTCGGCTACATGGCCGGGGCGGACCGCATCGAGGGGTGCTTGTTCGGCAACGGCGAGCGCACCGGCAACGTGGACCTCGTCGCCCTCGGCATGAACCTGTTCACGCAGGGCATCGACCCCGAGGTCGACTTCTCGGACATCGACCAGGTCAAGCGCACCGTCGAGTACTGCAACCAGCTGCCGGTGCCCGAGCGGCAGCCCTGGGCCGGCGACCTGGTCTACACGGCGTTCAGCGGTTCGCACCAGGACGCCATCAACAAGGGCTTCGAGGCGATGCAGGCCAAGGCCTCCGCCGCGGGGAAGTCCGTCGACGACATCGCCTGGGCGGTGCCGTACCTGCCCGTCGACCCGAAGGACATCGGCCGCTCGTACGAGGCCGTCATCCGCGTCAACTCGCAGTCCGGCAAGGGCGGCGTCGCGTACCTGCTCAAGACCGACCACGCGATCGACCTGCCCCGCAAGCTGCAGATCGAGTTCTCCGGCGTGGTGCAGCAGCGCACCGACACCGAGGGCGGCGAGTTCTCGTCCGACCGGATCTGGGACCTGTTCCGCGACGAGTACCTGCCCGCCGAGGACGAGTCGGACAAGTGGGGCCGGTACGAGATCACGAAGACGGCGACGTCGAGCGACTTCGACGGCACCACGGAGCTCCACGTCGCGATGCGTGTCGACGAGGGGTCCGTCGCCGCCGATGCAGTCGGCACCGGTCCGGTCGACGCGTTCCTCACCGTCATGCGGGAGCAGGGCGTCGCGGTCACGCTGTACGACTACTCCGAGCACACGATGAGCGCCTCGGGTGACGCGAAGGCCGCCGCCTACGTCGAGCTCGACGTGGACGGCACCCGGCTGTGGGGCGTCGGGATCGACGCCGACATCGCGACCGCCTCGCTCAAGGCGATCGTCTCCGCGGTGAACCGGGCCGTACGCGCCGGAGCCGCGACCGGGACGCCGGAGCTGGTCACGGCGTAGGACGCCAGCGCTCTCGGGAGGCGCGGTGCGGGTCCGTCCCGCACCGCGCCTCCCGTCTGTGGACGCGACGTCGAGCGGGTGGATCCCGTCACGCTCGGCGTCGTCCGTCGACGGGATCTGCCCGCCGGACGGAACTCACGCGGTGTGTCGTGCCCGCTCGGCGCCGACCGGACAGGACGCCGACGACCGGTCGTCGCGCGGCATCGGCGGTGCCGCGAGCCGGTGGATCCCGTCACGCTCGGCGTCGTCCGTCGACGGCGGTGCCTCGAGCGGGCGGATTCGGTCACGCTCGGCGTCGTCCGGCGACGGCGGTGCGTCGAGCGGGCGGATTCGGTCACGCTCGGCGTCGTCCGGCGACGGGATCTGCCCTCTCGGGAGAACGCGCGCGGCGCGTCCCGCTCGCTCGGCGCTCGCCGCTCCGCGCTCGCCGCTCTTGAGACCGCGCTCCGCGCCGGCCGCGCCGCCGGCACCCGCTGTCGGCGCCGCGGGGGATACTGGGGCAATGCCGCTGTACCGGGACGAGTGCGTCGTGCTGCGCACCCACAAGCTCGGCGAGGCCGACCGCATCGTCACCATGCTGAGCCGGCAGCACGGCAAGATCCGGGCGGTGGCCAAGGGGGTACGGCGCACGGCGTCGAAGTTCGGGTCGCGACTCGAGCCGTTCATGGTCGTCGACGCGCAGTTCTACGAGGGTCGGTCGCTCGACATCGTCACCCAGGCCGAGAGCCTCGGCTCGTACGGCGCCCAGATCGTCACCGACTACGGCGCCTACACGGCGGCCAGCGCCATGGTCGAGACGGCGGACCGGTTGAGCGAGGCGGACGCCGGGCTCCAGCAGTACCTGCTGCTCGTCGGTGCCCTGCGCTCACTGTCCAGGCACGAGCACGTCGTCAGCGCCACGCTCGACTCGTACCTGCTCCGGGCGATGAGCATCGCGGGGTGGGCGCCGTCGTTCGGTGACTGTGCGGTGACGGGGGAGCCCGGGCCGCACACCGCCTTCGTCGTGCAGCTCGGCGGGGTGGTGGCGGACCGTGCAGCGCCGCCCGGGACGCCCCGGCTCGACACCGACACGCTCGGCCTGCTCGGGGCACTGCTCGCCGGGGACTGGTCGACCGTCGACGCCTCCGACGAGCGGACGCGGTCGCGGGCCTCCGGCGTGGTGGCGGCCTACGCCCAGTGGCACCTGGAACGATCGCTCCGGTCACTGCCCCACGTGGACCGCAGTGAACACCCCGCTCCGGTCGCACCGACCCCCGGTGGGGTTCCGGCAGCCGTGGCCGCCACCCCGGCGCCCGCCGTGCCCGTCACGTCCGATCACGAAGGAACACCTGCATGAGCCCACGCCGGTCCGCGTCCGAAGCCGTGTCCGAGGGACTGCGACCCGTCGACTGGACGGGGGAGCAGCCGCCGGCGATCCCGGCGCAGTTCGTCCCGGAGCACGTGGCGATCGTCATGGACGGCAACGGCCGCTGGGCGAACCAGCGCGGCCTGACGCGGGTCGAGGGGCACAAGGCCGGCGAGGCCTCGCTGCTCGACGTCGTCGCCGGCGCGATCCAGATCGGCGTCAAGCACGTGTCGGCGTACGCGTTCTCGACCGAGAACTGGAAGCGGTCGCCGGACGAGGTCCGCTTCCTGATGGGCTTCAACCGCGAGGTCATCCACCGCCGTCGCGACCAGCTGCACGCGTGGGGTGTCCGGGTGCGGTGGGCGGGCCGGCGACCCCGGCTCTGGCGGAGCGTCGTCGACGAGCTGCAGACCGCGGAGCGGATGACCGCCGACAACGACGTCTGCACCCTCACGATGTGCGTCAACTACGGCGGGCGGAACGAGATCGTCGACGCGGTCCGGGGCATGGCCGAGGACGTCGCCGCCGGTCGGATGAAGCCGAGCCAGGTGACGGAGAAGGCCCTGGCGAAGCGGCTCTACGTGCCCGAGCTGCCCGACGTGGACCTGTTCCTGCGGAGCTCGGGCGAGCAGCGGACGTCGAACTTCATGCTGTGGCAGTCCGCGTACGCGGAGATGGTGTTCCTCGACCAGCTCTGGCCGGACTTCCGCCGCACCGACCTGTGGGGAGCGATCGAGGAGTACGCGCGCCGCGACCGACGCTACGGCGGCGCGGTGGACGCACCGACCGCCTGACGGGAGGCCCGTGGCGGCGCCGCCACGGGCCTCCCGTCCGACCCGTGGCCGGCCGGGCGGCCGTCGGTGCCGACGCGAGACCCGTGCCACGGACAGCGCGCCGCGCCTCACGTGAGCAGGTGCGCCACCCCACGGACCGCCTCCAGCGCCGCCCGCACGCTCGGCACGCGGTCCGCGCCGCGGGCGACCACGACCTCGACCCGTCGTGCCAGCGCGTCGTCGGCCGGCGTGACCGCCACACCGGACGGCACGACGGTGGTCGACAGCGCCAGCCGGGGCAGCAGCGCGACGCCGAGTCCGGCCGCGACCAGCCCGACGACCGCCGCGGCGTTGTCGGTCTCGAGCACGATCTCCGGCGTGAACCCGGACGCCGCGCACGACGCGAGCAGGTGCCCGCGGCACCGCGGACAACCGCCGATCCACCGGGCTTCCCGGAACGCGGCGAGGTCGGCTGCCCGGTCCCCGGTCGGCACCGCATCCGCGGCGGTGACGAGCGCGAGCGGATCGCGCCCGAGCACGCGCGTGGTCAGGGTCGGATCGTTCGCGGCGTCGTCCTGCAGTGCGTGCGAGAAGGTCAGGGCGACGTCGACCTCGCCGCGCCGGAGCAGTTCGACGGCCTCGGGCGGCTCGGCCTCGACGTACGACGTCACCACCCCGGGGCTGTCCGTCGCCAGCGCCGCGAGCACCGGGGGCACGAGGGTCGACGACGCGCTCGGGAAGCCGGCGAGCCGCACCCGCCCGCGGGCGAGACCGCCGACCGCGTCGAGGTCCTCGCGTGCTGCGGCCAGGGCCGCCTCGACGTGCAGGGCGTGGTCGGCGAGGACGCGCCCGGACTCCGTCAGGGTCGCGCCGCGGCCGCCGCGGAGCACGAGGTCGTGCCCGAGCCGCTGTTCGGCGCGTGTGAGCAACTGGCTGACGGCGGGCTGGCTGTAGCCGAGCGCCGCGGCCGCACGGCTGATCGACCCGCCGTCACGCACGGCGAGCAGGACCCGGAGCAGCTGCGGTTCGATGGACTCCACAACACGATGTTATGGGTCCCCGAAGAAGCCTGCCCTGGCGTGATGGCGCCGGCCGTCGGAGCCTGGGGGTATGGACTCCTTCGTCGACGGATCGGGCTACCTCGCCGCCTGCACCGCCGGGCTCCCCACGCTCGGCACCCTGGCCGCACAGCGGGCGGACCTCGACGCGTGGTCGCGCGCCGCGACCTCGCCCGCGACGTACGGCGCCCTGGTCGAGGAGGGCCGTGCGCTCTTCGCGGGCATCGTCGGCGTGGACGCCGCACGGGTGGCGACGGGGTCGCAGACCTCGGCGATGGTGGCACTCGTCGCTGCGTCACTGCCGGACGGTGCCGAGGTCGTCGTCCCCGACGGCGACTTCTCGTCGATCGTCTTCCCGTTCCTCGTGCAGGCGCACCGCGGCGTCACGGTCCGCAGTGTCCCGCTCGAGCGACTCGCCGACGCCGTCCGCCCGGGCACCGCGCTCGTCGCCTGGTCCGCCGTGCAGTCCGCCACCGGCGTGGTGACCGACCCCGCCCCGGTCCTCGACGTGGCGCGCGCCGCCGGTGCCCTCACCCTCTGCGACCTCACCCAGGCCGCGGGCGTCCTGCCGGTGTCCGCCGCGCCGTTCGACGTCACGGTCACGCACGCCTACAAGTGGTTGTGCGCACCGCGCGGCGTCGCCTTCGCGACGTTCTCCGATGCGGCGCTGGAGCGCGTCCGCCCCGTGCAGGCCGGCTGGTACGCGGGAGCGGACGTCTGGTCCTCGTGCTACGGCCCGACCATGCAGCTCGCCGACGACGCCCGCCGTTTCGACGTGTCCCCGGCATGGCAGGCGTGGCCGGGGGCGGTCGCCGCCCTGCGACACCTCGCGTCCGTCGACGCCGGTTCGGCCTGGAGGCACGCGACCGGTCGCACGGACCGGCTCGCCGACGCGCTCGAGACGCCCCGGTCCGGTCAGGCGATCACGACCTTCCCCGACCCGGACGGGTCGGCCCTCCGCGCCCTGACCGCGGCGGGGGTCACGGCGAGCGGACGGGCGGGCCGGCTGCGCCTGGCCTTCCACCTGTGGAACGACGACGCCGACGTCGACCGGGTCGTCGCGGTGCTGGGCGCGGTGGAGGGGTTCCGTCCCGCGGGGTGAGCCGGGCCGTCCACGGGTGCGCGACCGGCGTCCGTCGGTCGCCGCGGGGCCGGTACGCTTGCCCGGTACCGTTCCCGCACCGGGCACCCAGTCCGGCGAAATCAGGAGTCCTCTTGGCACCGTCCTCCCGTCTCGACAGCGTCATCGCCCTGGCCAAGGGCCGTGGCTTCGTCTTCCAGTCGGGGGAGATCTACGGCGGATCCCGCTCCGCGTGGGACTACGGGCCCCTCGGCGTCGAGCTGAAGGAGAACATCAAGCGCCAGTGGTGGCAGCGGTTCGTCCGCGGCCGCGGCGACATGGTCGGCCTCGACTCCGCCGTGATCCTGCCCCGCAAGGTGTGGGAGGCCTCGGGTCACGTCGCCACCTTCACCGACCCGCTCGTCGAGTGCCTGCACTGCCACCACCGGTTCCGCGAAGACCACCTGCTCGAGGCGTTCGAGGCGAAGAAGGGTCGAGTGCCCGAGGGCGGCATGGCCGAGGTGCCGTGCCCGAACTGCGGCACCCGCGGTGAGTGGACCGAGCCGCGCGAGTTCTCCGGCATGCTCAAGACCTACCTCGGCCCGGTCGAGTCCGAGGAAGGGCTGAACTTCCTCCGCCCGGAGACGGCGCAGGGCATCTTCGTCGACTTCGCGCAGGTCGTCACGACGAGCCGCATGAAGCCCCCGTTCGGCATCGGCCAGGTCGGCAAGGCGTTCCGCAACGAGATCACGCCCGGCAACTTCATCTTCCGCACGCGCGAGTTCGAGCAGATGGAGATCGAGTACTTCGTGCCGCCGGCCGACGTCGACACCCACTACGAGCAGTGGATCGCCGACGCGGTGGCGTTCTTCACCGACCTCGGCATCGACCCCGAGAACCTGCGACGCTTCGACGTGCCCGACGGCGAGCGCGCGCACTACTCGGACGCCACCGCGGACATCGAGTACCGCTTCGGGTTCGCCGGCTCCGAGTGGGGCGAGCTCATGGGCGTCGCGAACCGCACCGACTTCGACCTGAACAACCACATCGAGTCGTCGGGCAAGGACCTGCGCTTCTTCGACCAGGCCGCGAACGAGAAGTACGTGCCCTACGTCATCGAGCCGTCGTTCGGGCTCACCCGTGCGCTCATGGCGTTCCTGCTCGACGCGTACCACGAGGACGAGGCCCCGAACGCGAAGGGCGGCGTCGACAAGCGCACCGTCCTGCGCCTCGACCCGCGGCTGGCGCCGGTCAAGGCCGCGGTGCTCCCGCTGTCCCGCAACGAGCAGCTGTCGCCGGTGGCGCGCGGGCTCGCCGACGACCTGCGGAAGCACTGGAACGTCGACTTCGACGACGCCGGCGCGATCGGTCGTCGCTACCGTCGCCACGACGAGATCGGCACGCCGTTCTGCATCACGGTCGACTTCGACACGCTCGACGACAAGGCGGTCACGGTGCGTGAGCGCGACACCATGTCGCAGGAGCGCGTCTCGCTCGACCAGCTGCAGGGCTACCTGGCGCAGCGCCTCCTCGGCGCGTAGCGCGCGCGGCTGCTGCGGCAGCACCTGCCGCTGCCGCTGCCGCGGTCAGCGATCGCCGGTGCGACCTGCCGCTGCACAACCGAAAGCACCCCGAACCACGGAATCGCGTTGTTCGGGGTGCCTCTCGTTGTGCACGGCGCACGAGACACGGCGCACGAGACACGGTGCGCGAGGAGCGGGTCGTGACCGCGGGAATGCGCGGGCAGGGGCCGGGCTTGCACCTCGTGTGAACGAGTCTGTGAAGGTCGATGTCTGGTCGGACATCGCATGCCCCTGGTGCTACATCGGCAAGCGGAAGTTCGAGGCCGGCGTCGCCGCGTTCGCCTCCTCGCCCGAGGCCCAGCCGGTCGAGGTCGAGTACCACTCGTTCGAGCTGAGCCCGGACACCCCGGTCGACTTCGAGGGCACCGAGGCCGAGTTCCTCTCGCAGCACAAGGGCCTGCCGGTGCAGCAGGCACAGCAGATGATCGACCAGGTCGCCGGCATCGCCTCGTCCGTCGGGCTGCACTACGACTACGACGCACTGCGCCACACGAACACCGTCAAGGCGCACCAGGTCATCCACCTGGCGAAGCAGCACGGCAAGCAGCTCGAGATGGTCGAGCGCCTCTTCACCGCGTACTTCGAGCGCGGCGAGCACGTCGGACAGGACGAGTCCCTGGCCGACCTCGGCGCCTCGATCGGTCTGGACCGCGACGAGGTCCTGGCGACCCTGCGCGACGACGCCCAGCTCGCCGCCGTCCGGGCCGACCAGGCCCAGGCGCAGGCGTTCGGGATCAACGGCGTCCCGTTCTTCGTCATCGACGGCAAGTACGGCGTCTCCGGCGCACAGGACCCGGCGGCGTTCGAGCAGGTGCTCCGCCAGGTCGTCGCGCTCCGCGACGTGACGCCCGAGGAGCTCGCGGCGCAGCAGCAGCGTGCCGCGGACGACGCGACCGCGGACGCGGAGGCGACCCGGTGACCGGCGTGACGACGACCGGCCCGGTCGAGCCGGGCCTCCAGGCCGACGACCGGGAGGCGCGACCCGCCCTGCTCACGCTCGTCACGCCCGGCGGTGCGCCGGTCTGCGAGGGTGACAGTTGCTTCGTCCCCGGTGCCGAGGGCGACTGGACCGAGGTCCCCGACTGAGCCGTCCGCTAGCGGACGGGCTCCTCATCGGTGATGTCGGCGACGGTCGCGTCGTAGGCGGCGACGAGCGCGTCGCCGTCGACGAAGGCACTCGCGCCGTGCCGGCCGGCACCGAGCGCGATGCGGCGGCCCAGGACGCGTTCGTCGGCGTACACCGGCAGGTCGCCGGTCGCGCCGATCGGCGTGATCGTGCCGCGCTCGTAGCCCGAGGCCTCGAGCGCGGTCGCTGCGTCGGGCATCGACAGCTTGTTGACGCCGACGACGGTGCGGAGCTTCTTCCAGGCGATGCTGCGGCCGCCCGGCACCAGCGCGAGCAGGAAGCCACCGTCGTGACGCTTGACGACGAGCGTCTTCACGATGTCGCTCGGGTCGATGCCGAGCAGGGCGGCGGCACCCTCGAGGGAGTCGGCGGCGGGGCGCTGGACGACGTCCACCGCGAGCCCTCGGGCGGCGGCGTCGGCGTCGAACCGGGCGATCGCGGAGTCGGTCATGTGGAGAACGCTACCGGCGCGGACACGCGTGGGAGAATGGAGCACGTATGACGATCACCGACGCGCCCACCACGGCGCCCCGCACGGCGAAGCCCCTGCGCATCGGCCCCATCGAGGTCGAGGCGCCGGTCGTGCTCGCGCCGATGGCGGGCATCACGAACATGGCCTACCGCCGGCTCTGCCGCGAGTACGGCGCCGGACTGTACGTCTGCGAGATGATCACCTCGCGGGCGCTGGTCGAACGGACTCCGGTGTCGATGCAGCTCATCCAGCACCACGAGTCGGAGACGCCGCGGTCCATCCAGCTGTACGGCGTCGAGCCGAACACCGTGGCCGAGGCGGCGACGATCCTGGTGGGCGAGGACCGCGCCGACCACATCGACCTCAACTTCGGGTGTCCGGTGCCGAAGGTCACGCGGAAGGGCGGGGGAGCGGCCCTGCCGTGGAAGACCGACCTCTTCAAGGACCTCGTCGAGAAGACGGTCAAGGCCGCCGGCGACGTCCCGGTCACGGTGAAGATGCGCAAGGGCATCGACGCCGACCACCTGACCTACCTCGACGCGGCACGCATCGCCCGCGACGCCGGTGTCGCCGCGATCTCGCTGCACGCCCGCACCGCGAACGAGCACTACTCGGGGCAGGCGGACTGGTCCGCGATCGCCACGCTGAAGGAGACGATCACCGACATCCCGGTGCTCGGCAACGGCGACATCTGGTCCGCCGCCGACGCCCTGCGCATGGTCGACGAGACCGGCTGCGACGGTGTCGTGGTCGGCCGCGGCTGCCTGGGTCGGCCGTGGCTGTTCGGCGACCTGGCGGCGGCGTTCCGCGGTGAGGACGTGCGCGCGATGCCCTCGCTCGGCGACGTCGCGACCGCCTTCCGTCGACACACCGAGCTGCTCGTCGAGTTCTTCGGGTCCGAGGACCACGGGTGCCGCGACGCCCGGAAGCACGTCTCCTGGTACTTCAAGGGGTACCCGATCGGCGGCGACGTCCGCTCGGCGCTCTCCATGGCCTCGAGCCTGCAGGAGATCGACGACCTGCTCGGGCAGCTCGACTGGTCCGCGCCGTACCCCGGTGCCGACGTCGAGGGCCCGCGAGGCCGCGCCGGCCACCCGAAGCGCACGGCGCTGCCGGACCGCTGGCTCGAGTCGCGCGACGTGGACGCCGAGTTCCGCAAGGTGCTCGCCGCCGCCGAGCTGCACCACAGCGGCGGATGAGCGCCACCGCTTCGTACGGGCCGGCCGACGCGGAGCGCTGGCTGCCCGAGACCCACGGCAACCGTCGCTCCGACTTCGCCCGGGACCGCGCCCGCCTGCTGCACTCGAGCGCGCTCCGACGCCTCGCCGCGAAGACCCAGGTGCTCAGCCCGACCACCGGACTCGACTTCGCCCGCAACCGCCTGACGCACTCGCTCGAGGTCGCGCAGGTCGGGCGCGAGCTCGCCGACTCCCTCGGGCTCGACCCCGACGTCGTCGACACCGCGTGCCTGGCGCACGACATCGGGCACCCGCCGTTCGGGCACAACGGCGAGACCGCCGTCAACGCCTGGGCGGCGGACATCGGCGGCTTCGAGGGCAACGCCCAGACGCTGCGGTTGCTGACCCGCCTCGAGCCGAAGGTCTACGGCGACGGGCCGGACGACGAGCGTCCGTACGGGCTCAACCTCACCCGGGCCTCGCTCGACGCGAGCTGCAAGTACCCGTGGCCGGCGGCGCAGGGCGTCGCCGAGGCATCGTCGGGGCGCACCAAGTTCGGGTTCTACGACGACGACCACGACGCCTTCGCGTGGCTCCGGCGCGGTGCTCCGCGTCGGCAGCGGTGCATCGAGGCGCAGGTCATGGACCTGTCCGACGACATCGCCTACTCGGTGCACGACTTCGAGGACGCCGTCGTCGCGGGCTTCATCGACGTCGCGGCCCTGGGCGACCGGGTCGGCGAGAACGACATCGTCACCGCGATGCACGCCTGGGTCGGGTCGGACCTCAGCCGTGACGAACTGCTCGAGGCCTTCGACCGGCTCCGGTCGCTGCCGCTGTGGATGACGTCGTACGACGGGTCGCGGCGGGACATGGCGCGGCTCAAGAACCTCACCTCGCAGCTCATCGGACGGTTCGCGCGGACGGCGACGGCGGCGACTCGCGAGTCCTACGCGTCCGGGTCCCTCGTGCGGTTCGCGGCCTCGGTCGTCACCCCGCCGGAGATCATCGGCGAGATCGCGGTGCTGAAGGGCATCGTCGCGGCGTTCGTCATGACGCAGGGCAATCGGCAGCCCGTGTACGAGGACCAGCGTCGCGTGCTCACCGAGTTGCTCGACGCCCTGGCGGCGACGGGCAGTGCGGACCTCGAGCCGGGCTTCGCGGCGGACTGGCGTTCGGCGTCCGACGACGCCGGGCGGCTGCGGGCCGTGGTCGACCAGGTCGCGAGCCTGACGGACCAGGGGGCGCTGGCGTGGCACAAGCGACTCGTGGTGGGGGACCGGGAGACGACGCACATCGCGGTCTGACGCCGGCGCGCGAGACGCCGCCGTGTGGACGGGACGCCGCCGTGAGGGCGAGACGCCGTCGGATCTGGGTCCGGTTCGTCGACCCGGCACCGTCCCGGGCGGACGGCGCCGTCTCGCTGGGACCGGAGTGGCTCCTGCCCGGCCGCCGCGCGTGTCGACGTGCGCACCGACCGAGGTGGGGCGCGTGCTGATCGTGCACCGCGCCTCCCGGCCGTCGTGCTCTCCACAGGCGGACACGGACCGTCCTCCGGCACCGGCCGCACGAACTAGGATCGAGGGGTGGCTGGCAGGATCGCGCGGAACGACATCGACGAGGTCCGCTCGCGTGTCAACATCGCCGACGTCGTCGGCGACCACGTCACGCTGAAGTCGGCGGGCGTCGGCTCGCTGAAGGGTCTCTGCCCGTTCCACGACGAGCGCTCCCCGTCGTTCCACGTGCGGCCGCAGGTCGGCCGGTACCACTGCTTCGGGTGCGGCGAGGACGGCGACGTCTTCGAGTTCATCATCAAGATGGACCACACGACGTTCCAGGAAGCGGTCGAGCGCATGGCCGCGAAGATCGGCTTCACGCTCCACTACGAAGAGGGCGACGGCCCGCGCACCGACTACAACCAGCGCGCGCGGCTGATCGCCGCGAACGAGGCAGCGCTCGAGTTCTACCAGTCGCAGCTCACCTCGGCGGCTGCCGAGCCCGCGCGACGCTTCCTCGGGGAGCGCGGCTTCGACCCCGCGGCAGCGCAGCACTTCGGCGTGGGCTTCGCGCCGCAGTCGTACGACGCCACGCGTGAGCACCTGCGGGGCCGTGGGTTCTCGATGGACGAGATCCTCGCGGCGGGACTCGCCGGACAGGGTGACCGCTCGCCGTACGACCGGTTCCGCGGACGCCTCGTGTGGCCGATCCGTGACGTGACCGGTGCGACGATCGGCTTCGGCGCGCGTCGGCTGCTCGACGACGACAAGGGCCCGAAGTACCTCAACACCCCCGAGACGCCGATCTACCACAAGAGCCAGGTCCTCTACGGGCTCGACCTCGCCCGGAAGGACATCTCCAAGGGCAAGCAGGTCGTGATCGTCGAGGGCTACACCGACGTCATGGCGTGCCACCTCGCCGGTGTGACGACCGCCGTCGCGACGTGCGGCACCTCGTTCGGTGTCGACCACATCAAGGTCCTCCGGCCGATGCTCGGCGACGTCAGCGGTGCCGACCCGAACGCCAACGGCGAGGTGGTCTTCACGTTCGACCCCGACGAGGCCGGGCAGCGTGCCGCCTCGCGGGCGTTCGCCGAGGAGCAGCGCTTCGCCGCGCAGACCTACGTCGCGGTGGCTCCCGGCGGGCTCGACCCGTGCGACCTCCGACTCGCGCGAGGCGACGACGCGATCCGCCGGCTCGTCAGCGCGAAGCGCCCGATGTTCGAGTTCATGATCCGTCGGACGCTCGACGGCCACGACCTCGAGACCGTCGAGGGGCGGGTCAGCGCACTGCGGGCCGCCGCGCCGGTCCTCGCCGGGATCCGCGACCGCTCCCTCACGCAGGGGTACGTCCGCGAACTCGCCGGGTGGCTCGGCATGGACATCCCGGACGTCCGGCGGGCGGTCGACTCGGCGCGTCAGCGCGCGTCCGCAGCGCGCACCGACCGGACGGGAGGCCCGGTGCCGGTCGGTCAGGCCGGTCCCGGTGGCGAGCTGGTCGCCCCGCCCGAGGAGCCCGTGGCCGGTCTGCGGCTGCTGCCGAACGACCCGATCACCCGGATGGAGCGCGACGCCGTGATGGCGATGGTGCAGCAGCCCGGGTACGTGGGCGCACCGCTCATCTGGCTCGCGGCCGGCGCGACGTTCTCGGCGCCGATGCTGTCGGTCGTGCGGGACGCCGTGGTCGCCAACGTCGACTCGATCGGTGCGGGGGACTGGCTCGACCGGTTGCTGCAGGACGTGCCGGCGCCGTTCCGCGGTCTCGTGCAGGAGCTCGCACTCGCGCCGATCCCGGCTCGCACCGACGAGGACCTGGCGCTCTACGCCCGGAGCATCGTCGTGGCACTGGTCGAGCGGGACCTGCTCGCCCGCAAGGCCTCGCTGCTCGGGCAGTTGCAGCGGGCCGACCCGCACGAGCAGTCCGACCGGCGCGCCGAGATCCAGCGCCAGCTCGTCGACATCGACGCGCAGCGGATGCGCCTCCGCGCCGACGCCGAGGCGGCAGCGCAGGGCTGAGCCGTCCCGCGAGGGGCGGCAGCGCGTCGTCGCCCGGCCACTCGTGCTGGCCCGCTCGGTCGCGCGACCACTCGTGCTGGCCCGCACGGTCGCGCGGCGACTCGTGCTGGACCCCAGGGTCGCGCGACCACTCGTGCTGGACCCCAGGGTCACGCGGCCACTCGTGCTGGACCCCAGGGTCGCGCGACCTGCCGCGTGCGGTCGATCTGGTCGCAGGACTCGCCGCCGCGACCCGAACTGAGCGGCAGGTCACGCGACCAGGGCGCGAGCACCATCCGCCGTCGCCGTCGCCGTCGCCGCCGCCGCCGTCGCCGCCGCCGCAGCGGGCAGGTATCGCCGCGTGGATGACGTCGAGCGGGTGGGGATCGGTGCCCGGAGACGCCGAGGGTGACGTACTCCGCCCGCTCGGTGTCCCGCCGTGGCCCGGCCACTCGCACTGGCCGTTCCGGTCGCACGACGTGCCGTGTGCGGTCGTCCTGGTCGCACGACCCGCCGCCGCGGCCCGAACTGAGCGGCAAGTCGTGCCACCAGGAGGCGAGCACCACCGACCGGCGCAGAGCGGGCAGGACGTGCCGCGCGCGTGACGTCGGGTGGGTGGGATGTGTCGGCCGGGGAGGTCGAGCGTGACGGATCTCGCCCGCTCGGCAGCGGGCAGCCGGCAGCGGGCAGCGGGCAGCCGGCCGCAGGCAGCCGCCCGCCCGCCCGGTGGCAGGCAGCGGCCGCCCCCGTCCCCGTTGCACCACGCAACTTTCGTGCGCGACACGCCGCTCGGTGACGCGCGCATCATGCGCCACGCGACGCGGTCGTGCATTACAAGGGTGTAAACAAATGTCCCTCGAATCGTGGACTTCCGTGTCAGGGTGGTACCAATGAGCGTTCCCGGCGGGCCTCACAGTCGATCCACCGCCCTCCGCGGGACCCCTTGCGAACCATCACCGAGAGAGAGAGCGGACATGGCATCCGTATCCAAGTGGGGCAGGCGCGGCATCGCGCTCGGCGCCGGGGCAGCAGCGACGGCGCTGGTGCTGACGGGCTGCGCGAGCAGCAGCGTCTCCGACACCGACCTCAACGGCCTGAGCATCGGCACGACGGACAAGGTCACGTCCCTCGATCCGGCCGGGTCCTACGACAACGGCTCCTTCGCCGTGCAGAACCAGGTGTTCCCGTTCCTGATGAACACCCCCGTCGGCAGCCCCGACGTCAAGCCGGACATCGCCGAGAGCGGCGAGTTCACGAACGACACGACCTACACGGTGAAGCTCAAGAGCGGGCTGAAGTTCGCGAACGGCAACGACCTCACCTCGAGTGACGTCAAGTTCTCGTTCGAGCGCGAGCTGAAGATCAACAACGAGAACGGTCCGCAGTCGCTGCTCGCCAACCTCAAGAGCATCGAGACCCCGGACGACACCACGGTCGTCTTCAACCTCGACCACGCCGACCAGACCTGGCCGCAGGTGCTCTCGAGCCCCGCAGGCCCGATCGTCGACGAGCAGGTCTTCTCGGCGGACGAGCTCACCCCGGCGGCGGACATCGTCAAGGGCAAGGCGTTCGCCGGGCAGTACGAGATCACCTCGTACAAGGAGAACGACACCATCCAGTACTCGGCGAACCCCGAGTACGACGGGCTCCTCGGCAAGGCGAAGACCAAGGAGGTCACCGCCAGCTACTACACCAAGGAGACCGACCTGAAGCTCGCCGTGCAGAAGGGCGACGTCGACGTGGCGTACCGCTCGCTGACGCCGACCGACATCGCCGACCTGCGCAAGGACGACTCCGTCAAGGTCACCGACGGCCCCGGTGGCGAGATCCGCTACCTGGTCTTCAACTTCAACACGCAGCCGTTCGGCGCGAGCCAGTCCGACGCGGACGAGGCGAAGGCCCTCGCCGTGCGCCAGGCCGTGGCCGACGTCGTCGACCGCGAGAAGATCGCGAAGGACGTCTACAACAACACGTACTCGCCGGTCTACTCGATGGTGCCGGACGGCCTGACCGGTGCCGCGAAGCCGTTCGAGGAGCTCTACGGCAACGGCAAGGGCGGCCCCGACGTCGACAAGGCGAAGGAGACGCTGTCGAAGGCCGGTGTCACCGGCAAGGTGCAGCTCGACATCCAGTACGCGCCCGACCACTACGGTTCGACGTCGGACGACGAGTACGCCGAGCTCAAGACGCAGCTCGAGAACTCGGGCCTGTTCTCCGTGAAGATCCAGTCGACGGTCTACACGACCTACGCGCAGGAGCGGACGAAGGACTCCTACCCGGTGTACCAGCTCGGGTGGTTCCCGGACTTCTCGGACGCCGACAACTACCTGTCGCCGTTCTTCACGAAGGACAACTTCGTGCAGAACCACTACGACGACCCGGAGATCCAGAAGCTGATCTCCGAGGAGCAGCAGGAGTCCGACAAGGACAAGCGCGCGCAGCTCATCGAGCAGGCGCAGGAGCGCGAGGCCACGCAGATCTCGACGCTGCCGCTCCTGCAGGGCAAGTCCGTGGCGGTCGCGGGCAAGGACGTCAAGGGCCTGACCCTCGACTCCTCGTACAAGTTCCGCTACGCCACCCTCTCCAAGTAAGACCGGCGTCGGCCCACGGGGGCGTTCCCACGAGGAGCGCCCCCGTGGCCACGTCCCGAACGGCACCGAAAGGCACCCGTCCCCGTGACCCTCAGCACCCCCGAGGCGACACCGGAGCTGGCCACCGACCCCACCAAGCCCCAGGCACAGCGACGTGCCCGTGGGCAGGGCGGCGGGCTCGGTCGGTACATCCTGGTCCGCTTCCTCCTCATCTTCCCGACGGTGTTCATCCTGGTGACGCTCGTCTTCTTCCTGATGCGCGTCATCGGGAACCCGATCACCGCCTCGGTCGGTGGCCGTCTGACGCCCTCGCAGCTCCAGGAACGTCTGCACGCCGCCGGCTACGACCGGCCGGTCATCGTCCAGTACCTCGAGTACCTCGGCGGCATCGTGCGCGGGGACTTCGGCACGACGTCGACCGACAACCGTCCGATCACCGAGGTCATCGTCACGTACGGCGGCGCGACCGCGGAGCTGGTCTTCTACGCGCTCATCGTCGCCCTCGTCCTCGGCATCCCGCTCGGCATGCTCGCGGCGTACGTCCGCGACAAGTGGCCGGACGTGCTGTTCCGAGCGCTCGCGATCCTGACGTACGCGACGCCGGTGTTCTTCGGCGGTCTGCTCCTCAAGCTCGTCTTCTCCGTCTGGCTCGGCTGGCTGCCGCTCGGTGACCGCGCCTCCACCCGGGTGTCGCTCATCCTCGACAACATCCCGGGTGCCACCGGCATCTACCTCATCGACGCACTCCGCACCGGCAACGCGCAGGTGATCGGCGACGTACTGTCGCACGCCGTCCTGCCCGCGCTGACGCTCGGCCTGCTCACCGCCGGCATCTTCCTGCGTCTGGTCCGTGCCAACATGATCGGCTCGCTCGGATCCGAGTACGTCGACGCGGCCCGCTCGCGCGGCGTCCGGGAGGCCCGGCTCGTCCGGACGCACGCCTTCCGTCCGGCGCTGGTCCCGATCATCACCGTGATGGGTCTGCAGATCGCCATGCTGCTCGGTGGGTCGGTGCTCACCGAGACCACGTTCGGCTGGCGCGGGCTCGGTTTCCAGCTCAACCAGTACCTGTCGGCCCGCGACTTCGTCGCGGTCCAGGGCATCGTCGCGATGCTCGCCGTGATCGTCGCCGTGACGAACTTCGTCGTCGACGTCGTCGCGGCGCTGATCGACCCGAGAGTGAGGTTCTAGCGATGGCCGACACCTCGCTCGTCGACCGCCACGAGCCGCTCTGGAAGCGGCTGCCCGTGGTGGTCCAGCTCCGCAGGAGCACCGGCTGGCAGCGCGCCATGCTCATCACCGGCGTGGTCATCTGCGCCCTGTACCTGATCGTCGCCCTCGCCGCGCCGCTCATCGCCCCGTACGGCTTCGGTCAGCTGCAGGGCGCCGACGGCCAGGGCTTCCCGCGCACCGCCCCGCCGAGCGCCGAGCACGTCTGGGGCACCACGGTCGGTGGCTTCGACGTGTTCAGCCGCGTCGTCTTCGGCGCGCGCACCGCGGTGCTCGTCGTCATCGTCGCGGTCGTCGTGTCGATCACGATCGGGGTCATCCTCGGCATGGTGTCGGGGTACGTCGGCGGCTGGCTCGACCGGGTCCTCGTCGTCGTCGCCGACGCGATCTACGCGTTCCCCTCGCTGCTGCTCGCCATCGTCGTGTCGATCGTCATCTCCGGCGGCAACTCGAGCTACACGGGCGGCATCGTCGCGGCGGCGATCTCGATCACCGTCGTCTACGTCCCGCAGTACTTCCGGGTCGTGCGTGCCGAGGCGGTGCGCCTGAAGAACGAGGCGTTCGTCGAGTCCGCGCGGGTCATCGGCACGAACCCGTGGCGCATCATGACCCGCCACGTGCTGCGCAACAGCACCAGGAGCCTGCCGCTCATCCTGACGCTGAACGCCTCCGACGCGATCCTCACCCTGGCCGGCCTCGGCTTCCTCGGGTTCGGCATCGGCCCGACCAGCGGCGCGGAGTGGGGCTACGACCTCAGCCGCGCGCTGTCGGACGTCGCGTCGGGCGTCTGGTGGACCGGTGTGTTCCCCGGCGTCGCGATCGTCGTGCTCGTGCTCGGCGTGACCTTCATCGGCGAGAGCCTCAACGACATCTCGGACCCGCGCCTGCGCGCCCGGAGGAGGCTGAAGCAGCTGGTCTCGCGGAAGCAGGCCGCCAGCACGGAAGGGGCGACGGCATGACCGACGCAGCGAACGACCAGCAGGACCGACCGGTCGCGGTCGTCGACGACCTGACCGTCACCTTCGCGACCGACGGCGGTGCCGTCGACGCGGTCAAGGGCGTCAGTCTCGACGTCCGTCCGGGCGAGGTCCTCGCGCTGGTCGGCGAGTCCGGCTCCGGCAAGTCGGTCACGGCCCGCAGCATGCTGCGGCTGATGCCCGAGACGGCGACGCTCGGTGGTGCGGTGTACCTCGACGGCACCGACGTGGTCAGCGTCGGGTCGGCCAAGCTCCGCGAACTCCGCGGCACGGCCGGTGCGATGGTCTTCCAGGAGCCGTCGACCGCGCTCAACCCGGTCTTCACGGTGGGGTGGCAGATCGCCGAGGGCCTCCGGGCGCACGGCGGCGTCTCGAAGAAGGACGCCCGCGCGAAGGCGATCGACTACCTGCGACGCGTCGGCATCCCCGACCCGGAGACGCGGGTCGACCACTACCCGCACCAGTTCTCCGGCGGGCAGAAGCAGCGCGTTGTCATCGCGAGTGCACTGGCCCTCGAGCCGAGCGTGATCATCGCCGACGAGCCGACCACCGCGCTCGACGTCACCGTGCAGGCCGAGATCCTCGACCTGCTCCGGCGCTGCCGCGACGAGTTCGGCGCCGCCATCGTCATCATCACGCACAACATGGGCGTGGTCGCCGACCTGGCCGACCGGGTCGCCGTCATGTACCAGGGCGAGGTCGTGGAGGAGGCACCGGTCGCGCAGCTCTTCGCGGACCCGCAGGCCGACTACACGAAGCGCCTGCTCGCCGCCGTGCCCCGGCTGGAGGCCTCGACCGGGACGGCCCGCCGAGCGGTGATCGCGACCGACGTCGAGCCCCTCGTCAGCGCGAAGGGGCTCGAGATCGAGTACCCGGGCCGCCTCGGTTCGCCCGCCTTCAGGGCCGTGAAGGGCGTCGACCTCGACGTCCGTCCCGGCGAGGTGCTCGGGCTGGTGGGGGAGTCGGGCTCCGGCAAGACGACGATCGGTCGGGCCATCGCGGGGCTCACCCGCGTCACCGGCGGGTCGCTCGAGGTCCTCGGCACCGAGATGCTCGGGTACCGCGAGCGGGACTTCAAGCGGCACCGCAAGGACATCGGGTTCGTGTTCCAGGACCCGGCGACCTCGTTCAACCCGCTGCTCACGATCGCCGAGTGCGTCGCCGAGCCGCTCGTCGTGCACGGCGAGGTGCGGAACCCCCGAGCCGCCCGCAAGCGCGTCGGCGAGTTGCTCGAGATGGTGCAGCTCCCGGCGTCCTACGGCGACCGGTACCCGCACGAGCTGTCCGGTGGCCAGCGGCAGCGCGCCTCGCTCGCGCGTTCGATCGCACTCCGGCCGAAGCTGCTCATCGCGGACGAACCGACGAGCGCGCTCGACGTGTCGGTGCAGGCCCGCGTGCTGGAGCTCTTCCTCGAGCTGCAGCAGGACCTCGGGTTCGCGTCGCTGTTCATCAGCCACGACCTCGCGGTCGTCGGCGCACTGTCGGACCGCATCGCGGTGCTGTACCGCGGCGACCTGGTGGAGACGGGCACCACCGCCGAGGTCCTCGGTGCGCCGAAGCACCCCTACACGCAGCGGCTGCTCGCGTCGCTGCCCGTGCCGGACCCGGCGGAACAGGCGGAGCGACGGCGTACGCTGGTGGCACTGGAGAACGCCGGGTCCTGACCCGACGCGACCGGCCGGGAGGCACGGCGTTGCGTCGTCGACGCACGCCGCGCCTCCCGGCCGGTCACCTCCGGCGAACCACCGACGACGCGACACCGGTCCGTCGCGCAACCGCCGCCAGGGGGCGGCGCGGAAGGGGACCCATGATCGCGGTGAACGGCCCGGCGGTCGTCGCAGACGACGTCTCGATCGAGTACCGGGGCGTCCGCGGATCGGAGCCGATCCGCGCGGTCGACGGGGTCAGCCTGACCGTCCGCCAGGGCGAGATCCTCGCGCTCATCGGTGAGTCCGGTTCCGGCAAGAGCACCTTCGCCGCCGCGATCGCCGGGCAGCTCGGCGCGACCGGCGAGGGCGAGGGTGCGCACCGGCGACAGATCGTCGGCGGTGAGCTCACCGTGCTCGGTCAGCACGTGCGCGGGCTCCGCCCGTCCTCGCGGAAGGCGCAGCGGCTGACCGGCCGCATCGGGTACCTGCCGCAGGACGGCGCCGACCGGCTGAGCCCCGACCTGACCGTGGGCGAGGCGATCGCCGAACCGATCTACCTGCGCGACCGGCGGTTCGACCGCAAGGAGGCCGGGCTCATGGTCGCGCGACTGGTCGACGCCGTGCACCTGCCCCTCGGCATCATGCGCCTGAACACGTGGGAGCTGTCGAGCGGGCAGCGGCAGCGTGTCGCCCTCGCACGCGCGCTCATCCTCGAGCCGCAGCTCCTCGTCGCCGACGAACCCGCACGCGGCGTCGACGTCCTGGTCCGTCAGTCGGTGCTCGAGGCCCTGACGAACCTGCAGCGCGGTCGGCAGTTCTCGGCCGTCGTGGTGTCGAGCGACCTCCGCGAGGCCCGGGCGCTCGCGGACCGCGTCGGTGTGCTCGCCGAGAGCCGCCTGGTCGGGCTCGGCACCTTCGACGAGGTCCTCGACAACCCCGTCGACCCCTACGTGCAGACGCTCGCCGCGACCGCGTCGCGCCCCGTGAAGCGTCGTCCGACCGCGACCACCGCCCCGCGGCGCTCGTCCGCCCCCCGTCGTCCGGTCGGTGCCGGGGCGGGCACCGCTCCCCGGACCGAGCGTCAGGAGAACGCATGAGCACCACGACCGCACACGACACGGCGAGCAGCCGCGGACACCGCGCGGTCGTCACCGACGCGGGCGCCCCGCTCCCCGTCGACGCACCCACGGCCGGACCGGTCGCGATCCTGCCGACCGCGGCCGACCTGCACGCGGACGCCGTGCGGGCCGCCGGCGGCACGGTCGGCGACCTCGGCGCGGACACGCGGGGGATCGTCTGGCTCGACGCCCGTGACCCCGACGGGCTCGCGGCGGCGTTGGACCAGGGGGCCTCGGTCGGCTGGGTCCAGCTGCCCTTCGCGGGCGTCGACGCCTTCGCCCACCTGATCCAGGAGCACGGGGACCGGGTGCTCTTCACGTCGGCCAAGGGCGCCTACGCGGAACCCGTCGCCGAGCACGCCCTCGCGCTGACGCTCGCGACGCTCCGGGTGCTGCAGAAGCGCGCCCGCGCGACGTCCTGGGCGACCGAGCCGGAGGGCGTGTCGCTCTACGGGCGGAACGTCGTGGTGATCGGCGCGGGCGGGATCGCCCTGGAGTACATCCGGCTCGTCGCCCCGTTCGAGGTCTCCGTGACGGTCGTGCGCCGCTCGGACGACCCGGTACCGGGAGCCGACCGCACGGTCACGACCGACGCCCTGGACGAGGTGCTGCCCGACGCCGACGTGGTCGTGGTCGCGGCAGCCATGACCTCGGGGACGGCGAAGCTGTTCGACGCGCGCCGGTTCGGACTCATGAAGCCCTCGGCGCGTCTCGTGAACATCGCACGCGGGGGACTGGTCGACACCGACGCGCTCGTCGCGGCGCTGCGCGAGGGCACGATCGCCGCCGCCGGCCTCGACGTGACGGACCCGGAGCCCTTGCCCGACGGCCACCCGCTCTGGGACGAGCCGGGTGTGGTCGTCACGCCGCACCAGGCCGACACCCCGGACATGGTCGCGCCGCTGCTGGCCGAGCGCGTCCGGGCGAACACCGCCGCGTTCCTGTCCGGCTCCGGTGACGGGTTCGTCGGCGTCGTGGACCCCGTCGCGGGCTACTGAGCACCGACGGCGCCCGGCCCGGCCGGGGACCTCGACGACGCGGCGCGCCCGGGATGCGCGGCCGATGCGCGGAGCGGGCTCGGGGTGCTGCTATGCTGTTACCCGTTGTTCGCACCGCATTCGCCAGCGGACAGTGATCCTCGATAGCTCAATTGGCAGAGCAGCCGGCTGTTAACCGGCAGGTTGTTGGTTCGAGTCCAACTCGGGGAGCGACAGGCCCTCACCCTCCGGGGTGGGGGCCTCTTGCGTTCCCGGGGTCCGGCGCCCTTGGCGCTACCGCGAGACTCGGCTCCGCGGACACGTTCGCGGGCACCGGACCACGAACGTGTCCGCACGGCCGAGTCTCGCGCGGAGCCGGCGCTGGGCGGCGGCCGGTGTTCGGCTTCCGGCTGGCTCGCAGGCGCCGCCCGGTCGCAAGCTGTTAGCGTTCACAGGTGATCACCGTGCGCCGGACCCTCGCCGCGGCGTTCGTCGTCCTCGGAGCGGTGGCGCTCACCGCGTGCACCGCCGGGCAACCGGAGCCGGAGGACTCGCTCGACTCCGCAGCACGGTCCGAGGTCTCCGCGACGGGCAGCGCGCCGATCGTCTTCGCGTTCGTGTGCAGCGGCGCCGCGGACGACAGCAGCGGCGCGGGCAGCGACACGACCGGTGACGACGCCGACGGCACGGGGGAGACGTACACGACGTACGCCGCCGTGTGGGAGGCCGAGCGCACCGGATGCCGGGCCGAGCGCATCACGGGCACCGAGATGTCGGCGCAGCAGCGGGCCGCGGTCCGGGCGGCCGACGGTACCGCCACGCTCGAGGAGCTCGCGGCGACCTGCGCGGAGCGCGGAGCGTCGCCGTGGCGTGACGGCGTCTCGACGCCGGAACAGGCCGAGCTGGCGGCCGGACTCGTCGCGTACTGCCCCGGTCACCCCGACCGGGACCGCCTGCAGGAGTCGCTGACGGCCTACCGGGGCTGAGCCGGGCCTCCCGGCCGACCGCCGGTGCCGCGCTGGGACGTGCGCCGGAGCCGACCGCGCGGTCAGCCCTCGGGGTGGTCGCGACCGGGGAGCCAGGACTTGCCCGGGCCGCCCCAGCTGCTCTTGCGGATCGCCTTCGCGACCTGCTTGCCGTACGGGTGCACGAGCCGGTCGGCGTAGAGGTAGCCGTCCAGGTGGTCGTACTCGTGCTGGAAGACGCGGGCGAGCCACCCGTGGGCCTCGACCTCGAAGGGCTCCCCGTGCTCGTCGACCGCACGGAGCAGGGCGCCCTCGGCCCGACGCAGCGGGAAGCGCTCACCCGGGATCGAGAGGCAGCCCTCGGACTCCTCGTCCTCGTCGAGCTCCTCGACCGTCTCCGGCACGGGCGGGGTGGTCCAGAGCACCGGGTTGATCGCGACCCCGCGGTGCAGGACCTCGTCGTCGTCGGTCCACGAGTACACGAACAGGCGCTTGCCGACCCCGACCTGCGGACCCGCGAGACCGACCCCGGGGGCGAGGTCCATCGTCTCGTACATGTCCTGCACCAGTGCGCGGAGGTCGTCGTCGAACGCGGTGACCTCGGCAGCGCGCTCGTGGAGGACGGGTTCGCCGGTGATGCGGATGGGGAGGACGGGCATTCACCCAGGTTATCCGGCGAGGACCGGTAGCCTCGTCGCGTGACGACGGACCTCCCGATCCCGGACGCGGTCAACCTGACCCCGTTCCAGGCCCTGATGATCCCCGTCGCGCTCGTCGGTGCGGTCTTCCTGTCGCTCGGAGCGCAGTTCCAGAGCCGCGGGGTGCAGCGCGTCGAGGCCCGGCTCGGTCGGCAGTCGAAGGGGCTGTCGGTGCGGCACGTCCTCGGGCTGCTCGGCAGCGGCTGGTGGGTGCTCGGCACGCTCATGCTCGGTCTGGCCGTCGTGCTCCAGCTCATCAGCATCACGAACGCCCCGCTCATCGTCGTGCAGCCGCTCGGCGCCGTCGCGCTCGTCATCACCACGTGGTTCTCGTCACGGTCCTCCGGGGTGCCGCTCGGACAGCAGGCGCGACGGGCGGTCTGGACCTGCATCATCGGTGTCGGGATCTTCGTCGGCATCGCCGCCGTCGTCGGCCGCGAGAGCGCGATCACCCACGAGCAGCTCGTGACGATCCTGGTGGTGCTGGCGATCGTCCTGGTGGCCGTGTTCCTGTCGTTCCGCTTCGCGGCGAAGCGGGCGAGCGCCATGTACTACATCGTCGTGGCCGGGGTGCTCTACGGCTTCGTCGCGACGCTGGCCAAGGTCGTGCTGAACCGGTTCCTGCACGGCACGTTCGACTGGCTGACCGCGATCGCCGTCGTCGGGGTGATCGTCGCCGCGGTGCTCGGCGGGTACTTCGTGCAGAACGCGTACTCGAGCGGGTCCGCCGACCTGGTGATCGCCGGCCTCACCGTCATCGACCCGATCGTCGCCGTGGGCATCGGCGTGATCGTGCTCGGCGAGGCTGCCGGGGCGCCGTGGATCGCGGTGGTCGGCTTCCTGGTCGCTGCGGTGATCGCCATCACGGGCGTGTTCCTGCTCGCGAAGCACCACCCCGAGACGCGGCACTGACCGCGGTCGGCTCGCGGTGTCGGCGGTCTTGTCCGCGGTCGCTGACAGCGTCGGTCGTCGTTGTCAGCCGTCGGCGTCGTCCGCGCGGCTGACGCGGGCGCTCGGGCCCGTGCGGTACCGTCGAGGCCCGACCAGCAACCGCCCACGAGAGGACGATGCCAGCCGTGTCAGAGGACGCCACCACCGCCACCGCCGAGTCGACGGGTGCGACGGGCGGGTCCCGACCGCTGCGCGTCATGATCGCGGCCGACACCTTCCCGCCGGACGTCAACGGCGCCGCGACCTTCGCCGAGCAGCTCGCCGTCGGGCTCGCGGAGCGCGGCCACGAGGTCCACGTCGTGGCCCCGGCGTCGAGCGCCCACCACGGCACGTTCGACGAGGAGCACCGCGGCGTCGTCCTCACCGTCCACCGGCTGAAGTCGTACAAGTGGCCGTGGCACGCGTGGCTCCGCTTCGTGTGGCCGTGGAGCGTCCGCAAGTGGACGGGTCCGATCCTCGACGCCGTCCAGCCGGACGTGCTGCACATCCAGTCGCACATCGTCATCGGGCGCGGCATCGTGCAGGAGGCCCACGAGCGCGGCATCCGCATCGTCGGCACCAACCACTTCATGCCCGAGAACCTGCTCGAGTACGTCCCGTTCGGCCGTCGCACGCTGCCGATCGCGCTGAAGATCGCGTGGAACGACGCCGCCAAGACCTACCGGCTCGCCGACGCCATCACGACGCCGACGGTGCTGGCCGCGGACTACCTCCGCGAGGCCATCGCCGGGCAGCAGGTCCTCGCGATCTCGTGCGGCATCGACGCGTCGCGCTACAGCGCCCGCAGTGGTCGCCCCGCGGGGAACGACATCGTGTTCGTCGGCCGGGTCGCGCCGGAGAAGAACCTCGACGTGCTCGTCCGGGCGCTCCCACTGCTGCCGAGTGAGCTGCACGCGACGCTCACCATCGTCGGTGGCGGCGAGATGATCCCGAAGTTGAAGACGCTCGTGCAGGAACTCGGACTCGAGGACCGGGTGCGCTTCGCCGGCTTCGTGTCGGACGAGGCGAAGCGCCAGGCGCTGACGAACGGCACCGTCTTCGCGATGCCGTCGACCGCCGAGCTGCAGAGCATCTCGTCCCTCGAGGCGATGGCGTCCGGGCTGCCGGTGGTCGCCGCGGACTCGATGGCACTGCCGCACCTCATCGACGGCAACGGGTACCTCTTCACGCCGGGCGACGTGCAGGACCTCGCTGCGAAGCTCGCCCAGGTGCTGCAGGCGTCCGACGACGACTACCAGGCGATGCGGGAGCGCAGCCTGGCCATGATCGAGGCACACGACATCAACCGCACGCTCGCGACGTTCGAGTCGCTGTATCGTGGGGAGTCGGTGGCCTGACGGTCCCCGACGAGGGGCGGTAGCCAAGCTGGTCAAGGCACTCGGCTCATAACCGAACGATCGCGGGTTCAAGTCCCGCCCGCCCTACGTGCACCTGCCGCGACGACGTGAGACCCCCGACGACCACGCGCCGACCCCGAACGTGACGTTCGAGGCGACCCGCGTCGGCACCGGCGTGCGCGTGAACGCGTTCCGCATCGGCTTCATGGGAGCCCTGGGCGTGCTCATCGCCCTGCTGGCCGGCGTGATCGTCCAGCAGCTCAGCACGGTCCTGGTCTACATCGGCGTCGCGCTCTTCCTGTCGCTGGGCATCGACCCGCTGGTGTCCTTCCTCGAACGGTTCATCCCGCGCTGGTCGGCGATCACGATCGTCGTCGTGGGTGTCCTGTCCGCCTTCGCCGGCGTCGTGTTCGCGGTCGTCCCGATCCTCATCCAGCAGGCGACGAACCTCGTCCAGAACTTCCCGGAGATCGTCCAGGACATCTCGCAGCAGGAGTGGGTCCAGGACCTGTCACAGCAGTTCGCCGGCGCCGTCGACGTCAACCACGCGCTGGAGTCGCTGCAGTCCTTCGTGGAGGACCCGGGCAACCTCCTCAGCCTCGGTGGCGGGATCCTGGCGGTCGGCAGCGGCATCCTGTCCGGCCTGACCGGCGCGATCATCGTCATCATCCTGATGCTGTACTTCCTGGCGTCGATGCGGGGCCTGAAGTCGATGGCCTACCGCTTCGTGCCGGCGACACGTCGGCAGAACTTCGTCGACGTCAGCGAGCAGATCACCCAGGCCGTCGGCCGCTACGTCGTCGGACAGATCAGCCAGGCGCTGATCAACGGCATCCTCAGCCTCGTGTTCCTGCTCATCATCGGTGCACCGCTGCCCGTGCTGCTGGCGACCTTCGCGTTCCTGGGGTCGCTCATCCCGCTCGTCGGCACCCTCGCCGCGGCGGTCGTCATCTCCCTGCTCTGCCTGTTCGCCTCGCCGGCCACGGCGCTCGCGGCCGCGATCTACTACCTCGTCTACATGCAGGTCGAGGCGTACCTCATCTCCCCGCGCATCATGTCGCGCGCGGTGCAGGTGCCGGGCGCCCTGGTGGTCATCGCCGCGGTCGCCGGTGGCACGATCGGCGGGGTCCTCGGGGCGCTCGTCGCCGTGCCGGTCGCCGCGTCGGTGATCATCATCGTGCAGAAGGTCATCTACCCCCGCCAGGAGCAGTCGTGAGCACGGTCGACCCGGACCTGGCCGAGCACGTCGCGGCCCGCGATGCCTGGGCCCGCAGCGCGCGCGGCCCGCTCGCCCTGGTGAACGCGCAGCACGTCGACCGCCCGCAGCCCGTGTGGCCGGTCGCCGGGCAGTGGGCGCCGGTCCCCGGCGGTCTCACCGTCACCGCCGCGGCGGCGGACGGCGTCGTGGTCGACGGCGTCCCGGTGGACGGTACGGTGCTGGTCGCCGGTGACACCGCCGTCGTGCCGTCGAGCGTCGCCTTCGCCGACGGGCTCGCCGGCACGGTGCACGGCTCCACGCTGCGCGTCTGGGACCCGGCCTCCGACGCGGTCTCCCGCTTCGCACGCATCGCCCGGTTCGCCCCGCGGCCGGGCGGGTGGGTCACGGCCGGCAGGTACGAACCCTGGTCCGGTCAGGAGGCACCCGGTCACCTCACCGACGCCGCCGGCGACCCCCTGCCCGTCGCCGGGACGATCGAGACCACGGTGGACGACGTTCCCGTGCGGCTCACCGCGGTGCGGTCCGCGCCGTACCACGGCCGGCCGCGGTTGCAGCTCATCGTGCAGGACACCACCAGCGCCCTGCCCGAGAGCGACCCGGGCAGCTCGTACTCGATGGGACGCTTCCTGTACCTGCCCGAGCCCGACGGCGCGGCCGAGGTCGCGCTCGACTGGGACCGGCTCGTCCTGCCGCCCTGCGCGTTCTCGTACCAGTACGCCTGCCCGGTGCCCCCGGAGGAGAACCGCCTCCCGGTCGCACTCACCGCGGGGGAGCGGCACCCCGTCGACGAGCAGGGCGCCGTCCTGCACTGAGTCCCGCCCGGTCCGCCCGCGCGGTCTGCGCGCCGGGTGTGGCGTTCCCAGCGCGGACGCTGCATAATGGGCGTGTCCGCAGGGACGTCACAATCTGATACCGATGGTTCCGCTACCGGGACTCCGCACCACAGGTCGATGGGGAAGTCGCACCTGACGAAGCGGAGGAATCGTGAACGGAACGACGACAGGGGTGCTGTACGTGCACTCCTCACCACGCGCGCTCTGCCCGCACGTCGAATGGGCAGCCGGTCGCGCGATGAGCCGCGCCGTGAACTTCTCGTGGCTCGACCAGCCCGCACTCGACGGCTCCCGCCGGACGGAGTTCACGTGGACGGGCCAGGTCGGCACCGGTGCGGCGATCGCCTCTGCCCTGCGCGGGTGGGAGCACCTGCGCTACGAGGTCACCGAGGAACCGACCGCGCAGTCCGACGGCGGGCGGTGGATGCACACGCCCGACCTCGGCGTCTTCTTCGCGCAGACCGACGTGTCCGGAAACATGGTCGTCCCCGAGGACCGTGTGCGCTACGCCATGGAGGTCGCCGGCAGCAACGCCCTCGAACTCCACCGCGAACTCCGTCTCGCCCTCGGGCAGGCCTGGGACGACGAGCTCGAGCCCTTCCGGCACGCCGCCGAGGGCAACCCCGTCGTCTGGCTGCACCGCGTCGGCTGACCCCGCCCGCGCCCTCCGCACCACTCGGACGCCGCCCGCTCCCTCCGGAGTCGGCGGCGTCCGTCGTCCCCGCGTGCGGCACGCCTGTCGTCGAGGAGCTGTGCCCTTGGCCTCGTTCAGGTCGCACGACGTGCCGCCTGCGGACGTCCCGGTCGCAGGACACGCCGTCGTCGCGGAACATGAGCGGCAGGTCGTGGGACCGGAACGGCCCGGGCACCGGCGGCCGAGGGGCGGGACCCAGCCCGTGACGGACGGAGGCCCGCCCTGCGGACGCAGGACGGGCCTCCAGGCCGACGACGGGTCGGCGACGACGGATCAGGCCGTGCGGAACGCCACCACGGCGTTGTGCCCGCCGAACCCGAACGAGTTGCTCACCGCGAGCAGGTCGCCTGCGGGCAGCTCGCGCGGCGCGGTCGCGACGTCCATCACGATCTCCGGGTCCTGCTCGGTCAGGTTGATCGTCGGCGGCGCGACGCGCTGGTGCAGCGCCATGACCGTGAACGCGGCCTCGATCGCACCGGCACCGCCGAGCAGGTGCCCCGTCGACGCCTTGGTGGCCGAGACGACCACGTTGTCGAGGTGGTCGCCGAAGACGCGGCGCATCGCGTGGTACTCGGCCACGTCGCCGACCGGGGTCGAGGTGGCGTGGGCGTTGACGTGGACGACGTCCTCGCGGGCGGCGTCGGCGTGCTCGAGCGCCGTGATGACCGCGCGGGCGGCGGCGCTGCCCTCGGGGTCCGGCGCGGTGATGTGGAAGGCGTCCGAGGTGATCCCGGCACCGGCGACCTCGGCGTAGATCGTCGCGCCGCGGGCCTCCGCGTGCTCCTTCGACTCGAGGATGAGCGCTGCGGCGCCGTCGCCGAGCACGAAGCCGTCGCGCGTGACGTCGTACGGACGCGAGGCCGTCTCGGGGGAGTCGTTCCGTCGCGAGAGTGCCTGCATCGCGGCGAACGCGGCGAGGGGCAGCGGGTGCAGTGCGGCCTCGGCGCCACCGGTGATGACGATGTCGGCGTCGCCGTCGGCGATGTGGCGGTAGGCCTCGGCCAGCGACTCGGTGGACGAGGCGCAGGCGGAGAGGTACGTGCGGGCACCGCCGCGCGCGCCGAACTCCATCTCGATGGCGGCGGCGGGGCCGTTCGCCATGAGCATCGGGACCGTCATCGGCATGACGCGACGCGGACCCTTCTCGCGCAGGGTGTCCCAGGCGTCGAGGAGCGTGTTGACGCCGCCGATGCCGGTCGCCCAGT
Source organism: Curtobacterium sp. 179-B 9B NHS (assembly GCF_045370965.1). Lineage (NCBI taxonomy): Bacteria > Bacillati > Actinomycetota > Actinomycetes > Micrococcales > Microbacteriaceae > Curtobacterium > Curtobacterium sp. 179-B 9B NHS. Next base: position 89,978 of record NZ_JBIQDQ010000007.1, read on the forward strand.
CGACGACGAGGCGCTCGGGGACGACGGTCTCGGGGTCGATGCCGGCGTCGGCCCAGGCCTCACGAGCGGCGACGAGCGACAGCTGCGAGGAGGGGTCGAGGCGCTTGGTCTCCGGGCGCGTGAGCTGGTCCGTGAGGAAGCGGCGTGCCTGGCCGGCGAACTCGACGGGGATCTCGAGCGACGAGTAGCGCTCGTCCTCGATGCGGGTGATGCCGGACCCGCCGGCGAGCAGCGCGTCCCAGGTCTCCGGGGCGGTCGCGGCGAGGGGTGTGATCGCACCGATCCCGGTGACGACGACGGTCTTCTTGGTCATGGAACGACGTGTCTTTCGTGTGGACTGGTCGAGCGCCGGTGGACGCCCGTCCGTGTGGTCGAGCGCCGGTGGGCGCCCGTCCGGTGTGGTCGAGCGCCGGTGGGAGCTCCACCGCTGGTGGACGAGGTGAGCGCCGCGGCCCGCGGGATGTGCGCGGTCCGCGGCGCTCAGGAAGCTCGCGTCAGGCCTGGGCCTTCGTGATGTAGTCGACGGCGTCGCCCACGGTCTTGAGGTTCTTGACCTCTTCGTCCGGGATCTTCACGTCGAACTTCTCCTCGGCGTTCACGACGATGGTCATCATCGAGATCGAGTCGATGTCGAGGTCGTCGGTGAACGACTTGTCGGCGGCGACGGTGTCGGTCGCGATGCCGGTCTCGTCGTTGATCAGCTCGGCCAGGCCGGCGAGGACTTCTTCGTTGGACAGGGCCATGGGTGTTCTCCTTGAGGGGGGTGTCGTTTGACCGTGGACCAGCCTAGGGCACGAGTGGTACGGGTGCCCGGAGCCGAGCCGGGATGGGGGACTAGGGGAGGACGACGACCTGCGCGCCGAACACGAGACCGGCACCGAAGCCGATCTGCAGCGCGAGACCGCCGGAGAGCTCGGGGTGCTCCTCGAGCAGGCGGTGCGTGGCGAGCGGGATGCTCGCGGCGGAGGTGTTGCCGGTGGTGGTGATGTCGCGGGCGATCGTCACCGTCTCGGGCAGGCCGAGCTGCTTGGCGAACTCGTCGATGATGCGGATGTTCGCCTGGTGCGGCACGAACGCGGCGAGGTCCTCCGGACGGACGCCAGCGGTCTCGAGCGCCTGCCGCGCGACCTTGACCATCTCCCAGACGGCCCAGCGGAACACCGTCTGACCGGCCTGGCGCATCGTGGGACGCGGGGCTCCGGCGGCCCACTCGTTGTACGTCGCCGTCATGCCGATGGCGTCCCACTTCGAGCCGTCCGAGCCCCAGATCGTCGGGGCGATGCCGGGGAAGTCGCTCGGGCCGACGATCGCGGCACCCGCACCGTCACCGAGCAGGAACGAGATCGAGCGGTCGGTCGGGTCGACGACGTCGCTGAGCTTCTCGGCCCCGACGACCAGCACGTGGTCGGCGAGCCCGGACTTGATGAACGAGTCGGCCTGGGCGATGCCGTACGCGTAGCCGGCGCAGGCCGCGCTGACGTCGTAGGCCGCCGCGGGCGTCGCGCCGATGCGCTCCGCGAGCAACGACGCCATCGACGGCGTCGCCACGGTGTGGGTGACGGTGCTGACGAGCACGACGCCGACCTGCTCGGGCGTGATGCCGGCCTTCTCGATGGCCTCGCGCGCCGCGGCCTCGGCCAGGTCGACCGCCTCGACGTCGGCGCCGGCACGCTTGCGCGTCACGATGCCGGTGCGCTGGCGGATCCACTCGTCGGAGGAGTCGATCGGACCGACGAGGTCCTCGTTCGGCACGACGTGCTCACCGCGGGCGGCACCGAACGCCATGATGCGGGTGTACTCGTGGCCGCGACGCTGCTGCAGCACCGGACGGGAGGCGCGGGGCGCGTCGGTCCCGTCGGCTGCGGGGGACGGCGTGGTGGCGTCGGTCATGCGGTTGCGTCTGCTTCCTCGCCTGCGGGCTGCTCGCCCACCGGCTGATCGTCCGGGACGGCTGCTGCGCGCGCGTCCTGCTCGAGGAGCTCGACGGCGGCGGGCAGGTCGTCGGGGGTCTTGACGGCGACGGTGGGCGTGCCGCGCAGGCCACGCTTGGCCAGCCCGACGAGCGCGCCCGCCGGCGCGAGTTCGATGATGCCGGTGACACCGGCGGCGGAGAAGGACGCCATGACGGCGTCCCAGTGCACGGGGTTCGCGATCTGGCGGACCATCAGGTCGACGAACCGTCGGCCGTCGTCCACGCGCGATCCGTCGGCGTTCGTCCAGATCGGCAGCGTCGGGTCCTGCACCGACGCCCCGGCCGCGACCGGTCCGACCCGGTCGACCGCGGGGGCCATGTACCGCGTGTGGAAGGCGCCGGCGACGGCGAGCGGCACGACCCGGGCGCGAGCCGGCGGATCGGCGGCCAGTGCTGCGACGGCGTCGGCGGGACCGGCGACGACGGTCTGGCCGCCGCCGTTGTGGTTGGCCGGCACGAGCCCGTGCTGCTCGAGGGCTGCGGCGACCGCGTCGGCGTCGCCGCCGAGCACGGCGGCCATCGACGTCGGCTCCAGCGCTGCGGCGTCCGCCATCGCCCGGCCGCGCTCGGCGACCAGCGCGACGGCGTCGGTCGGCTCGAGGATCCCGGCGACACCGGCGGCGGTGAACTCGCCGACCGAGTGTCCGGCGACGCCGCCGACCAGGGCACGACGGCCGTCGGCGAGCAGAGCGTCGGCGGTGACGAGCCCGGCAGCCACGATGAGCGGCTGCGCGAGGGCGGTGTCCTTGATGGTGTCCGCGTCGGAGTTCGTGCCGTGCTCGACGAGGTCGACGCCGATCGCCTCGGACCACGCTCCGACGCGGTCACGGACGGCGGAGTCCTCGAGCCAGGGGGCGAGGAAGCCGGGGGTCTGGGAGCCCTGTCCGGGCGCGACGACGACGATCACCGGTCAATCCTCGTCGCCGCGCCGCCGTCGGCCCGTGTGGACATCCGACAGCGATCCGGCGGGGACGTTGTGCGATCCCTACCGTCGGGTCAGCGACGCGGCGGCAGGCGCCGTCGACCGGCGTTCGACTCGGACATCGCGCCGAGGATGAGCGCCGACTGCACGATCAGGGCGTCACGCGCGTGGGTGGCGTCCCACCCGATGACGTCGGCGACGCGGCGGAGCCGGTAGCGCACGGTGTTCGGGTGCACGAACAGCTCGCGCGCCGTCGCCTCGAGCGACCGGCCGGTGTCGAGGTAGCACCAGAGCGTCTGCAGGAGCTCGGTCGACTGGTCCTTGAGGGGGACGTAGATGCGCTGCACCAGTGCCGACCGAGCGAGCGGGTCACCCGCCAGGGCCCGCTCCGGCAGCAGGTCGTCGGCGAGTGCCGGACGGGGAGCACCGCGCCACGCCCGTGCGACGGCGAACCCGGCGAGGGCGCCCTTCGCGCTGGTCGAGGCGTCGACGACCCCGGGGACCTCGTTGCCGAGCACCAGGTGCCCCTCGCCGAACGACGGTTCGAGGGCCTGGGCGATGGCGGTGAAGGACACCGGCTCCTCGCCCTCGGGGACGTCGTCACGCGGGGTGGCCCGCCCGATGACGACCACGAGCCGAGAGCCCTGCACGCCGATGAGCACGTCGGCGTCCATGTGGCGCGCGGTGCGGCGGATCTGGTCGACCTCGAGCTGCTTCGGTGCGTTCCCGACGAGCACCGCGACCTCGCCGTGGCCGTGCCAGCCGAGCGCTGCGATGCGGGAGGGCAGCTCGTCGTCGTACTCGCCCGACAGGATCGAGTCGACGACCAGTGCCTCGAGCCGGGCGTCCCACAGGCCGCGGGCCTCGGCGGCGCGGGCGTAGACGTCGGCCGCTGCGAAGGCGATGTCCCGCGAGTACTTCAGGATCGCTTCCTGGAGCATCTCGTCGTCCTTCGCGCGCTCCTCGACCACGGTCACCACGACGCGGATGAGCTGCAGCGTCTGCTGCAGGCTCACCGAACGCAGGAGCTCGCGCGGGGCGGACCCGAAGACGTCGGCGGCGGCGATCCAGGGGGTCGACGCGGTGCCCTCGAGCCAGGAGATGAACGAGGTGATCCCCGCCTGGGCGACGAGGCCCACGGCGGACCGCCGCCCCGGGGGCATCTCGCTGTACCAGGGCAGGGTGTCCTCGAGCCGCTTGATCGTGGCGGTCGAGAGTTCGCCCGACACCTGCCGGAGCCAGGAGAGCGCGCGTTCGCGGTCCCTCTCCTGGCCCACGGCAGCGTCGGTGCGGGGTGTGCTCACCAGCGGATCAGGCCTCTCCGCCCGCGCTGCCGGTCGTGCCGGCGTTGACGTCGTGCAGGCGGTACTTGTCGATCGCCTGCTGGACGACGGCGTGGTCGACCTTGCCCTGCTTCGCGAGCTGCTGCAGCGTGCGCACCACGACGGACGGACCGTCGATGTGGAAGAAGCGGCGTGCCGCCGGACGGGTGTCCGAGAAGCCGAAGCCGTCGGCACCGAGCGTCGCGAAGTCGGTCGGGACGAACGGACGGATCTGCTCCTGCACGGCGTGCATGAAGTCGCTCACCGCCACGACCGGCCCCTCGGTGCCGAGCAGGCGCTCGGTCACGTACGGGGTGCGCGGCTGCTCGTTCGGGTTGAGGAACGCCTGCTGCTCGGCGTCGAGACCGTCACGGGTGAGCTCGCCCCAGCTCGTGACGCTCCAGACGTCGGCGGACACGCCCCAGTCCTCGGCGAGGAGCTGCTGCGCCTCGAGGATCCACGGCACCGCGACCCCGGACGCGAGCAGCTGGGCCTTCGGGCCGTCGTGTTCGCTCGGCTTGAGCAGGTACATGCCCTTGACGATGCCCTCGACGTCGACGCCCTCGGGCTCGGCGGGCTGCACGAGCGGCTCGTTGTAGACCGTCAGGTAGTACATGACGTTCGGGTCGTCGTGGGACGGCGAACCGTCCTCGTTCGTCCCGTACATGCGCTCGAGGCCGGACCGGACGATGTGCCCGATCTCGTAGCCGTAGGCCGGGTCGTAGGACACGACCGCCGGGTTCGTCGCCGCGAGGAGCGGCGAGTGACCGTCGGCGTGCTGCAGGCCCTCGCCGGTCAGCGTGGTGCGCCCTGCGGTGGCACCGATCATGAAGCCGCGGACCATCTGGTCACCGGCGGCCCAGATCGCGTCGCCGGTGCGCTGGAACCCGAACTGCGAGTAGAAGACGTAGACCGGGATGAGCGGTTCGCCCTGCGTCGAGTACGAGGACCCGACGGCGGTGAAGGCCGCGAGGGCGCCCGCCTCGTTGATGCCGACGTGGATGATCTGGCCCTGCGGGCTCTCCTTGTAGGCCAGGAGCAGCTCGCGGTCGACCGACGTGTAGTGCTGGCCGTTCGGGTTGTAGATCTTCGCGGTCGGGAAGTACGCGTCCATGCCGAACGTGCGCGCCTCGTCCGGGATGATCGGCACCACGCGGTTGCCGAAGTCCGGGGAGCGGAGCAGGTCCTTCAGCAGGCGGGCGAACGCCATCGTCGTGGCGACCTCCTGCTTGCCGGAGCCCTTCTTCACGACCTGGTACTTCGACTCCTCCGGCAGCGTGAACTGCGTGTACTTCGTCCGACGCTCCGGCACGTACCCGCCGAGCTCGCGGCGACGCTCGTGCATGTACTGGATCGCCTCGTCGTCGTGACCGGGGTGGTAGTACGGCGGGGTGTAGGGGTCCTCGTCGAGCTGTGCGTCGGAGATCGGGATGCGCATCTCGTCGCGGAACTGCTTGAGGTTGTCGAGCGTGAGCTTCTTCATCTGGTGGGTCGCGTTGCGCCCCTCGAAGCTCGGGCCGAGGCCGTAGCCCTTGACCGTCTTCGCCAGGATGACCGTCGGCTGGCCCTTGTGCTCGGTCGCGGCCTTGAACGCGGCGTAGACCTTGCGGTAGTCGTGCCCGCCGCGCTTGAGGTTCCAGATCTGGTCGTCCGTGTAGCCCTCGACGAGCTCGAGCGCCTTCGGGTCGCGCCCGAAGAAGTTCTCGCGGACGTAGGCGCCGTTCTCGGCCTTGTAGGTCTGGTAGTCGCCGTCCGGCGTCGCGTTCATCAGGTTGAGGAGCGCGCCCTCGGTGTCGCGGGCGAGCAGGTCGTCCCACTCGCGGCCCCAGACGACCTTGATGACGTTCCAGCCCGCGCCGCGGAAGAACGCCTCGAGCTCCTGGATGATCTTGCCGTTGCCGCGGACGGGTCCGTCGAGGCGCTGGAGGTTGCAGTTGATGACGAAGTTCAGGTTGTCGAGCCCGTCGTTCGCCGCGACCTGCAGCTGCCCGCGCGACTCGACCTCGTCCATCTCGCCGTCGCCGAGGAACGCCCAGACCTGCTGGTCGGAGGCGTCCTTGATGCCGCGGTTGGACAGGTACTTGGCCTGCTGGGCCTGGTAGATCGCGTTGATCGGGCCGATGCCCATCGACACGGTCGGGAACTGCCAGAAGTGCGGCATGAGGCGCGGGTGCGGGTAGGACGACAGTCCACCGCCCGCGTGCGACTTCTCCTGGCGGAAGCCGTCGAGCTGGTCCTCGCTGAGGCGGCCCTCCATGTAGGCGCGGGCGTACATGCCGGGGGAGGCGTGGCCCTGGAAGAAGACCTGGTCACCGCCGGACGGGTGGTCCTGCGCGCGGAAGAAGTGGTTGTAGCCGACCTCGTACATCGCGGCGCTCGACGCGTACGTCGAGATGTGCCCACCGACCGCGACGCCGGGGCGCTGGGCGCGGTGCACCGTGATCGCGGCGTTCCACCGGATCCACCGGCGGTAGCGGCGCTCGAGTTCCTCGTCACCGGGGAACTCCGGCTCGTCCTCGGGCGCGATCGTGTTGACGTAGTCGGTCGTCGGGACCATCGGCACGCCGAGGTGCAGCTCGTTCGAGCGCTTCAGCAGGCTCTGCATGATCTCGCGGGCCCGCTGGTGGCCGTGCGTCGCGACGAGTCCGTCGAGCGACTCACGCCACTCTGCGGTCTCCTCCGGGTCCTGGTCGGTCCCTGCGGTGCTGCGCGGGTCCTGGTCGTTCACCGTCACCCTTGACCTCGTTCGTTCTCGTGGTGGTGGACATGGGGGCCACCGATGGTCGGGTCACGACCGGTCGGAGCCCACACCACCTTAGGCCCCACGACCGACGCCTTCGCTGATGGTGTCGTGCAGGTGGTACTTGCGTCCTGGTGCGGTCGGCGTACGATTGCCGATCGTGCACGGACGACCCGCACGTGCGCACGCGACACGGGCACACCCCACGCCCGAGGAAGAAGCAGCGCACCGATGGCCCTGGAGATCGGCTCCCTCGCGCCGGACTTCGAGCTCCCGAACCAGTTCGGCGAGCACGTCCGCCTCAGCGACTTCCGTGGCGTCCGCCCGGTCGCCCTCGTCTTCTTCCCGCTGGCGTTCTCGTCCGGCTGCACGAACGAGCTCTGCACCCTGCAGGACAACATCGCGATGTTCGAGGACCAGCGGGTCGAGCTGATCGGCATCTCCGTCGACTCGAAGGCCACGCTCCGCTCGTTCGCCGAGACGCACGGCTACGACTTCGAGCTGCTCGCCGACTTCTGGCCGCACGGCGCGGTGTCGAAGGAGTACGGCGTGTTCCTCGACAAGAAGGGCTTCGCGACCCGCGCGACGTTCGTCATCGACGTGCACGGTCGCATCAAGGCGTCGATCATCACCGAGCCCGGGCTGCAGCGCGACGTCGCCGAGTACCGCGAGGCGCTCGACCGTCTCGCCGCGTGCACCGCGCCGGTCCCGGTCGCCTGACCGTCCCCGCGAGCCCCTACGCACCCTGGCCGGTGACCGACGCGGCCGCCGCGTGGTCGCTCCGGAGCACCACGGTGCCCACCAGCAGCGGGCCCGTGGTGGTGCACCACCGTCCCGGTGCCGACCCGGTGCTGCTGCTCCACGGCGTGGCGGGGTCGTGGACGACCTGGACGCCGTTGCTGGCCGCCGCCGGTGGTGTCGGCGCGCGGGGTCTCGTGCTCGTCGACCTGCCCGGGTGGGGGTCCTCGCCGGCGCCCGCGGGGCCGTTCACCGTGGACGACGGCGTCCGCGTGCTGCTGGAGGTCCTCGACGCCCTCGCCGTGGGGTCGGTCGACGTCGTCGGGCACTCGATGGGCGCGTTCGTCGCGCTCCACCTCGCCGTGGTCGCTCCCGAGCGCGTCGGGTCGCTCGGGCTCGTGTCGGGCACGACGATCGCGACCGTGCGGGCCTCCGGCCGACCCTGGCGTGCGCTCGCGTCGCTCCCCGCGTTCACGCTGCTGCGGGCCGGGCTCCTCGTGACGGGTCGTCGGGCGAGGGCGATCCTCCGTGGCACCGCCCGCGTCGGACTCCTGCCGCTCGTCGCCGCACCCGTGTTCGCGCACGTCCGTCGACTGGACCCGAGTGTCCTCGACGCCTTCGTCGACGAGTTCCGGCCCGAGCGCTTCACGGCTGCCGCCCGGGACGCCGCCGGCTACGACGTCGACCGCTGGCGCTCGGTCGGCTGCCCGGTGACTGCGGTGCTCGGCCGCGGGGACGTCTTCGCCCGGGTGTCCGACCTCGACGACCTGCGCGGCCTGGTGCCGGGAGCCCGGACGGCCGTGCTCGACGACTGCGGGCACTTCGCACACGTCGAGCACCCCGGTGCCGTGGCGGCGTTCCTCGGACTCACCTCCGCACCGGCCTGACGGGTCGGGCCGTTCCGCAGCGGTCGTCCGACGGCGCCGCGCCCCCAGCGCGGCCGTGCGAGCGCGGCCCTGCTCAGCCCGCCACTGCCCCGGCGGGGAACGTCTCCGCGATGCGGGACCGCACCTCGGTCACCACCGCGCGTCGCATCGCCGGCGAGAACAGCGCGTGGTCGCCGTCCGGGACCTCCACGACCGAGACCTTCGCACCCCAGCGGCGGACGGCGCGACGGCCGCCGTACCGCTCGAAGCGTTCGATGTCCTCCGGCGCCGCGACCACGACGACGTCAGTGCCGTGCTCGACGATCGGGCCGAGGTGGCCGACGACGCCGCCGAGCGCCCCGCGGCGGGCGATCGCGTCGCGGACCCGCGCCGGGACGAGGCGGTTGTAGGGAGCGCGGAGCGCGCGACGGAGCCGGGACGCGTCGGCCACCGCCTGCGCGGACCCGGCGTACGAGCCCGGAGCCGCGGGCGTGCGGCGGTAATCGTTCGGACTGATCTCCACCACGAGCCGCGGGTGCTCGTCGACCGCGCGGCCGGCGAGCCACGCACCGGCGCACATGCCGACGATGGCGAGCCGCTCGGAGGGGACCCGCAACGCCGCGACCACCTCGTGCTGGTCGTCGACCCACTCCTGCGCGAACAGGAAGGCGTCCTCGTCGGCGCGCACGTCCGAGCTCTCCCCGGTACCCCGCCGGTCGACGCGCACGACGCGGGCGCCGTCACGGGCCAGCGTCCGCGCGAGGGCGACCTGGTAGTCGACGGCGCCGGTCCGGTGCTCGGCGCCGCCGTTGTGGAGCAGCACCACCGGGGCGTCCTCGTCCTGGGCGGAGGACACGGTCTCGACGGCGAAGAGCCCGTCCGGGCCGATGCGGAGCACCCGCTCGGACACGCGGTCGTCGACGTCCAGCACCTCGTCGAGCGCGGGCGGGGTCGTCGGAGCAGCGGTGGCGGGTGCCCAGGCGTCCAGCCGACCGACCACGGCGTCGACGGCGTCCGCCGGGATCCGGGCGTCGATGCTCGTGCCGTCGAGGAGCTCGGCGGTGCCGTCCACCTCGAGGACCTCGACCGGGCCGAGTCCGCGCGGCGGGACGGCACCAGGGCGGACGACGGCGACCGTCGTCGCGGAGCGTGGCGCGTACGCCAGGGCGCCGACGACGGCGGTCTCGGCGGGTCCGAGGTCGATGCCCACGAGCGACTCGACCCCGTCCACGATCCGGTCGGGGCCGATCGTGATCGTCGCGAGCGCCCGCTGCCGTCGCAGCCAGGCACGTCCGGACGCCGGGGCGTCCCAGACGACCAGGGCGTCGTCGTCACCGACGGCGGCGGCCGCGACCAGGGCTGCCGAGGCGAGACCCACGAACGCGATGCGCTCGACCCCCGACCGGCGCAGCACCGCCGCGGCGGCGCGAGCGGACCGCACCTGCGCGTCGGGGTCGCCGTCGTCCGCGGAGTCCCCACGTCCGGACGGGTCGTAGCGCACCGAGGCCACGCCACGGGCCTCCAGGCCGTCCGCCAGCAGCCGCAGCGTGCGGTAGGCGATGACGCCCTCCTGCCCGAGCGGCGGGCAGAGGACCACGCCGGCGCGTGCGGTCGGCGGGAGCTGCACGGCGAGGCGCAGCGCGGGCGACCCCGACCAGCCGTGGTGGGTGGTCACAGCGCCAGGGCGGCGCGGACGTCGGTCGTCCAGCGGTCCGGGTCGGTGCCGTGCGCGGCGAACAGGGCGATCGTGATGCGCTCGAGGCCGAACGCGGTGCAGGCGCTGTGGGCCACCTCGCCGTCGGCGGTGCGGAGACCGAACGACGTGCCGAAGTGGTCCTCGTGCAGGTTCGCCGACGAGATCGCCGTCGCCTCGTGCTCGGGCCCGTACACGGGGGTGACGAACTCGTACTTCAGCGACTGCTCGACCTGGTTCCGGGCGAGCATCTGGCCGACACGACCGAAGAACGGGTCGTTCGCCGGGACGACGTCGATCGCCAGGCCGAAGGACTCGAGCAGGGCGCGCATGCCCGGGGTGCGGCCGTCGCGGTGCGCCTTCGCCGACTCGGGGGTGCCGACGTGCACGAACTCGTGCATGTGGAAGGCCTGCAGGCGCATCGGGTCGAGCGAGGGCTCGCGGCGGAACGAGTCGCCGACGATGTCGAACGTCCGACCACCGGCCGGCACCGTGTCGCCGATCAGCCCGTACAGCGGGTGGCAGACGGCCGGGGTCAGCATGAGGTCGGCGGGCTCGAGGAACGACTCCCAGCGCTCGCCGCGACCCCGGGCGGCCAGCAGTGCGCGGTGCGTCCGGTCGTCGCCGGTGAAGCCGGAGATCGACGCGGCGAGGTCCGGGAACGACGCGATGTAGTCCGTCCGCTCGAACGCGGCGAGCGGCTCGACCGGCGGGAAGCGCAGGACCTCGGCGTCGAGGTCGGCCTGGCTCCGCACGACGGCGGCGTCGACCGCGCCGTACACGCGCTCGAAGACGCCGGTGCGGCCGTAGAGCCCGGGGGAGCCGAGGTCGACGAGGACCCGGTCGGTGAGCAGACGTCCGCGCAGGTCGGCGCGCGCGGCGTCGAGGTCGGACGTGGTGGTGTGGTCGGTGATGGTCACAGGAGTGCTCCGCTCATGAGTGCCAGTGCGGCGTCGTTCTGCAGGAGCCGGTCGTTGCTCACCATGACGGCGGCTCCGTGGGCGTCCCGGAGGTGTCGGGCGATGCTCAGCGGCCCGGTCGCGGCGAACCCGGCGATGCCGACGATGCGCATCGCGGTCGTCACGATGTCGACGACCCGCTCCGATGCGGCGATCTTCAGGGCGTTGGCGGCGAGTGCGTACGCGGGGGAGCCGAGCACCGTCGCGTCGTCGGCGGACCGGTCGAAGCGCTCCGCGGCGTGGCGGACCGCGTCCGCGAGGGTCTGCAGCTCCACCAGGAGCTCGGCGAGCCGGAGGGCTCCCGGCGGGGTCGTCCCGACCGCGGCCCGCGCCTGCTTCCGCACGGCCTGCCGGGCGCGTTCGGCGGCGCCGGCGGCGATGCCGGTCCAGACCGACGCCCACAGCACGTGCGAGACCGGCAGGCCCGTCTGCGCCGAGATCGTCGCGTAGTCGTCGCGGAGCACCCGGTCCTCGTGGGTGTCGGCGTCGAGCACCCAGCCGTTGCTGCAGGTGCCGCGGAGACCGAGGGTGTCCCAGGTCGAGGTCTGCGTGAGGGTCGTGTCCTCGGGCAGGCAGACGACGAGACGCTGGTCCGAGGGCGCGGCGTCGGGGTCGCGACGGGCGGTGACGAACACCGCGTCGGCCTCGGTCGCGTAGGAGATGACGGGCGCCTCCTTGTGCAGGTGGATGCGACCAGCGGTGGAGACCTCGATGGCGCAGGTGCTCCGGCGCGCGTCGCCACCGATGCCCTTCTCGGTCGTCGAGGACGCCACGAGCGCTCCGGCCAGGACGGCCTCGGTCATCGCGGTGACACCGAGGCCGACGCCGCCGTGCCGCCAGAGCGCCATCGCCTGTCCGTGGTGCATCGCGAAGACCATCCCGGTCGCGGCGCACGCCCGCCCGAGGGCCGTGGCGATCGTCGAGAGCTCGGCGAGGGTGGCTCCCTCGCCACCGAGTGCGGTCGGGACGGCGGCCGCCAGGAGGCCGTGCTCCTTCATCGCCGCGATCGCCTCGCGGGGCGGACGGGCGTCGCGGTCGACCTCGTCGGCGTGCCGGGCGGCGACCTCGGCGACGAGTGCGGCGCGGAGGGCGAAGCGGTCGACGGGCGTGGTCGCTCCGGTCGTGTCCGGGCCGACGGGGACCGACGGGTCGTCCAGGACGGGGGTGCTCACGCTGCTGCCTCCGCGGCGGCCGCGATCGACTCGATCGTGGCGAAGGTCGAGCGGTGCAGCACGGCGTCGGGGAACTCCACGTCGAGCTCGTTCTCCACCGCGAGCATCACGTTCACGGTGGCGTGCGAGGTCAGGCCGAGCGCGTACAGGTCGGCGATCGAGGCGATGTCGGACGCGTCGACGGTGAGGTGTCCGTGGTCGGCGAGGGCCCGTCGGACGGCCTGCTCGGCGCCGGGCGCGGCGAGGGCGACGGGGGCGGGTGCGGAGGTCGGGTCCTGGTGCATGCGAGCAACGATAGGGAGCATGCGGGCCCGGAAAACCGCCGTGCACGTGCGTGATCCCGCACGTGCGCCGCAAGGAACGCGGGACCGGGTCGGTCAGCGTCGGGACAGCGCCACGGCGGTCGCCAGCGCCAGCCCCCGTTCGTGTGACAACGACACCGCGACCGGTCCGCAGCCGACCGCCGCGGCGAGCTCGGCGGCGCGGCCGGAGAGCTCGACGACCGGGGCGCCGGCGGCGTCCAGCACCACCGCGACGTCCGTCGGGGGGACCGCGTCGCCCGGCGCGGGTCGCAGCAGCTTCAGCACGGCCTCCTTGCCGGCGAAGCGGGCGGCCAGACGCTCGGGGTCGTCACCGCAGTCGGCGCGCTCGCGGTCGGTGAACACCCGCGACAGGTAGCGCTCGCCGTGTGCGGCGATGCCCGCGACGACGTCCTCGACCGCCGCGAGGTCGGTACCGGTCCGGATCGTCGTCACGGGTGCAGCGTACGGCTCGCAGCCACGCGGTGGCACCACGTCGTCGCCGCGTGGCCGCGAGCCGCCCCCGATCCCGGAGCCGACCCCCGTCAGCGGTACTGCGGCGGCCAGTCGAACGGCGCCGGCAGGTGCGGCACCTCGCCGATCGTGGTGACGACGAGCACGACCTCGCGACGGTTCGTCAACGCGATCGACCGCGGGTTGCCGAGGTACCGGTGTCCGTCGACCCAGGTCGTCAGCTCCCCGTGCAGCCCGCCGACGTGCCCCGCGCCGAGCGAGACGTCCCACTCGTCGAAGAACTGCCCGAGTGTGAACGTCTGCCGGGTCGGCGACTCGACGTGCAGGATGCCGGAGGTGTCGTGGGTGTGGAGCTCGGCGGCGAACCGCTCCCGCGACGAGTGCCCGACGTCGCCCGGGACCGTCACCGGTGTCGAGCCGTCCAGGATCGTCAGGTGCGTGTGCACGTGCTCGGCGAGCGGTTCGCCCCAGACGTTCCGCAGGCCCGCCGCTTCGGCGCGCGTCTGCAGGTCGGTCGGTGCCGGCCAGGGAGGCGCGGTGCGGGTCGTCCCCGCCGCCGGCGCCGTGCAGAGGGCGAGCAGGAGGACGGCCACCGCCGCGACGAGCGTGACGACGACGCTCCGGGGCGCCGTCCGCGCACCGCCCGTCCGCGGGGCCCGGCCGGTTCGCGTGCCGGGCCGGCGGCTCACCACCGGTCGTGCACGGTGGCGCGGAACCACCGGTCGTAGAGCTCGTGCACCGTGCTGTCGAGGGCGCCGAGGTCGAGCGCGCCGCCGTCGACCAGGTCCGGTGCTCCGGCGTTCGAGCGGGCCTGCTCGGGGTTCCTGGCGCCCGGGATGGCGGCGGTGACGCCGTCCTGCGCGACGATCCACGCGAGCGCCGCCTGCGGGACCGAGATGCCCTCGGGCAGCGCCGCCGCGAACGCCCGGGCGGCCTGCACGCCGTCCGCGAAGTCGACGCCGCTGAACGTCTCGCCCTGGTCGAAGGCCTCGCCGTGACGGTTGTAGTTGCGGTGGTCGCCCTCGCTGAACGTGGTCTCGGTCGTGTACTTCCCGGAGAGCAGTCCCGATGCCAACGGCACGCGCGCGAGGATCCCGACCCCTGCCTCCCGTGCGGCCGGCAGCACGCGGTCCAGCGGCTTGAGCCGGAACGCGTTGAGGATGACCTGCACGCTCGCGACGTGCGGGCGGGCGATCGCGGTGAGCGCCTGGTCCGCGGTCTCGACGGAGACGCCGTACGCGGCGACCGACCCGTCGGCGACGAGGGCGTCGAGGGCGTCGTACACGGCGTCGTCCTCGAAGACCGCGGTCGGCGGGCAGTGCAGCTGCACGAGGTCGAGGGTGTCCTGCCGGAGGTTGCGCCGGGAGCGGTCGACCCACTCGCGGAAGTTGGCCGCGACGTAGTTCGCGGGGACCTGGTCGGCGCGTCGACCCATCTTGGTCGTCACGGTGAGCGGCACGTCGGGGTTGGCCTGTCGCCATGCCCCGATGAGCTGCTCGCTGCGACCGTCGCCGTACACGTCGGCGGTGTCGAAGAGGGTGACGCCGGACTCGACCGAGGCGTCCATCACGGCGGCGGCGTCCTGCTCGCTGACGGGACCCCAGTCACCGCCGAACTGCCAGGTGCCGAGGCCGACGACGGACACGGAGCGGCCGGTGCGGCCGAGGGTGCGACTCTGCATGCGGACGAGCGTAGTCACGGCAGCCGCGGACGTCCCGTGACGGTCCCCGGGGCGCAGGGCCGGCTCAGGACTCGGTCGGTCGGGACTCCGTCGGGTACGGCTCGGTCCCGACCCCGCGACGGAGCAGTGCCCGTGCTGCGCGGGCGCGGGGGACGACCCAGAGCGCGGACCACGCGCCGATCCCGACCCAGAGCGCGACGAGCAACCCCGTCAGGAGCGGGCCGTGCTGGTCCGCCATCGAGAGCGTCATCGCGGTCCAGAGCACGCAGAGGACGATCTTGCCCCAGCCGGCGCCCTCGCGGTCGGCCTGCGCCTGCAGCGCCGGGACCCACTCGTCGGCCGTGACCCCCGGTGGCACGCGCTGTTCCGCGACCCATCGCTGCACGGCCGCCGATCGCTCGTAGCCGCCGGCGGCTCGCCAGGCCCGCAGCTGCGTCCGGACGCCGATGGCCGCACCGGCGATCCCCGCGGGCACACCGACCCCGACGAGCAGCGCCGTCGTGGTCGTGAGCCAGGACGACGCGACGAGCACCGCGAGCACCACGCCGAAGGCCGCGCCGGCCACGGCGCTGCCGAGGAGCCGCAGCCGCCCGGACTCGTCCACCACACCGACACCGTCCACGAGGACGACGCTACCCGCGACCGACGACCGTCCGCTGCGAGCGCGCGGGGTGCCCGGTGGGGCATGATCGACCGGTGTCCTCCCTGAACCCGACCGCCGTGTACCGCGCCGCCCGTGACGAACTGCTCGCGGTCCTCGACGAGCACGACACCGAGCGTGCCGAGGCCGCCCGACGTGCGTTCCGCTGGCCCGACCTCGGCCGGACCTTCAACTGGGCGACCGACTGGTTCGACGTGGTCGCCCGCGGCAACGACCGCGTGGCGCTGTGGATCGTCGACGAGGACGGCGGCTCGCGCACGACGTACGCCGAGATGGCCGCCCGCTCCGACCGGCTCGCGGTCCGCCTGGACCGGCTCGGGGTCCGGAAGGGCGACCACGTGCTCCTGATGCTCGGCAACCAGCTCGAGCTGTGGGAGACGATGCTGGCGGTGATGAAGCTCGGCGCGGTCATCCTGCCGACCTCGACCATGCTCGACACCGTCGACCTGCAGGACCGCATCGACCGCGGCGGCGTCGCGCACGTCGTCACGAACCACGGGGAGACGCCGAAGTTCGACCGGGTGACGGGTGCTCCGTCGCGCATCGTGGTCGGGGGAGCGGTCGAAGGCTGGACGTCCTACCCGGACGACCTCGGTACCCCGGCGCCGGCGGACGAGGTGCGGCCCGTGGTCACCACGAGCACCGACGACCCCTGCCTGGTGTACTTCACGTCGGGCACCACCTCGCGGCCGAAGATGGTCGTGCACACGCAGGCGTCGTACCCGGTCGGCCACCTCAGCACGATGCACTGGCTCGGACTCCGGCCCGGCGACGTGCACCTGGCCATCAGTTCACCCGGGTGGGGCAAGCACGCCTGGAGCTGCTTCTTCGCGCCGTGGATCGCCGAGGCGACCGTCTTCGTGTACGACACGCCGCGCTTCGACCCGGCCGGGCTCCTCGCGCAGCTCGACGAGGCCGGCGTCGACACGTTCTGCGCGCCGCCGACGGCCTGGCGGATGCTCCTGCAGTCCGACCTCGGACCGAGGCCGCGCGCGCTGCGCGAGGTGGTGTCCGCGGGCGAGCCGCTCAACCCCGAGGTGATCGCCCGTGTCCAGGCGGCCTGGGGCCTGACGATCCGCGACGGCTACGGCCAGACCGAGACGACGGCGATCATCGGCAACGTGCCCGGTGGGGCGGTGACACCCGGGGCGATGGGTCGTCCGCTGCCCGGGGTGGCCGTGACGCTGCTCGACCCGCTGTCCGGGCGCGTCGGGGACGAGGGCGAGGTCTGCCTCGACCTGACCGAGCGGCCGACGAACCTGATGGCCGGGTACCTCGGCGACCCGGAGCGCACCGCCGACGCGATGCGGGACGGCTTCTTCCACACCGGCGACATCGCGGTCCGCGACGCGGACGGGCAGTTGACCTTCATCGGCCGGACCGACGACGTCTTCAAGTCCTCCGACTACAAGGTGTCGCCGTTCGAGGTCGAGAGCGCCCTGCTGCAGCACGACGCCGTGGCCGAGAGCGCCGTCGTCCCCGCACCGGACGACGCACGGCTGAACGTCGTGAAGGCCTACGTCACGCTCGCGGCCGGGTGGGAGCCGACGGCCGAGACCGCTCGTGCGGTGCTCGAGCACGCACGGGTCGCGCTCCCGGCGTACGCCCGGGTCCGCCGGGTCGAGTTCGGGCAGCTGCCGAAGACGATCTCGGGCAAGATCCGACGGGTCGAGCTCCGCGAGCGCGAGGAGTCCGCGGCGTCGGGCGGTGTGTCGGTCGAGGGGGAGTGGCGGGACGACCAGTTCCCGGAGCTCCGTTCGGTGGGACGGGCTCAGGCGACGCGGAAGAAGTCGCCGTAGGTCGGCTCGGGCGGGACGTCGCCGTGCGTGCGGTGGTGCACGAGGGCGTCGATCTCGTCGGGGTGCCGCAGGCCGCGGCGGTGCCACTCGTGGGGGTGGCGCTGGAGTTCGCGGAGGTCGTTCGCGGTGCGCACCGTGCTCACGCCCCGAGGGTGACGACGGTGACGGCAGCGGTGGCGACGGTCACGGCGACGATGCCGAGGCTGGTCGCCAGGGTGGCGAGGACCCGTCCACGGGCTGCCTCCCGGACCTCGGAGAACTGCGAGTGCGTCGCGTCGATGGTGCTCATGGCCGGCCCTTCCCGTGCTGTGGCTCGCCGCCGATCGGCGACTGGGGCCAGCTTGCTCCGATTTCTCTAGTTTGTCTAACTACCGAAGTGGATGCGTACGCATATCGGCCATCGCACCCGGGCGGGCGGCGCCGTCGGCCTCGTCCGCGGGTGAGTCGGCGCCCATCGCGTCGATCACCTCGGCGAAGAACGCCTGCATCTCGACCACCGTCTGCGGCGACAGCCGGTCCGCCGCGGCGATCATCCGGGCGTGCACGTCGGTGAGTTCGGACCGGACCTCGTCGTCGCTGTGCACGGTCGCGACCAGCAGGGCGCCGCGGCCGTCCGCCGGGTCCGGCCGGCGCTCGGCGTGCCCGCTGGCGACGAGTCGCTTGACGACGGCCGTGGTCGACGCCGACGTGATCCCGAGGTGCGCGGTCAGGTCGCCCGGCCGCACCGCGCGGCCCTGCTCCGCGGCGCGCAGCAGGAAGCGGACCGCCTCCATGTCGGTCGCGTTCATCCCCATCGACCGGCGCTTGCGCTCCCGCATCGCGACCTCGGCGGCGCGGTAGCGCCGCATCGCGGTGAGCAGTTCGACACCGGTCCTCGCCGGCCGGTCCGGGTACCAGTACCCGGACGTCCCGTGCGTGCCGTCCTCGGTCATCGCAGCCTCCTCACCTCGTCCGCCCGACAGTACCGAGCCGGTCCGGGCGCGCGGGGAGCAGCGGGGTACGTGACGAGGGTCGGCGACCCACGACACCGGTCTCGAGCGGACCACCCGGCGGACGGGAGGCGCGAGGCGGGTCGGCTGCGGGCCTCCCGTCCGGCACGCACCGGCTCACTGCCGCGGAGCGGCTCGTCCCGCAGCGGTCTCGTCCCGACGCGCGGACGAGGACCGGGTGCGGCGGCCGATCCGTGACCCGAACACAGACCGGCCGCCCGTGCCGTGGTGCCTGACCCGCACCACGACGTCTCGATTGAACACGATCCTGCTGTGAGCGCAAGCCCACAGCCGCTGCGCGCAGTGCGTGCAGCCGACGTCCAGACACGCGGTCGCCGGGGCGCGCCGGAGATCGCGCGTCCGGACCGAGGAGGCCCGAGCGCCGTAGGCTCCGTGAGGAGAACTCGTCACGGGAGACGGAAGGCCGGCATGACCAGCACCACCACCAGCAGCCACCCCGCACCCGGCGCCGCACACGGCGCCCGGACGACCCAGGCCACCGCCTCCGTCGCCGCGATCCTCGCTGAGTCCGCGGCGCGGTTCCCGGACGACGTCGCGGTCGTCGTGGGGGACCAGCGGACCACGTACGCCGAGCTGTGGCAGCAGACCCTCGCCTACGCCGGCGGCCTCCGCGCGCGCGGTGTGCGTGAGGGCGACCGCGTCGCGATGCTCGTGCCGAACGTCGCCGACTTCCCGCGCGTCTACTACGCCGTCCTCGCGCTCGGCGCGGTGGTCGTGCCGGTGCACGCGCTGCTCAAGCGCGGGGAGATCGAGTTCGTGCTCCGCGACAGCGACGCCCGACTGCTCGTCTGCGCAGCCCCCCTGCTCGGCGAGGGTGGCGCCGGGGCGGCAGCCGCCGGCGTCGACGTGCTCAGCGTGCTCGCCCCGGCGGACGCCGAGGGAGCTCCGGACCGACTCGAGACCGTCGCCGCGACGAGCGAACCGCTCGACACCTACGTCCCGCGCCACCCGTTCGACACCGCCACGATCCTGTTCACGAGCGGGACGACCGGGAAGCCCAAGGGCGCCGAGGGCTCCCACTTCGCCCTGCTCGAACAGGTCAACACGTGCCTGCTCACGACCTTCGACATGCGTCGGGGTGACGTCCTGCTCGGTGCGCTGCCGCTCTTCCACACCTTCGGGCAGACCTGCACCATGAACACCGGGTTCCGCGCCGGCGCGACGATCGTCATGCTGCCGAGGTTCGACGGCGACGCCGCACTCGCGGCCATGGTCGAGCACGACACGGCGATCTTCATGGGCGTCCCGACGATGTACATCGCGCTGCTCGACGCCGCGACCCGGTCCGAGGCCCGACCGCACCTGCGGTACGCGATCTCCGGCGGGGCATCGCTGCCGCTCGCCGTGCTCGAACGGTTCCAGCAGGTGTTCGACGCGCCGGTCCACGAGGGGTACGGGCTCACCGAGACCTCGCCGGTGGCGTCGTTCAACCACGTCGGGGCCACCCCGCGCCCGGGCACCATCGGGACGCCGATCTGGGGTGTCGACATCGAGATCGCCGACCCCGAGGTCACGGACCGCACCGTCCTGCTGCCGCGCGGCGAGATCGGCGAGCTGGTGATCCGCGGCCACAACCTGATGAACGGCTACCTGAACCGACCCGAGGCCACGGCCGAGGCGATCGTCGACGGGTGGTTCCGCACGGGCGACCTCGGGCGGAAGGACGACGACGGGTACCTCACCATCGTCGACCGCACGAAGGACATGATCATCCGCAACGGCTACAACGTGTACCCCCGGCAGGTGGAGGAGGTCCTCGCCGCCCACCCGGACGTCACGATGGCCGCCGTGTTCGGGATCCCGCACGAGGTGCACGGGCAGGAGGTCGCCGCGGCGGTCGTGCTCCGTCAGGGCGCCGAGGTGACCTCGGAGGAGCTGATCCGCTTCGTCGCCGACGAGATCGCCGTGTACAAGTACCCGCGGGTCGTGCACGTGGTGGACGCCCTGCCCCTGGGGCCGAGCGGGAAGGTGCTCAAGCGGGAGCTCGTCGAGCGGTTCGGCTGAGCGCCCCGCGGCGGGGTCGTCGGTCCGGAGCGCGGCTCGCGCTCCGGACCGGTCGCGATCGTGCTCGCGGCCGACCGTCGCCGACGTCAGCGGGCGCGTGGACCGGGCGCCGCCCGGCGGCGGCGTTGCTCGTCAGCCGTGGCCACGACGAGGAACACCGCCCCGATCACCGCAGGACCGTGGACAGGGTGTTCCCACCGAGCGTCTAGGATCGACTCCAGGGGCCTTTAGCTCAGCTGGTAGAGCGCCACGTTTACACCGTGGATGTCGTCGGTTCGATCCCGGCAGGGCCCACCAGAAAAACCCAGTTCAGGCCCCACCATGCGGAAATAATGTGTGGCCGACGGGAGGAGAATCCGGGCAGCTGCCGGTGAGCTGCCGGTGTCTAACCTGGGAGCTGGGGGATTGAGGTGTGCGCGCCGCGGTTGACGCTGGGAGAAGCATGCACGCCGCTCGGCCCGCTTGAAGTGGTGCCTGAGATTGTGCCGCGATCGTGCCCTCCAATGACTGCACGCTGATGGCCTCTTCGCAGCGACGCTGTGCCAAGCCAGGGGTAGCGAAGAGTCGCCGAACTTGGAGTGTAAGTCGGGCGAGTACGTCGACAATCGAGTTCCATGACGGTGAGCCGCGTCATACAGGCGGTCTACTGGCTAGACCTTGGTCCAATCCCGGCCCTATCGAATTTCACCGTGCAAGCCGCGCTAAGGTCAGGTTCGACAGATGATGCATCGGAGCGGCGCCCCTTGCGTTGACCCTACAACCTCCAGAATCTAGGCATGCTCTCCCTCGTTCTCTCCATCTATGCGGCTTTGGTTGCGACCTTCGCGCTGCTGTTCAACTACTTCAAAGAGCCAGTGCCGCTTATGCACGTGATCCGTAACGATGTGTCGGCCGAGTACGGAAAGCCCTACTGGTCGCTGTATTTCCGTAACCTCGGGGCAGGGTCAGCGCGGCACGTCAAGGTACGAACTCGACAGGGCAAGGCCCGATGGACGCCCTGGACGAGCCTCGCTCCGGTCTTGGATGCCAAGAGTGAGGTCGGCCACAGGGTGCCACTTACTGAAGAGGAGTACGCCGCGTTAGCGTCGGAGCCAGCTCGTTCGTCTTGGCGAGTGCAGTTCCGCTGGACGCAAGGCCCCGTCTCCTTCGTTGGCCAGCGCCGGCTCACTGTTCGTCCCGACCACTACTGGACTCGTGAACAGTCAGACGCTTGGGGTTAGCTGCTGACCGCTGGCTTCTTCCTGCCGTGCCTGTCGGGACCGTGAACGGCGGCGTCCAATCTTGGCTCGCCAAAAACTGATCTAGTGGCAGTGTCATCGCCTTTACCATCTCGGGATGTTCGTGAATGTCTTTGATTCGGTGACCGATCATGTAAAGCGTCGGCACCTTGGTATCAGGCCAAGCGATGTCGCGACGCACTGCCACGAGAAGATCAGCCATGAGTCGCATCGTCACCAAGTTCGGCGGATTCAAGTTGGCTGAAGTGCGCCACCGGTAAAATGTCTCGATCACTTCGTCCGAACCCCAAACCGTCACGAAGCCCTGAAAGTTCGTAATGACGTCTTCCATACCGGCCAGAGCGGCCGCGCTCCGATTCGGAGTGAGAAGGTCGTTTAGCGTTGTGAGGAAGGGCTGATACAGCTCGAACTTTTTCTGCGCTGTGCGCTCCTCAAGCGCTCTAAGACGTGCAGCCTCCGCCTCTGCGTGTTGCGCTCTGCCCGCGGCCCGCGACGCCAGAATGCTGGAGATCACGGCGACGGCGACGGGGACGGCAAGGGTGACGATTTGCAGCCATAGAGGAAGTGTCATGCGTGGGAGTCTTGCATCGACCGCCGTCGATCGGCATCACGACCGCGCCGTCCGGGGCGCCGGTAGGCCTCTGGTCGATCAGGTCAGCAGCAGGTTTGCCATCGCGCTGTCTTCCCCAGTGAAGAAGAGCCTCTAGGTCCACCGAACACCCCTCAAAGCAAGCACCCTCAGTCCAGTGGCTGAGGGTGCTTGTATTGAGGGGACTTACGAAAAGATCGGGCATGCTCGAGGATCTACGCGTACCTGTCGTTAGTCGCCGTCCGGATCAGCGCCTACGACCTCACCTACGACGTGCAGTAACAGCAGCGGCAACTCCAAAACCGAGGCCAGCTAGACCGACCAGCATTCCTCCGTTGTAAATCAATCCTGCAGCGAAGTTAACGCCCCCACCGGGAGGACTCAGTATGGTCCATACAGAGCCGATTGCAGTTGCAACGAAACCGACCGCAAGAAGAACGATTGCAGCAACGACTACCCCTGGCATTCTCATCAGTTATTACGTCCGTTTCCCTTATAGAAGGCCCAGCCAGCGCCACGAACAGCGGTGTAGTAGCCACCAGCGACACCAGCACAAGAGTTTCGCGTAGCACCCTTGGGGTAAGCCTTGTTGCAAGCATACGTAAGGTTACCGAGGAACGCGACGTCGCAGGTCAGGCGGTTAATCTTCTTCTTATTGCCATAGCAGATGTCGTGGGCGTCGCAAGCGGGCCTGAACTTCGCCTTACCCCACGTGTCGGGCGAATAGCTACAACCGTTGGGTGCAGCGAAAGTGGTCATCTCCCCACTCGCGGTCGGCTCGGGGTCGGTGGCGTCAGGAACGTCCTCCCCCTCGTTCGCGACTCGGAACGACCAATCTGCGGTCTGAATATCGCCTCGTTCGTCCCATGCGGTGGCAGCCGAAACTTTCGCCTTCCATGAGTAGGAGTGCCCTCGGGGAAGGTCGTAAAGGCCGAGCGGGACGTTACCAGTAGTGGTCGCCTGCGTGACGCCGGTTGTCAGGTCGCGGAGCTCATAAGCGATCGCAGCATCGCCAGGTAGGAGCCCTGACTGGGGAAGCGGGTAAAGGGAAACCACTTCCGGGTTCACCACTGCCCCGTTCGCAAGACTTGGCTGTAATGCCTCGTTCTGCCACTGACCAACCCCAAATTCGTAGGCCACGGAGGGCGCCAACCCCGTGCTGCTGGACAGTTCTGCACGCAGCTTCACTAGCCCAGACAAGGGTGGAGTCGTGAAGGTGAACGAGGACGTCGTAGTGTCATTCAGTGAATAAGACTCGAGCGGAAGGTCGTTCAGGTACACGTCGACCGTTTGCCCAGCCTCGACTGCAGCAGGCGCGCTTACAGTGCAAGACGCCGCAATATCATCGCTTCCCGTGGTAGCGGTCCATGTTCCAGCCCCGAACGGAGCGGCGCAAGTCAGACGAGGGGCTTGAGGATTGCTGTACCAGCCTTGGACGTCGAAAACGTAGTCGGTCGGGTCAGCGACACTGTTGATTGCGACCTTGCCGTTCGCGCCGAGCGGTACCGTAATGGTGTTCGTGCGGATCGTAGTCTCGTCGAAATTGATCGACGTCGTGTTCGGGCGGGTTGTGCCGTCTGCCCACACCGTCGCATTGCCGGCACCAGCGGTCGACTTCAGCGAGGTGAGCGAGAGGACAACGGCCTTGATACCAGAGCCCATGACGGGGACGCCTGCTTTGCCGGCGATCTGGATGGAACGGGTTTCGTTCTTTCCCATGACTGTGTTGCCGCTGGAGCGGGTGTCGTACGCACGGCCAGCACCGGGAGTGAAGACGGCGCCTCCCTTCCCAGCGGCGGTGAAGTAACCCTGGGTGTCGACGACGAGGTCGGTGGTGCTGTTGTTGTTGTAGATGGTGATCTTGCCGTCAGCGGAGAGCTTGACCTGCGCCTGCATCGAGGTCGGCACGTTGCCGGCGTAGTTGAAGGAGTTCGACGGACGGGTGTCGCCCGTGGCGTACGGGGTGAGGTACCCGACGGAGGCGGTGCGGTTGACGGCGATCATGTTGATGATCGCGCCGGAAGCACCCTTCGGGATGCCGCCGCGTCCGGAGACCTGCAGGTCGACACGCTCGCCGGCGCCGATGGTCTGCTGTGGGAAGCCGAGCCCGGAGCGGGTGTCAGCGATGCGCGAGCCGTTCAGCGGGACGAAGCCGCCGGCGGCAGTACCGTCGTCGCTGGCGGTGTAGTAGCCCTGCACGTCGAGGATGAGCCGGATGCTGGTCTCGGCCTGCACCTGAATCGTGCCGTCGGGATTCACCGCGAGGACAGCGGAGAACGAGGTGTTTTGCTCGCTCTCACCACCGTAGATACCCATGAGCGTCGTCTTCGCGGCTGCGTTCGGGCGCCCGTAGAGGATGCCCTGATGCGAGATGCTCGCCGCGGTCGCAACGACGGATACAGCTCCAACGGAACCGTCGTCCGGGACGCCGTTCTTGCCGGTCACCTGGACGGTGCGCCAGCCCTTGGCAGGCATCGGGGTGTCGAAGCCGCCGATGTTTCTCCCCGTGTCGAGGAAGCGTCCGGTTGCCGGGACGAATACGCCGCCGGTTCCGGTGTCGTTGAGGGCTTGCGCTGGCGTTGCGACCAGCAGCGAGCCAAGGATTGCGAGCGCGCTCAGGGTTGCGGCAGCGATGCTGCGCTTCCTCTGGCGCGGCCTGTGCAGCAGCGTGCGCACGAGACCCCCTAGGTCAGCTGACAGCACGGGTTGCCGTCAGTTCGCGAAGGCTAGAAGAAGTCTGAATACCGGCACAGGTCCCCCGAAGAGGGGCTCGCCAGAAAAATCCCAGTTCAGAGGTAATAGTTCCGGAATGGGCTGAGCGTTCTCTCAGTCTATGTCAACCTGCGAGCTGATGATCCCAGCCAGTCGGCTAGCGCCAAATGGCTAGCGCCGAACAGCTGTCCAGTTGGAGCTCTGGGCTGATCGAACGCAAGAGAGGGTGGGGCATTCTCACGCAAGTCAGCGTGAACAGCCACAACGCCGCGACGCGCCGGGGGGCCGCAGGGTCCGTTTTGGGTCCTAAAACGATGCGCAGGAAGGGCACATCAAGGGCGTAGCGACGCGAACGCTACGATGCTCCACACCAGCCAGAACCGCGGAACGACGCGGATCAAGGGCACAAGGACGCGCACCATCGCAAGGCCTGACCCGGTACCAGTGGGTTCCAGATTCAAGACCCACGAGCCCGCAAGGAGTGACGACCCATCGTGTCCGGGTCACAGCCGGCGGGTTCGACAACATTGATGTTGAAGTAAGCGCCGAAGCCGATGCCGGCGATCGAGCCTCTCTTCCACGCGAGACCTAGGCTCTTCTCATGATCAACGCCGCATACGCGCTGTACGACATCTTCCTTGAGTGGCGCGAGGCGGCCGCAGCCGGCGTGGTCGCAAATGACGCCCGAGGCTGGAACGCTGACCCGATGGTTGCGACTACAAAGATGCTCGAGACCAGCGCTCTGCTCACGGCTATCGATCGTGCGCTCAGCGAGATGGAGGCGGACGGTCTCAACGTCTACGTCTCGAGGGAGTCGTTCCCGCAATGGGGCCGCATGGCGGCCAATGCGGGGACCACTTGGGGTCAGCAGTCCGACCCTGGCGCGGCATTCCCTTCAGCAGCGATGGGGCAGCTGCAGATGCTGGGCACCCTCATTGAAGCGACCAAGGGGAGGATCGCGCCGGGCGGACTCGACCGGCTCAGTGCCGTCGTCGACGAAGCGATTGGCCTCCTTGAGGAAGACCAGACCATCAGCGCGGAGCTTCGCTACTACTTGGTGAAGCTGGTGCGCGAGATTCGCGATGCGATGGAGGATGAGACGCTCGCTGGGGGCTTCGACTATGCGAGCGCTGCTGAGCGGCTCTGGGTTGCCATGCAGGCTGCAGCCGGACAGGCGGACGAGGAGCGTAGTCCCCGATGGCGGGACGCCGCGGCCAAGCTGATTGTCCCTGCGGTCACGGGTGCCATCACACACGCGGCCACTCTCGGCTATGACGGTGTCGCAGCGGCGCTCGGACAGCTCGGCCAGTAGTTCCGAGGTGGGCGCCTGTCGTCTCGGCCGGAAGCATCAGCAGCTGCTCGGCGGCGGACCTTTACGTGCACGGCGCGACACACGTTAGCGGTTTGCCGCGGGGGGGGGGGGGTACGCCGTGCTCGCGCCGCCTGCCGAGCGTCGCCAGGCAGCCGCCGTTTCATTGGGCGGCGATATCGGCGGCCGAGGCGGTAGCGGTGCGTGTCGTCGGCGTAGGGGAGGCCGGCGCCACGGCGGGGAACTCGAGGACGACCGGCACAAGCTGCCGGTGTGCTGCCGGTGACCACGCGCAGCCGGGTGCTTTTGTTCGCAGTTGTCCGCAAGCTACTTCCGCGCCATCACTGGGAAGCGCTGCGTATCGCTGCGGACGTTTGCGCGGTCCGCCACGTTTACACCGTGGATGTCGTCGGTTCGATCCCGGCAGGGCCCACGCAGTCGCTCAGCGACGCGCGCGCAGGGTCTCGCTCGGCAGCTCCCCGAACCGCTTCGCGTAGGCGGAGGAGAACCGCCCGGCGTGTGCGAACCCCCACCGTCGTGCGGTGTCCGCCACGGTCGTCTCGCCCACCGAGTGGTACCGGAGCTCCGTCCGGATCCGGTCGAAGCGGATCCCGCGGAGCATCGAGTTCGGTGACATCCCGACCTGCCGCTGGAAGCCCTGCTGGAGCCCGCGGACACTGAGCCCGACGTGTTCGGCGACGTCGGTCGTGGTGATCGGGACGTCGGCGTTGGCGTGCATGTACTCGATCGCCTGCTGCACCCGGCCCCGTGCGCCGACGGGCACCGGCGCGGCCGGCGCGAGGGTCGTGTGCGGGAAGGTCCGGAGCATCGCCAGCGCGGTGCGCCGGGTGGCCTCGGCCATCGCGAGCGGGGACAGCGGCGTGGCACCGAGGACGACCTGCGCGGAGGCCCGCAGCTCGGCGTTCCACGTCCGGACGTCCTCCCGTCGGGGCAGCGCGGCGTGGTCGAACACGAGCGGCGCCGGCTCCGTGCCGTGCAGCTCGGCGGCGGTGCGCTCGAGCGTGCGGCGGTCGAACTGCACCACGTTCTGCCGGACGTCGGCGAGGTCGAAGCGGTACGGGCGCTCGCTCGGGAACACGATCGGGCGTCCGGGCGCGAGCGCCACCTCGTCGCGGTCGATGTCCAGCAGTCCGCCGCCGTCGCTGACCCACGTCACGAAGTAGTGGCTCGTCGCGTCGACCTCGCCGGCCATCCGACCGTCGAAGCGCTTCGAGTCCAGCGACATCCCCTCGCCACCGACCGATCGGAACCGGTAGCCGAAGTCCCGCTCGGTCCGCTCGGGCAGGAACCCGGCGGCACCGTACGCCGACTCGAACACCGCTCGGGCCGCGTCGAGGTCGTCGCCGGACGCCTCGACGACGTGACGGACGTCGGGTTCGGCGGTGGTCATGATCCGATGCTGACACGTCCGGCTGAGCCTCGCGCGCGCGTCGTGGTCAGGACAGCGCCTCGAGCGGGTTCTGCGCGAGCTTCCGGACGACACCGCCGTCGACCAGGCGCCGCGCTGCGGTGTCGGGCTTGCGAGCGGCCTGGTCGGCGACGCACGCGCCGAACTCCGCAGCCAGCGAGCCGCGGGGGTGCCGTGCGAGCACCTCGCGCAGGTACGACTCCGGCAGCAGCTCGGCCCCCGCACCGGAGACGTCGAGCCCGGTCGCGCGTTCGAGCAGGTGCCCCTCGAGGTCGAGGAGGACGTCGACGTCCGGCCAGTTGTGCCGCACGATCACGTCGAGCACGCGCTGCTGCCGCTCGACGGCCCAACCCGCCCCGGTCGTCAGGGCGACGGCGACGTGCCCACCGGCGTGCTCGTAGGACACCGTGTGGTTGTCGAACTCGGTCACGGTGCCGATGTCGTGCAGGACGGCCGCGACCCACAGCAGTTCGTGGTCGACGCCGTCGAGCCCGTCGAGCGCCGCGAAGCCCGCTGCCCAGTACCAGGACCGGACGGCGTGCGCCGTGATCGCCGTCGACTGGTAGCGCGTGGCGAGCGACGCAGCCGCTCGGGCGGCCGGGGTCTCCGGGACGGGGAAGTCGTCGATGCGCACCCCCGGATCATGGCATGCTCACCGCTCGGACCGGTGACGCGGCGGACGGGAGGCACGGTGCCGGCCGGCCACGTGCCTCCGGACCGGCGCGGCGTCGGACGCGCGACGTGGCGCTGATCCGCCACGCGCCTCCCGTCCGGTGCGCTGCCGGCCCTGCCGGTGGGGCCGAGGTCCCAGGACAACAGCTGGTGCTCGCCGACCACGAGCGTGTACGGTCCCGGCGCGTCGGTACGACTTTACGGGTGGGGGAGTTCCGAGCGGAAGCGCTCAGACATCGCTCGTCGGCAGCGCGGTCGCGTCCGACGGCCCGCCCTCGGGAGGCGTCACGGCCGCGTCGACCGGGTCCTCGACCAGCCGGACGGTCACGCTGATGAGGTCCGCCGTCGCGGCCGTGTCGGCGTCGAGCAGGTCGCGGACCCGTTCACCCACCGCGCGGAGGGTGTCCGCGGCGGGACGGCCGCCGTCGACGCTGATGCCGGTGACGACGTGCACGCGACCGCCGCGTCGGTCCACGTCGACCAGGACGTCGGGGTCGTGCAGACGGAGCGGTACGGGCACCACCGCGTCGACCACGGTCTCGGCCGCGGCGGCGACGGGGCGGGGCGGGTAGACCCCGGTGACCCCGGGGACGTGTCGGATGCCGGCCGTCACCGTGCGTGAGATCGCTTCGTCGTCCATGGTCGCGCTCCTCGCTGCTGGTGGGTCGTCTCGCCGCCGGTCGGGCAGGTCGTGGTCAGGCGGTGGTCGTCAGGGCAGGTAGACGTCGTCGAAGTGGACGTCGACGGCCTCGACGCGCAGCTCGGTGTGCCGTTCGACGGCCTCGGCGACGGTGACCCGCAGGCGCTCGGCAGTCTCCAGGGCCGACCCGCCGTACACGAGCCCGGCAGTCACGTCGATGCTGACCGCGGCTCCGGGCTCCTCCACGTCGCCCCGCAGCACGCAGCGGCCCATCACGACGCCGCCCATCGTGTCACCGGCGCGGCGCACGAGTCCGCGCACGGCCGCCTCGGTGACCGCCAGGCGCAGGCGCGGATCGGGGTGGGCGACCGGGACGTCGCGACCGGGCCGCACCTCGGCGCGGATCGCCCCGAGCAAGCGGTCGACCCAGGCGGTCTCCCGGTCGGGCTCGGCACCGGCGCGCTGCTCGAGCGCGCCGAGCGAGAGCTCGCGCAGGCGCTGCATGTTCGTCATCGCGAGTCGGCAGACCGCCGAGCCCTCGATGGACGGGTCGATCGGGTCCCGACCGCGGTCGAGGTAGTCCGCGATCTCCTCGATCGTGTGGCCGTCGAGGTCGTCGTCGGGCAGGGGGAGGTCGTCGGTCGTCATCGCCATCCCTCCATCTCCGCGGCGAGGAACCGTCGCGCCCGGGCGAGCAGGCCCCGCACGGTCGACGTCGGGAGCTCGAGTTCCTCGGCGATCTGCTGGTAGCTGTACCCGGCGGTCTCCCGGAGCAGCCAGCACCGACGCTGGTCGATCGGCATCCGGTCCAGTGCAGCCCACATCGCGTCGAGCTGCATGCGCGTCTCGACGGTACGCTCCGGGGCCTGCGACGGGTCGGCCGCCTCGTCGTGGTCGTCCAGGTCGTCGTGGTGACGTCGACGCCGGAGACGGTCGAGGGCCCGGCGGGTGACGATCTGCATGATCCAGGGGCGGAACCGCTCGGCGTCCTCGAGGTCCGCGAGCTTCCGCCACCCCGTCAGGAAGGCCTCCTGCACGACGTCGTCGGACTCGACGTTGGAGCCGAGCACCTGCTCCGCGTAGACGCGCATCAGCGGTCCGTGCCGGCGGGCGAGCACCTCGAAGGCCAGCACGTCGCCGTCGGCCGCGCGGGCGACGAGCGTCGCGTCGGATGCGTGCTGCAGCGCGGTGCCGTCGCTCATCCCCGCCTTCCGTCCGACTCGGGCTGCCGGTCGGTGGACCGGTCTCCACCGAGCATGCACCGGCAGCGTGGAGAGTGCCCGCGTGGTGTCGGGTGCGTCAGTTCGTGACGGATCCGCTGCTCGTGACGTCCCACTGGTGAGATGCACGACGACACCACCACGACCCCCCTGCCCGCTGTCGAACCGGAGCCGACCGACGACGCGACCACGGACCCGCTCGGCGACAGGACGCCGCAGCGTCCGCTCCGCCACGAAGCGCCGCAGCGGCCCGTCGCCGGCGCGGTGCGCACGGCACGGACGCTCTGCATGAGCGTGTTCGACCGGTGGCGGTGCGGGCTGGAGGACGGGCACGGGGGACTGCACACCGCGACCGAGGTCGGGGCCACCACGTCCTGGAACGACGCCGTCGCCGGCCGCATGCTCCGGGAGCTCTGAGCTGAGGAACGCACGACGCTCACTCGGCGGAGAAGAAGTCGCGGTACGCGGGGTCGGCCGGGACGTTCTCCAGCAGCCGGGTGTGGACGAGGGACGCGATCTCGTCCGGGTGACGCAGCCCACGCCGGTGCCACTCGCCCGGTTCCTCGTGCAGGTCGGAGAGTCTCGATCGCACCCGTTGCACCTCCCGCGTCGTCCCGCCGGCCGTCCTCGCCGGCGGGTCTGCGCGAGCGGGGTGCCGCCCGGTCGGACGGCTCCGTCCACACTGCACGCGCTCCGGGGCACCCGGCGGGTCCGGTCGTGTTCCGGACGCGGACGCTCGGACCATCCGGTTCGCGCGCTCGTGCTGCGTCCCGTGGCGCGCGCTCAGCTCCGCGGTACCGGGCGCAACCGCGGCACCCAGCACCGGACGGCTGCGGCGTAGCGGCGGAATTCATCACCGAACCGCTGCTCCAGGTCGCGCTCCTCGAGCGGGCGCACGACGCAGTTCCACACGACGGAGCCCGCGACCGCGTAGACGAGCACCGTCCAGGACGCCGCGACGAGCCCCACCGCAGCGCCCTGGGTCAGCCCGGCGAGGGCCATCGGGTTCCGCACCACCCGGTAGGGGCCGGCGACCACGAGCCGGTTGGGCATCGCCGACGGCAACGGGGTCCCGCCGCCACGCGTCGACATCGACACTGCCGAGGCGAGGCCGAGCAGGCTCGCCAGCACGAAGACGACGAGACCGGTCCCGCTGACCACCTGCACGACGGCGTCGGGCAGCGGGGGACGGAGCCGCCACCGGGTCTCGGCGGCGGCGATCAGCAGCGGGAGGACGCCGAGGAAGAGCCCCCAGAACACGACGATCTGCACCGCGGTCCCGAGGAGGTGCCGGACGGGTCCCGCGTCCGGGTCGGCGGTCCGGAAGCGCAGCGGACCCAACGTGACGAGTTCGGTCGGCACCCGCCCGAGCAGCACGTGGCACAGCGCGAGGACGGAGCCGACGGTCGCTGCGGTCATCGCGACGACACCCCAGCCCGCCTCACGGGTGACCGTCGCCCAGGCGGCCGTCCCGAGCAGCACGAGCACCGTCCACCCCGTGGCGACGACGGCGGACCAGCGGAGGCCCGCGGCGGCCAGTGCCGAGGCGACGACGAAGAGCGGGACGTCGAGTGCGGCGACCGGCACGGGGTCGAGCGAGCCGAGCGTCGCGGTCCGGACGATCGGCACGGTGGGGACCAGCAGCCACCAGACGGCGCCGCCCGACGCCTGCAGCGCGAACCACCACCGACCCCACGACACAGCTGCAACCTAGCAGCGCCGCGCCGACGTGACGGCGTCTCGCCGTGACCGGCGGCGTCCGGCGTGACCACGAACGGACGGGAGGCGCGGTGCCAGCCGGCACCGCGCCTCCCGTCCGTCAGCGCGCAGCGAACGCGCTCAGCGCTGTCCGTTGATCTGGCCGAGCCAGCGTCCGAACGTCTGCTCCTGCTGGTCGTCGTGCAGGGCGTGCAGGGTGCTGGTCGGCAGGCAGTGACGCTCGGTGTCGACGCTGTTCCCCTTGTGGAGGTCGAGGCTCATGGTGTGCTCCTTCGCGTGGTGTGTGGATGGTTCGACGTCGGTGGGTGCGCGGGCATTCCCGCTCGGGGAGCAGCGTGTCCGCTCCACGAGCCGAGGCGGTCCGGGGTCAGGGCGTGACCATGCCCCCGTTGACGTTGAGGGTCTCGCCGGCCACGAAGCTCGACTCCTGCGACGCGAGGAACACGTACGCCGGCGCGAGCTCGGCGGGCTGGGCCGCGCGGCCCATCGGCGACTCGCTGCTGCCGAACTCGGGCAGCGACTCCGGGTCGACGCCGCCGCTCGGCTGCAGGACGGTCCAGGTCGGACCCGGGGCGACGATGTTGACCCGGATGCCGCGCTCGACGAGCAGCTGCGACAACCCCTTGGAGAAGTTGTTGATCGCGCCCTTCGACGCCGCGTAGTCGAGGCGGTCCGGCGCGGGCTGGTAGGCCTCCATGGACGCGGTCGTCGTGACCGTCGACCCCGGCTGCAGATGCGGCAGGGCTGCCTTCACCAGGCGGAAGAGCCCGAACACGTTGACGTCGAACGTCGCCTCGAACTGGTCGTCGGTGATGTCGAGCAGGTCGGGCTGCCACCGCTGCTTGCCGGCGACGCTGACCAGCGCGTCGATGCCCCCGAGCTCGGCGACGGCGCGCTCGACGAGCTGCCCCGCGTAGGCCTTGTCGCGCAGGTCACCGGGGACCGCGACCGCCTTCCGCCCGGCCGCCTCGATCTGCTCGATCACGTGGTCGGCGTCGGACTGCTCCTCGGGCAGGTAGGCCAGGACGACGTCGGCCCCCTCGCGGGCGAAGGCGATCGCCACGGCGGCGCCGATGCCCGAGTCGGCTCCGGTGATGAGGGCCTTCCGGCCCTCGAGGCGCCCCGTGCCCCGGTAGCTGGACTCGCCGAGGTCGGGGACGGGGGTCATCTGCGACTGCAGGCCTGGCTCGTCCTGGGTCTGCGGCTCCGGAGAGACGTCGGGGTAGCGGCTGCGCGGGTCGCCGAAGGCGTACTGGTCGCTCGGTGCGGTGGTCATCGTGTCGCCTCCAGTTCGACCTTGACCCAGCCGGGCTCGCGGCGGTCGAAGGCCTCGTACGCGGCGATCGCGTCGCCGATGGGTTCGTGCTCGGTGATCAGCGCGGTCGGGTCGAACTGCCCCGATGCCACCAGGTCGATGAGCGGCGGGGTGACCGAGTGGTGGTCGCAGTTGCCCATCCGGATCGTCAGGTTCTTGTTCATCGCCTCGCCGATCGGGTACGACTGTGCGGTCGGACCGTAGACGCCGATGATGCCGATGCGGCCGTACTTCGCGACCGACGCGACCGCCCACTGTGCGACCTGCGACGGGCCGTCACCGGGCTTCCACTGCTGCTGCTCGCCGAAGCCGTCCGGCGAGGCGTCTGGCGCGACCTGCTGCACCTCGGCGTCGAACTGCTGGGCCTGTTCGTCGGACACCGCTGCGGGGCCCTGCTTCGGGCGCTCCGCGTCGACCCCGACGGCGTCGATCACGGCGTCCGCGCCGATGCCGTTCGT
Source organism: Curtobacterium sp. 179-B 9B NHS (assembly GCF_045370965.1). Taxonomy (NCBI): domain Bacteria; kingdom Bacillati; phylum Actinomycetota; class Actinomycetes; order Micrococcales; family Microbacteriaceae; genus Curtobacterium; species Curtobacterium sp. 179-B 9B NHS. The sequence continues at coordinate 123,591 of NZ_JBIQDQ010000007.1, forward strand.
CAGGTCCATGGTCGCCTGCACCGGGTCCTCGCGGTTGTAGTCGACGACCTCGCAGTGCTGCGCGAGCGCCGCGGCGAGCCGGGTCTCCTCGCCGTCGACGACGATCACGCGGGCTGCGCCGAGCTTGTAGGCGGAGGCGGCGGCGAACTGGCCGACGATGCCGGCGCCGAACACGACCACGACGTCGCCGCGGGTGACCCCGGCGAGCTCGGCGCCGAACCAGCCGGTCGGGAAGATGTCGGAGAGCAGGATCGCCTGCTCGTCACTCACGTTCTCGGGCAGCGGGTGCATCGTGTTGCGGGCGTACGGCACGCGCACGTACTCCGCCTGCAGACCGTTCACCGGCCCGGTCGACTGCGGGCCGCCGAAGAAGCTCGTGCCGGCCTGCGGGCCGTTCGGGTTCGCGACGTCGCACTGCGCGGTCTTGCCCATCCGGCAGTACCGGCACGCGCCGCACGAGATCGTCGAGTTGATGACGACGCGGTCCCCGGCGCTGAACCCGCGGACGGCGTCACCGACCTGGGTGACGACGCCGACGGCCTCGTGCCCGAGGATGGTGCCCTCCTCCATCGGTGCCATGGTGCCGCGGACGAAGTGCAGGTCCGTGCCGCAGATCGCACTGCGGGTGATCCGGACGATCGCATCCTCCGGGTGCTGGATGGTGGGCTCCGGGACCTCGTCGAGACGGATGTCCCCGATGCCGTGCCAGACCACTGCGCGCATGTTGCTCTCGCTTCCTGTCGTGGGGTGTTCGGGGGACACACAACCCGACCAGTGCTGGACGGACGCGGAGCGGCGTCCGATCAGCGCACCGGAACGGGGGACACGCAGCGCTGCGTGGACACCCAGGCCCGGCGCGTTCGCTGGCCGCCATGAGCGACGACCAGCACGACGAGAAGCAGACGCGCGACGACTTCGCCGACGCGGTGAACATGACCGCGTCGGAGCTGAAGGAGTGGCTCGACACGGACGAGTCGAAGGAGGTCGGACAGAAGTCCGACGGCGGCGGCGAGTCCACCGGTCACGAGAGCGGGCGGCACATCGTCCGCATCCTCGAGAAGAAGCAGGGCGACTACACCGACGACGACTACGCCCACATGCGGAAGGTCGTCGGCTACGTGGCGCGGCACTCGAAGCAGGAGCCGAAGGGTGACTCCCACGACTCGCGGTGGCGGTACTCGCTCATGAACTGGGGCCACGACCCGGAGAAGTAGGCCGCGGCGACCCGGGCCCGTCGCGCCGGTCGGGCAGAATGGGGCCGTGGACGACTCCGGCATGCCCCGCTTCCGCCGCATCTGGTCGACGATCCAGGTCGGCGTCCTCGCCGCGGCCGTGGTGTTCTGCGTCGTGATGCTCGTCATCGGCCAGGGCAAGCTCGACCGCGTCTACGCGGTCGCCGCGGTGTTCTTCGGCCTGGCGCTGGTCGGCCACGCGACGTACCTCTGGTTGCTGGCACGCGCGAGGCGCTGAGCACTGGACGGACGGGAGGAGCGTGGCGGGCTCGCCCCGCGGGTCCCGTTCGCCGTCAGGCCTGCTGCCAGACCCGCACCCAGTCGACGAACATCTGCTGCGGGAACCGGGTGGTCGCGTCCGGGGACCCGGGCCAGGTGCCGCCCACGGCGACGTTGAGCAGCACGAAGAACGGCTTGTCGAAGACCCACGGCGACGTCCCCACGTCGGCCCGGGTGACCGTGCGCTGCGCGACGCCGTCGACGAGCCACGTGACCGATCCCGGGCGCCAATCGACCCCGAAGACGTGGTAGGCGTCCGCCCAGGCCGCACCGTTCGGCAGGGTCGCAGCGGCCGACAGCCCCTGCGCTCCCGAGTAGCCGGGTCCGTGCACGGTGCCGTGCACGACACCGGGCTCGTACCCGACGTTCTCCATCACGTCGATCTCGCCGCAGGCCGGCCATCCGACCTGCCCGATGTCCGCGCCGAGCATCCAGAACGCGGGCCAGATCCCCTGCCCGCGCGGGATCCGGATGCGTGCCTCGATCCGGCCGTACTGCGCGGTGAAGGTGCCCTCGGTCTTCAGCCGCGCGGAGGTGTACGTGCCGTCGGCCTCGCGTCGTGCGGTGATGACGAGGTTGCCCGCGCCGTCCAGCGCGCTGTTCCGTCGCGAGTCGGTGTAGGTCTGCAGCTCGGCGTTCCCCCACCCGCCGGCGCCCGTGTCGAACCGCCAGATCCCCGGGTTCGGGGCGCTGCCGGCGGCGCCGTCGAACTCGTCAGCGGCGAGGAGCACCCCTCCGGACCACGTCGTGGTGGCCGCAGCGGCGTGGTCGTCCGGCGTCAGTGCCGCTCCGACGGCGGCCGTCGTGGCTGCGGCGCTGCCCAGCCCGAGCGCCAGGAAGCGGCGTCGGTCGACGGTGTGGGCGGCGTCGGTCGGCGTGTGGTCGTGCAGCATCCGGGGGATCCCTGTCCTCGTGCCCGTCGGTGGACGGGACGCACGATCATCCCCCGTGATCGGTCCGGTGACCAGTCCACACTTCGAGGGACACGCGCGCCGGACCGCGGTCGCGACGAGGGGTCGGTCCGCTCAGGGGACGTAGCCGACGCACAGCACGGTGACGTCGTCGGGGTGCTCGTCGGCGTGCGCGAGCTCGGCGATGCCGTCGACGACCTTCTGCGGGTGGTCCCGCTCCGCCACCCACGCCTCGAAGCGGTCGAGCGAGTCGAGGTCGCCGCCGAACAGGTCGAGCACGCCGTCGCTCACGGCCACGATGACGTCGCCGGGCTCGAGGACGGTGTCCTCGGCGGTCCAGCTCGTGCCGACACCGATCGGCAGGTGCGCCGACCGCAGCGGGCGGACGGTGCCGTCGACGCTCCGCAGCACCGTCAGCCCGTGCCCGGCGTCCACCCACCGGGCGTGCCCGTCACGGTCGACCCGCACGTGGAAGCACGTCGTGAACTGTCCGCTGGTCAGGTCGGACGTCCCGGTCGCGAGCCCGGTCGCGGCGCGGCGGACGGCGACCGCGGGGTCGGACTCGTCGACGGTGCTGCGGATGAGCGAGCGCACGGCGGCGGCGATCATGCCGGCGCCGACGCCCTTGCCCATCACGTCGCCGAGGGTGAAGGCGGCGCCGTCGGGGGTGGGGAACCAGTCGTAGAAGTCGCCGCCGACCGTCCGCGCGGGGATGCACACGCCCACCGCGCGGAGCTCCCCGGGCAGCCCCGCGGCGGTCGTCGGCAGGAGCGACTGCTGCACGAGGGCCGCGCGGTCGATCTCGCCCTCGGCCACCCGACGCCGGCGCTGCACCGCGGCGAGCTGGAGGCCGGCCTGCCGCGCGAGCTCGTTCGTCACGGCAGCCGTCGCCCCGAACACGAACACGACGATGAACAGCCGCACGAGCTCGCTCGGCCGCGGTTCGGTCGGGGAGATCGCGTAGGACAGCAGCAGCGTGCCGGTCGTGCCGAGCACCGGCCACACCACGTGCCGTCGCCCGGGGTTCGCGGCGACCCACACCACGGGCAGCACCACGATCGCGGTGAAGACCGAGGCGGCGTCGCCGGTGCCGAAGCGCAGGAAGCCGACCGCGAAGAAGTCGATCGCGGGGACGAGCAGCTCGACCCGCATCGCCGCGGACGAGCGCACGGCCACGGCGGCGAAGACCAGGCCGAGGAGGGCGATCGCGACCCCGCTCCACATCAGCGGGGCGTCGGTGACCTCGAGCCACGGGGAGAAGGTGCTCCCCACGGCAGCCCCGACGATCAGCGCGGCGATGATGGTCTGCTTCGCCAGCGGAGCCCACGACGTCCGGAGGCCGCCGAGCACGATCGGACCGGTGTCGTCGCGCACGCTGATCGTCCACGTCGGCGTCGACGAGGGGCGGTCCGCGGTGCTCGTCACGCGGTCGAGTCAACCCGGACGGGGTGTTCCGGGCAACCCCACTCCGAGGGCCGGGCGTGTTGAGCCGCGCTCACGCGACGCGGCTCACGCGACGATCGGTCGACGCGCCCGCGCTCGCGCGTCGGTCGACCGCCGGTCTCAGAGGCCGAGACGGAAGGCGAGGGGGACGAGCAGCCCGGCGACCCAGACGAGGACCATCACCAGCGCGCCCGCGGCGAGCCACCGCCGACGCCGGCGCAGTCTCGGGCTGCGGTCCTCGCCCCACATCTGCGCCCGGACCAGCGTCCGGTTCGCCTGCTCGACGACGCGGCGCACCTCGGGGTCCTCGAGCGGGAGCGCCCCGGACCGGGCGTGCTCGGCGATCGCCGTCGCCTCCTCGACCGTCAGCTCGTCCTTCGGCATGCGCCCATCGTCGCACCCCCGGGCACGTCCGGGAAGGCGTGGAACGGCCGCACCCGGCCTGGGCGTCGTCGCAGCCGGTCGCGGGTAGCAACGAGGTCATGACCAAACGGTTCCGCGGGAAGATCGTCGTCGTCACCGGAGCATCGAGCGGCATCGGGAGGGCCGCGGCGCACGAGTTCGCCCGACAGGGGGCCACCCTCGTGCTCGCCGCTCGCAGCCACGACAGCCTCGAGGCCGCCGCGGCCGAGTGCCGGTCACTCGGCGCCGAGGCGGTCGCGATCCCGACCGACGTCGCCGACGAGCACGCCGTGCGCGACCTCGTCGCCACCACCACCGCACGGTTCGGCCGGATCGACGTCTTCGTCGGCAACGCGGCGCTCTTCGTCTACGGGCTCTTCGAGCAGACCCCGACGAAGGCGTTCAAGCGCGTCGTCGACACGAACCTGTACGGGCACCTCCACGCGATCTCCGCGCTGCTGCCGCACTGGAAGCAGCGCGGCACGGGGACGTACGTGCTCGTCGGGTCGATCCAGTCGCTGCTCTCCGCGCCGTACCAGTCGGCGTACGTGACGAGCAAGCACGCCGCACTCGGTCTGGTCGACGTCCTCGGCGACGAGTACGCGGGCACCGGGATCCGGTTCACCGCCCTGCTCCCCTCGACGATCGACACCCCGATCTACCAGAACGGGGCGAACTACACCGGCAAGACCTCGCACCCCCTGCCGCCCACGGTGTCGGTCGAGCGCGCCGGTCGGGCCGTCGTCCGCGCCGCGTTGCACCCGAAGCGCTACCGCTTCGTCGGGCGGATCCAGGCGTCGCTCGTGCCGCTGCAGTACGTGTTCCCGGGACTGTTCCACAAGATCACCAAGCCGATGGTGGAGACGTTCGCGCTCCGGGGCAAGGGCGTGCCGAGCGACGGCAACCTGTACGAGCCCGCCGACGCCCACAACGCGACCGACGGCGGCTGGGTGGCGAAGCGCCGCCGCGTGACGCGTCCGCTCGTCTGGGCGGGCATCGCCGCGGTGGTCGGCACGGTCCTGCTCGGCCGCCCACGTCGCTAGCGGGACCGGAGCCGGACGGGAGGCGCGTGGCGGTCCGGCCGCGCGCCTCCCGTCCGTCGGTCGCACACCGTAGGGTGACCGCGTGGAGTTCCCGGGGGAGGCGGCCGACGCGCGCGACGCGTCGACCTCTCCGGGGTCACCCCGGGGCACGCAGGACCAGCAGGACGACACGCCCCGAGCGGGACGGCGCGCTCCGCGCGCGACGCCGCACGGAGGCACCGACGGGTCCTCCGGGAACCCCACGCCCCTCGAGGTCGTGGCGACGGCGCTCGCCGACGCCTTCCTCACCGCCGACTCGTGGGCCGTCGACGACCTGACCGCCGCCGGCTACGCCGTGGTCGGCGTCGACCGCGCCTACGTGGGACGAGCCGTCGGGGCGGCGCTCGACACCTACCCGCGACCGCCCGTCGACGCACCCCGCCAGCTCGCCCGGGTGCTCGCCGCGGCGCCCCGGCTCGCCGCCCTGCACCGCTCCCGCGAGGCCCGGCGTCCGGTCCGCGTGCTCGCCCGTCCGGTCACCGCCGTCCGCGCACGCCCCGCAACCGAGAGCCCGCTGCTCGTCGACACGCTCCCGGAGCTCGCCCGGGCGCTCGACGTCACCGTCGGTCGGCTGCTCTGGCTCGCCGACACCCGGGCGTGGAACCGGCACGCCCCGGCGGGCAGTCCGCTCCACCACGTCCGGCACGAGTGGGTGGTCCGGCCCGGACGGGTACCGCGCCTGCTCGAGAAGCCGATGGACCTGCTCCGCCGGACGCAGCGCACCGTCCTGGACGGCCTGCTGGTCCGGCTCCCGGTGCACGACGCCGCCCACGGGTTCGTGGCGGGACGGAGCGTCGTCACCGGCGCCGCGGTGCACATCGGGCAGCACGTCGTGCTCAGCGCCGACCTGACCACGTTCTTCGCCAGCGTCACCGCCCCGACGGTCTACGGCGTGTTCCGGTCCGCCGGCTACGCGGAACCGCTCGCGCACGTCCTGACCGGGCTCTGCACCCACCGGGTCCCGCCCCACGTCCTCACCGCGATGCCCGCCGGCGGGAGTCCCGAGGAACGAGCCGCGCTGCGCGAGGCCCTCGCCGTCGCCCACCTGCCACAGGGCGCGCCCTCGTCGCCGGCCCTCGCCAACACGGCGCTGCGGCACCTCGACGCCCGCCTCGCCGGCTGGGCGGGAGCGACCGGTGCCCGGTACACCCGTTACGCCGACGACCTGACCTTCAGCGGCGACCACCGGTTGGCCGCCCGACCCGACGCCTTCCTGCGCGGCGTCGAGCGGATCGTGACCGAGCAGGGGTACCGGCTCAACCCCCGCAAGAGCCGGGTCCGGAGGCGGGGGAGCCGGCAGTCGGTCACGGGGGTCGTCGTCAACGAGCGGCCGTCGCCCGGTCGCCGTGAGGTCGACCGGCTGCACGCCGTCCTGCACAACTGCGTCGTCCACGGCCCGGCATCGCAGGACCGCGCCGGGCACCCCGACCTCCGCGCGCACCTGCTCGGCCGGATCGGCTGGGTCGAGCAGGTGCACCCCGGTCGCGCGCGGCGACTGCGCGAGGAGTTCGCCCGCATCCGGTGGTGACCCGTCCGCACGCTCCGCCGTCCGCCGTCCGCCGTCCGCCGTCCGCCGTCCGCCGTCCGCCCTCGGCCGTCCGGAGGTGCACGGACGGCGACTCCGACACCGGGACACGCTGTCCGGGAAGCGCACACCGGCCGCCGGTCCTGAGACCATGCGATCGTGACTGGGCAGGCACGAGGGACGGAGCACCCCACGTTCCGACGCTTCCGCGTGGAGGCGGTCAGCGAGCACCGGGGTGACGAACTCGACGAGATCTACGGGACCGCCGGCGGGATCGACAGCGCGCTCGACACCTTCCGCTACCTCGGCGCGGGCGACGCCGAGGTCTCGGTCCGCCGGGCCGAGGTCCAGGGCACGCGGGCCGGCGTCATGCAGCCGCGCGACGAGCACATCGTCTTCTGGATCGGGGACGGCAGTGCGACCATCGAGGACCTCGACGGCGGCGACCCGCTCGCCGTGCAGCCGGGTGCACCGGTCCTGCTCACCGCCTCGCGTCGCTACGCCTTCACGGCGGACGTCCGCACGATCACGATGGTCCACCTGTCGGACCGCGTGCTCCGTCGCGCGCTCGTGCGCAGGGGACACCTGCCGACCGGGCCGGTGGTCCTCGCGCCGGAGTCCCCGGACGAGTCCGCGCGGCGGGCCCTGCGTGCCGTGATCCGTGCGCACGGTGGACCGGTCATGGACGCCGCGCTCGCCGACGCCGTCCGACAGACGATCAACGCGGAGATCGCCGACGCCGTCGTGGCGGCCTTCCCGGTCCTGCCGGCCGTCGCGCCGACCGGCCGTGGCTCCGCCGCGCGCGCAGCGGAGTGGATCCGCGCGCACGCCGACCAGCCGGTCACGCTCCGGGACATCGCGGACGCCGTCGGGATCAGCGAGCGGGGACTGCAGAACGCGATGCACCGTCGGTTCGGGGAGTCGCCGATGGCCAGGCTCCGGGCGGAGCGGCTCGACGGTGCCCGACGGGAGCTCGAGACGTCCGGCGGGGACCTCCTGGTGGCCGACGTCGCGCGCCGGTGGCAGTGGGCGCACCTCGGTCGGTTCGCCGCCGCGTACGCCGACCGCTTCGGCGAGCACCCGAGCGACACCCTGCACCGCAGCCGGCGGGACGACGGGTTCCGCTGAGGCCACGGCGGCGGCGCCGGCGTCCGCACGTCCTGCGACCACGGCTACCCTGGCGGCCATGACGACACGCCGCGTGACCGCTCCGGAGCCGCCGGAGGACGGGTCGAAGCCGAAGGGCCCCGCCTCGTACTTCCCGAGCATCGAGCGGACCTACGGGCGCCCCGTGCAGGACTGGCTCGACCTGGTCGCCGAGCAGCTGGACGGGCACCGGCACGCGGAGGTGGTGGCCTGGCTGAAGGACGAGCACGGGTTCGGCCACGGGCACGCGAACGCGGTCGTCGGGTACGTCCGGAACGCGCTCGACGGCTGACCCGGCCCGGGCGCCCGACGGCTCGGCAGTCGCGGTGTCGGAGGTGCTCCCTACGGTGACGGCGTGGTCGAACCGGTGGACGCGTGGTGGCGACGGCGACAGTGGTCGCGGGGCACCGCCGTACCGTACGCCGTCGGCGAGTTCCGCTCGGCGTGGGCGTCGTACCCGGTGCTCGTGCGGCAGTACCACCCGGAGTGGAACCACGGCGTGGTGCTCACGCAGGTGCCGCCCGCGGCCGAGGTGCTGCTGACGTGGGAGTGCGACGTCGGTCACGTCTTCGTCGCAACGCCTGCCGAGCAGCGGTCGCGACCCGGGCGGGAGCGCCGACGGTCCGTCTGGTGCCCCGAGTGCCACCTGCAGGCGGCACCGCAGCGGTGGCCGGTGCTCCCCGAGGACTGGCCGGCAGCGATCCCGCCGCCGCAGCGGGCGGAGCGGGTCAGCGGCCGCCGGACGCTCCCGTCGGCTCCGGGGCGAGGCCCGGTCCCCGGCGTGGGCCGGGTGCCGACCGGTGCGGTGGCGTCGTCCCGATCGGGGGCTCGTGCTGCGGGACGGTCGGGCGCACGCTCGACACGGGCGAGCGGTGCACGGTCGTCGCAGCCGGTCCCGCGGTCGATCTGCCCGAAGACCCCGAGGGTCCCGTCGGGTGACTCCTTCACGAGCGTGTGCGCCCCCGCGCCGGCGTCGGCGGTCGAGGCCGACCTGCGGCAGGCGCTGCGCGACCGGTTCGCCTTCACGTTCGACCACACGGCCATCCGGCTCGACCGCCCGTTCTTCGACCACGTCGAGGCCTGGCCGGACATCGTGCTCCCGGAGCTGCGCGTCGCGATCGAGTACGACAGCACGGGCCGACACGGGCTCGAGCACGTCGGACCCCGGCAGGAGACCGACCGGCGGAAGGACCGTGCCGTCCGCGCCGTCGGGTGGGAGGTCGTACGGATCCGCACCGGCCGCCTGCCGGCGCTCGGTCCGTACGACCTCGAGGTGTCCGGCATCTCCGGGCGCACGATCGAGCGGCTCGTCGACACCCTGCGGGACCTCCGCGGAGCGCTCTTCGTCGACGCCTACGCGCGCTGACGGCCGGATCGGCGCAGGGTCTGACGCGGGTACTCGCCGTGGCGCTGCTGGTAGGTCGCGGAGAAGCGGCCCGCGTGGGCGAACCCCCACTCGCGCGCGACCTCGGCGATGTTCGTCGTCGCCGGGTCGCCGGCGAGCAGCGCCTCGCGCACGCGGTCGAGCCGGACCTGTCGGATGTACGCGTTCGGCGAGAGCTCGAAGGTCCGCTGGAACGCCGTCTGGAGGGCGCGGAGACTGAGTGACGCGACCCGCGCCAGGTCGGTGCTCGTGATCGGCAGGTGCGCGTGCTCGTGGACGTACTCGACGGCTCGTCGGACGTGCGCGTTGCGGGGGAGCAGCAGCTCGTCCGGCAGCGAGGCGCTGACGATCGGGTACAGCTCCAGCAGTGCCAGCGCCCCGAGCCGACCCATCTCGGCCTGCAGCAGCGGGGAGGCACGGCGGTCGAGGACGGTGTGCGAGATGAGCTGGACGCTGCTCCGCCAGACGCGCATCCCCCGCTCGTCCGGTCGGACGGTGTGGTCGAGCACGAGCTGCCCGGGCGCGGTCCCGCGTTCACCGGCGACCTCCTCGAGGGCGCTCCGGTTGACCTGGACGATGCGCTGGTCGTAGTCGTCGTACGAGAACGCGGCGCCCTGCTGCGGCCAGAGCTGCGGTCGACCGGGCTCCATCACGATCTGCGCGTCTCCGGACCCGATCGCAGCGGTGCCGCGGGTCGTCCACTGCACCACGAAGTCGTCGGACGGCGTCATGACGCCCTCGAGGTGGCCGTCGAAGCGGATCGACCGCAGCGACATCGCCGCGTCCCCCACCGCCGAGTAGCGGAACGCGAACGGCTGTCCGGTCGCGTCGGCGCTCCACTCGTTCCCCGCGTAGGCGGTCGCGAGGAAGTCGCGGGCTTCGTCGAGGTCGGAGCTCTGGGTCTCGACGTCGATGCGTGGCGGCGTGATCGGGTTCATGGGTCCCGTGCATTCTGTCCGCCGGACGCGGCGCTGTCCGGACACCGGTGTCCCCGGTCCGGGGGTGGACGACGTGGTCCGCACAGCAGGGATGTCCGGAGATCGTCGGACGAGGACTGCCGGACGTCCGTCTTTCGTCGTCGTCGCCCGGTCGGCGTCCGCCCGGCGCCGCGATCTCCTAGCGTCCTCGGTGGACGGGTGCCGGATCGGCCGGCCCCCCGGAGACCCGAGGACGACGACCGTGACCATCATCGCCACCGACCTGGACACCGGACCCACCACCGCCCGCGCCGCCGGGATCGGTCGCACGACCCCGCGGTTCGCCGAGGTGGTGGAGGCCCGCCGACAGCGTGGCCTCCAGATCGCCGCGGTGTCGACCGGTCTGCTCTCGGTGACCGTCGCCGCGTCCGCAGCGATCCTGCTGGGACTGTCCGCATGAGCATCCCGCGCAACGAACTCGGCATCCGCGGGTCGCGGCTCTCCCGCGGGACCCGCGCGCTGCCCGGGGCGGACCACTCGGTCGCCGACACCGTGCTGCCGGTCCGACGGTCGGCCGCCGCCGACGCACCGACGCAGCCGATCGACATGCGAGCCCTGCTCGCCGAGGCCCTCGACGCCGCTCGCGTGTCGGGCCAGTAGGCTCGCGCCACCCGCGGTCCCGACCCTGCAGAAGGCACATGACCCTCCTCACCCTGACCCCCACCGTCCGTGAGTCCCCGGCACAACGCCGGGCGTCGACCGCGGCGGACACCCTGTTCACACGGCACGGCGTCACCCCGGTGACGCTCGACGACGTCGCGGACGAGGCGGGACTCACGCGCGACGAGCTCACTGCCGCGTACCCGTCGAAGCGGGAGCTCGTCATCGCCGTGCTCCAGCGCTGGCACGGCGCGTGGCGACGGGCACTCGACGGCATCGCTCGGGACGCCGACGATCCGCGGGACGAGGTCCTCGGGGTGTTCGGGTACCTGGAGCAGTGCTTCGCCGACGAGGGCTGGCGCGGCTGCGCGTTCATCAACGGGCACGCGGAACTCGGGCGCACCGACCCGGCGATCGCCGAGCTCGCGCGAGCGCACTTCGCCGACGTCGAGGCACACCTGACGCAGCTCTGCGCGCGTGCCGGCGTGCCGTCGCACGTGGCGCAGGCGCTCTCGTTGCTCGTCGAGGGTGCCCGGGTGGAGTCCGCCGTGCAGCGGTCGGCGCAGCCCGCACGGGTGGCTCGCCTGGGTGCCGCGATGCTCCTCTCGGTCTACGAACCGCGCACGTCCTCCTGACACCGCCCGTCGGGGTACGTCGCAGGGGTACAGGAGCCTGGGTCCCGCGCGATCCGGACGGTAGGAACGAAGGATGACAGCGACCGCCTTCTGCCTGCACGCGCTGGGCTCGAGCTCGGAGGAGTTCGCCCTCCTCCGCTCCGAGCTCGCCGGCACCCTCGACCTCGTCGGCATCGACCTGCCGGGCTTCGGGCGGAGCCCCGCCTCCGGTGGCACGACCGTCGAGGAGATGGCCGTGCTCGTCGAGCGGGCGATCGGGGCGAGCGGCGCCACCGAGTGGGCGATCATGGGTCACTCGATGGGCGGCAAGGTCGCGACGGTCGTCGCCGACCGCACGGTCTCGGGCGCGAACGGCCTGTTCGGACTCCGCGCCGTCGTCCTCCTCGCCGCCTCGCCCCTCGCTCCCGAGCCGATCGACGAGGACCGCCGCGACGCGATGCTCTCGTGGGCCGCGGACGGGCCGATCGAGCCTGACCACGCGGCGGAGTTCGTCGACGCGAACACCGCCGACGTGCTGCCCCCGGACCGGCACGAGCAGGCCGTCCAGGACGTGCGCCGCACCGACCCGCGCGCCTGGCGCGACTGGCTGCTCCGCGGTAGTCGGGAGGACTGGTCGACGACGGCCGAGCCGAACCCCGTCCCGGCGCTCGTGCTCGCCGGCGCCGAGGACGGCGACCTGGCTGCCGGAGCGCAGCGTCGCCTCACGATGCCGCACTGGCCCGCCGCCGAGCTGCACGAGGTACCGGGCGCCGCGCACCTGCTGCCGTGGGAGCGCCCGCAGGAGGTCGCCGCGCTCGTGCGCAGCTTCTGGGAGCGGCGTGTCGCCCACGGACCGGTCGTCCCCGCCGACCAGGCCCGGGTGATCGCCTCGCCGCGGGTGAGTGCTCGGACCCGGGGCGTGCTCGCGGTGCGTGCGCTGCCCGACGACCCCGCCGCGACGCCGGAGGCCCTGTCCCCGCAGCAGCTCGACGTGCTCCGGGCGGTGGCTCGGATCGTCGTCCCGCAGGCAGGGCCGGGAGAGGTGGACGTCGCGCTCCGTGTCGACCGTCAGCTCGCCGCCGGGCAGGGCGACGGATGGCGCCCCGACGGGATGCCGGAGGACGCCGACGCCTACCGCGGCGCGCTGGACGTGCTCGCGACGGTCGGTTCCGACGACCTGCCCGCGGTGCTCGAGGACGTCGCCGCCGGCCGGTACCGGTCGGACGGCCCGCTCGGGGCGGAACAGCTGCGCGTCTGGTTCGAGGACGCCAGCGTGGACCTCGTGAAGCAGTGGCTCGCCCACCCCGCCACGATGTCCGAGATCGACTACGACGGCTTCGCCAACGGTGGCGACGGCGTCCGGAAGCAGGGCTTCCAGCTGCTCGGAGCCGGGCAGCGGGAAGCGTGGGAACCCGAGGGAGCAGGACGATGAGACTCGACGCACAGCGCCACCACCAGGACGACGAGGTCGTCGACGTCGTCGTCGTCGGGACGGGTGCCGGCGGCGCCCCGCTGACCGCTCGCCTCGCCCGCGAGGGCCTGAGCGTCGTCGCGTTCGAGGCCGGTCGGAACACCGAGCCCGGCGACCACACGCCCGACGAGGTCGAGGCACCGGCGGACATCAACTGGATGGACGAACGCATCAGCGGTGGTGCCGCTCCGACGGCCTTCGGTCCGAACAACAGCGGGACCGGCGTCGGCGGTTCCACCCTGCACTGGGGCGCCTTCACCCCGCGCCCGAGCACGCACGACCTCCGTCTGCGCACCGAGAGCGGGCAGGGCGAGGACTGGCCGATCGACCACGCCGAGCTCACCGCGTACATCGAGCGCGTCGAGCACGAGGTCGGCGTCGCCGGCCCCGCGCACTACCCGTGGGACCCGGACCGCCGGTACCGGATGGGTCCGCCCGCGCGGAACGCCTCGTCGGACATGATGATGCGCGGCACCGCGGCGCTCGGCATCACCGCGACGGACGCACCGGTCGCCCTGACCACCGAGGACCGGGTGCAGGAGCACCACGGGCTGCGTCAGGCGTGCGTGTCCTGCGGGTCGTGCCACCAGGGCTGCCGCAACGGGGCGAAGGTGTCGATGGACACGACCTACCTGCCCGCCGCCGTCGCCTTCGGCGCGGAGATCCGTCCGGAGTCGTTCGTGCACGGCATCGAGCTCGACGCCGACGGCCGGGTGAGCGCCGTGCTCTACACGCGCGACGGCCGTGAGCGCCGCCAGCGGTGCCGGTCCCTCGTGCTGGCCGCGGGCGGGGTGGAGACGCCGCGTCTGCTCCTGCACACCGGGCTGGCCAACAGCAGCGGCCAGGTCGGTCGGAACTTCACGGCGCACGGGGCGACCCAGGTGTGGGCGACCTTCGACGAGTCGATGCGGTCGTACCGCGGCTACCCGTCGTCGATCATCACCGAGGACTTCGTCCGGCCCGCGGACGCCGACTTCGCCGGTGGGTACCTGATCCAGAGCCTCGGCGTCCAGCCGCTGACCTTCGCGACCACCCTGGTCCGTGGCGGGGGGCTGCGCGGTGCCGAGCTCGTCAAGGCCATGCGCGACTACCCGCGGACGGCCGGCGTCGGCATCAACGCCGAGTGCCTGCCGTACGACGACAACCGGCTCGTGCTCTCCGACGACCTCGACGAGCACGGCGTGCCCCGGGCGCGCGTGACGTTCTCGCCGGGTTCGAACGAGGACGCGATCCGCGCCCACGCCGTCCGCACGATGACCGCCATCGTCGAGGCCGCCGGCGGGACCGACGTCCGGGTGCTCGAACGCACCGCCCACACGATCGGCACGGCGCGCATGGGTTCCGACGCCGGGTCGTCCGTCGTCGACCCGGCGGGTCGGTCGTGGGACGTGCCGAACCTGTGGGTGTGTGACAACTCGGTGTTCCCGAGTGCCGTCATCGCGAACCCCGCGCTCACGATCATGGCGCTGTCCCTGCGCACCGCCGACCGGTTCCTGCGGGACGACCCGGCAGCCGACCGGCAGCGCGCGACGGCCGCAGCGGCCTGACCCGAGGTGCTGCGCGGCACCGCCGCGCAGCACCTCCACGACCCGCGTCGCGCACGGCACACGTCCGCGTAGGGAACGGGAGCCGGTCCCTGCCGTGCAGGGACCGGCAGCCGGCGTCAGCCGCGCAGCGCCAGTGCCTCGCTCGTCCACCGGGCGTGCAGCGCCCACGGGTCGTCCACGCCCGCGGCGACCCGCGCGACGTGCTCGAGCAGTGCCGGCGTGGTCCGGAACCACTCCGTCCCCGGGAACCGGTCGTCCGCGAAGGCCGTGTGCCGTCGTCGCTCGACGGACCGGTCGCCGCGTTCGAACGCCAGGAGCTCCTGGTGCGGCACCGCTGCGAGCCGTCGCCGCGGGTTCGCGGTCGTGCCGATCTTCACCCGGTCGCCGAAGTCGTCGCGCTGCCGCAGGTAGTAGACGACGTCGACGCGCGGCGGTGGCAGTTCGCCGTCCGGCACGTCGCCCCACCGCCACTCGCACGTCCCGCACAGCACGGCGCTCGGCCAGCGCACGCCCACGCGCGACCCGCAGACCGGGCACGGGCCCGGCAGCGCGTCCTCCGTTCCGACGTGCTCCGCCGCGACCTCGGCGACCAGGGTCACGTGTCCGCCGCAGAGCGGCAGGACGGCGGCGAAGCCGTCCGCGGACGGCGCGTCGCAACCGGGGACGCAGCAGGCGAGGACGGCAGGAGGGGTGACCACCCGGCGGACGCTAGCGTGCGCCACCGACGCGCACCGGGCCTCCCGGCCGACGCACGGAGCGGGGTCGCTCAGTCCGCGAAGATCACGCCGACCGGCTCGCGCTTCTCCTCCTGGAACCGGTCCTCGGCCCGTCCGAGCGCCCAGTACGCGGACAGGGACATCTCCGCCTTCTCGAGGCCCCACTCGTCCTGCAGCACGCGGCGGAGCGCCTTCACCGCGGTCCGCTCGCCGTGCGCGAAGACCTGCACCGGTCGGGAGGCACGGGGCAGCGCCCGAGCGGCGGCCACCAGCAGCGTGCCCGGCTCGGCGCCGGTGGCGTCGCGGTGCAGCCACCGCAGGTCGACCCCGTCCGGGTGCTCGAGCGGCTGCTCGTCGGCTGCGCCGCCGACCTCGACGAGCGCGACGCCGCGGGCGTCGTCGGGCATCGCGGCGAGGGCCGCGCCGATCGCGGGCAGTGCGCTGTCGTCGCCGAGGAGCACGTGGGTGACGGTCGGGTCCGTCGACGGCGCGTACCCGCCGCCGGGCCCGGACAGGGCGAGCAGGTCGCCGGGCTGTGCGGCGGCGGCCCACGGGCCGGCGAGGCCCCGGTCGCCGGGCCCGTCCTCGGGCCGGTGGTCGTCTCGCCCGTGGTCGTCGTGCCCGTGGTCGTCGTGCAGCACGAAGTCGATCGCGATGGTCTCTGCGGCGCGGTCGACGGACCGGACCGTGTAGGTGCGGCGCGCCGGCCGCTGGTGCTTCGGCAGGGTCTCGCGCAGCGCCTCGAGGTCGTACGGCGGGGTCAGGCCGCTCGACGGCGGCGCGAGCAGGAGCTTGACGTACTTGTCCGTGGCGGCGAGGCGGTCCGGGTCGGCCCCGTCGACGAAGTCCCGGAAGGCCGGACCACCGAGGTGGACGCGCACCATGTGCGGGGACAGGTGCTCCGTGCGGTCGACGACGAAGACGTGCTGGGTGCGCTTGGGACTCATCCTGGGATTCCTCTTCCGGTGCTCGACCTTGCCAGCTACTGAGGTTAGCCTCACCTCATGAGTCCGACCGTGACGCCGTTCTCCGAGCTCCTGCGCCGGCGCTCCCGCACCGCTGCGGACCCGGCCGTGTGGATCGGCGGTGCCCACGACCTGCTCGCGGGGGAGTGCGACGTCGCCGACTACGCCGACCTGCTCGGCCAGTACGCCGTCGTGTACGACGCCCTCGAGCGTGCCGCCGAGCGGATGGCGGACCACCCGGTTGCCGCACCGTTCGTCACGACGCAGCTCACCCGGATGCCCGCGATCCGCGCCGACCTCGAGTACCTCGTCGGTCCGGACTGGTCCGAGCTCTGCTGTCCGACCGCGGCGACCACCGCGTACGTCCGTCGCCTGTGCGCCGTCGCGGCGACCTCGCCCGGGGCGTTCGTCGCGCACCACTACACGCGGTACCTCGGGGACCTGACGGGCGGCCCCACCCTGGCCCGGATGCTCGAGGACCGGTTCGGGTTCGACACGAACGGCGTGCTCTTCACGATCTTCGACCAGGTGGCCGACCCCGCCGCCTTCGAGGACACCTACCGGGCCCAGCTCGACGCGGCCCCGTGGTCGGACGCCGAGCGCGAGGCGGTGCTCGCCGAGGTGGAGCTGGCCGCGGGCCTCGACCGGGCGCTCGTGGCCTCGGTGCGTCGCCCGACGGCGGGCGACGGCCGGACCGTGCCGCTGCTCCCCGCCTGACCGTGCCGGTGCTCCCCGCCTGAGCGGGATCCGGTGACGACGGGGCAGATCGACCGCCGCCGCGACCGCCGCCGCGACCGCCGCTGCGCCCGCCGCTGCGTCCGTCGGCGCGCTGGCGGGCCGTGCCCTGGGCGGTCCGCGGTCCGTCCGGACGGTCGTCGTCACGTGCCCGCGTCCGCCGGTACAGTGCTGGGGACCCGGGACGCGGTCCCGGCGCAACGTGAGAGGAACCCATGACGGCGATCGACGGATCGACGCGCCACGGGCGCGCACGGGACGACGTCAGCGGCGCGGTCGACAGCGACCTGCGCGCGGACGTCCGGTACCTCGGCAACCTGCTCGGGCGGGTGCTGCGGGAGACCGGGGGTGACGAGCTGCTGCACGACGTCGAGAGCCTGCGTGCCGCCGTCATCGACGCCTACGAGGGCTCCGACGCCGAGGGCGCCGCCCGTGCCGAGGCGATCGTGGCCGGCATGTCCGCCGAGCGGGCCGAGGCCGTCGCCCAGGCGTTCACGACGTACTTCCACCTGACGAACCTGGCCGAGGAGCACCACCGCGTGCGCGTCCTCCGTGCCCGGGGCGACGACGGCGGCCTGCCCGGCGACTCGTTCCCCGCGACGTACGCCTCGCTCGTCGAGCAGGTCGGCGCCGACGAGGCCGCCGCGCGCCTGGCCGACCTGCGGTTCCACCCGGTGCTCACCGCCCACCCGACCGAGGCCCGCCGTCGCGCGGTCACCACGGCCGTCCGGCGCATCACCGACCTCATCGACGAGCGCGACCGCTCCCGCAACGCCACCGCCCGCGCCGAGAACGAGCGGCGGCTGCTCGAGGAGATCACCACGCTCCTGCGCACCTCACCGCTGCGCACGACCCGGCCGACCCCGCTCGACGAGGTCCGCACTGCGATGAGCGTGTTCGACCAGACCCTGTTCGAGATCGTGCCGCAGGTCTACCGCCTGCTCGACGACCGGCTGCTCGGCGACGACGCCGGTCGGGTCCCGGTGACCGCACCGGCCTTCGTGCGCTTCGGCACCTGGATCGGCGGCGACCGCGACGGCAACCCGCACGTCACCGCCGGCGTCACCAAGCAGGCCGCCGACATCGCCGCCGAGCACATCCTGCTCGGCCTCTCCCGCGCAGCCACCCGCATCGGCTCGGCACTGACGCTCGACGCCGCCGAGACCCCCGCGGACGCCGGACTGCAGGCCCTCGTCGCAGCGCAGGAGCAGCTCGACCCGGGCATCGCCGAGCGGATCGGCGTCCGTGCCCCGAACGAGACGCACCGTCGCGCACTGCTCTTCGTCGCCGCCCGCATCCGCGCGACGCGCCGCGGCCAGGAGGGCCTGGCGTACGGCGACCCCGAGGAACTGCTCGCCGACCTCCGGGTGATCCAGGCGTCGCTCGTCGCCGCCGGTGCCGTCCGGACCGCGAACGGCGACCTGCAGAACCTCGTCTGGCAGGTCGAGACCTTCGGGTTCCACCTCGCCGAGCTCGAGGTCCGTCAGCACTCGCAGGTGCACCGGAACGCCCTGGCGGAGATCCGGGCCGGCGGCGAGCTGAGCGAGACCACGGAGGAGGTCCTCGCGGTGTTCCGCACCGTCGCGGACCTGCAGCAGCGCTACGGCGTCCGTGCCGCGCACCGCTACATCGTCTCCTTCACGCAGTCGGCCGCCGACCTGGCGAACGTGCACGAGCTCGCCCGTGCCGCCTGCGGTGACGCGGCCCCGGTGCTCGACGTCATCCCGTTGTTCGAGACGTTCGCCGACCTGCACGCGAGCGTCGACATCCTCGACGAGGCCGTGCGCACCGAGCCCTTCCAGCGGCGGCTCGCGGCGACCGGGCGTCGGCTCGAGGTCATGCTCGGCTACTCCGACTCGTCGAAGGACGTCGGCCCGGTCTCGGCGAACCTGGCGCTGTACGACGCACAGGCACGGATCGCCGACTGGGCGCGCGAGCAGGACGTCCAGCTGACGCTGTTCCACGGCCGCGGCGGATCGCTCGGCCGCGGTGGTGGCCCGGCGAACGAGGCGGTCCTCGCACAGCCGCCGGGGTCGATCGACGGGCGGCTCAAGCTCACCGAGCAGGGCGAGGTCATCTTCGCCCAGTACGGCGACCAGGACATCGCGGCACGGCACCTCGAGCAGATGGCCTCGGCGACGCTGTTCGCGTCGTCGCCGTCGAACGAGGAGCGCACGGCCGTCGCGGCGACCCGCTTCGCCGACCTCGCGCAGCAGCTCGACGACGTCTCGCGCCGCGCGTTCTACGACCTGGTCAAGGCGGACGGCTTCGCGCCGTGGTTCGCCCGCGTCACCCCGATGGAGGAGATCGGACTCCTGCCGCTCGGCTCCCGCCCGGCCCGACGCGGCCTGAGCGTGGAGTCGCTCGAGGACCTCCGAGCGATCCCGTGGGTGTTCTCGTGGACGCAGGCACGCATCAACCTCGCCGGGTGGTACGGCCTCGGCTCCGCGCTCGAGGCCGTCGGCGACGTCGATGCCCTGCGCGCCGCGTACGCGGAGTGGCCGCTGTTCGGCGCGATGATCAAGAACGTCGAGATGTCGCTCGCGAAGACCGACGAGCAGATCGCCCGCCGCTACCTCGAGCTCGCCGACCGCGACGACCTGGCCGCCAAGGTGCTCGACGAGATGCTCCGCACCCGCGACTGGGTGCTGCGGGTCTCCGGCGGGAGCGACGTGCTCGAGGACCGTCCGGTGCTCGCGCGTGCCGTGCGGCTGCGCAGCCCGTACGTCGACGCGCTGTCGCACCTGCAGCTGCGCGCCCTGCGGGCGATCCGGACCTCCGGCAGCACCGACCCGACGGACGGCGACCACCGCCTGCTCCTGCTCACCGTCAACGGGGTCGCGGCCGGTCTGCAGAACACGGGCTGATCCGCCCACGACCGCGTCACGGACGGGAGGCGCGGTGCCGGCGGGCACCGCGCCTCCCGTCCGTCACGGGTCAGCGTGGTGCCCGACGGCCGTCGCGGATCGGTCCGCGCAGGCGTAGCGTGGCGTCGGTGACGACGGAGCGCGCGGGGACCGGACCGACGACCGCGACGACCCGGCTGCCGCCGATCGTCCCACTGGCACTGATCGTCGGCGTCTCGCCCTTCGCCACCGACATGTACATCCCGGCGCTCCCGACGATCGCCCGCGACCTCGACACCACGCCCGGGGTCGTGCAGCTGTCGCTCACGGCCTTCCTCGTCGCGTTCGCGGTCGGCCAGCTCCTCGCCGGGCCCGTGAGCGACGGCACCGGACGGCGACCGCTGCTCCTCGTCGGGACCGTCGGCTTCGCGCTGGCGTCCGTCGGCTGTGCGCTCGCACCGGACGCGGGCACCCTGGTGGCCGCCCGCGTGCTGCAGGGACTCGCCGGTGCGGCCGGAGCCGTCGCCGGTCGTGCGATGGTCTCCGACACGGCCTCGGGGCCACGGGCGGCGACGGTGTTCGGCACCCTGGCCGCGATCAACGCCGTCGGGCCGGTCGTCGCACCGCTGGCCGGCGGCGCCGTGCTCACCGTCGGGTCCTGGCGCCTGATGTTCGTCGTCCTCGCCGTGCTCGGGGTGGCGTTCGCCGTCACGGTCGTCCTGCGCTTCGGTGAGACCCTCCCGCCGGCCGCCCGGGGCGGGACCGGCTTCCGGGCGAACGGGCGTCGCATCCGGGACCTGCTCGCGATCGGGCGCTTCCGGGCCTACGTCCTGACCGGGGTGCTCTCGACTATCGGCTTCTTCGCCTACATCGCGACGAGCTCGTTCGTGTTCCAGCAGCAGTACGGCTTCTCGGAGCAGCGTTACACGCTCGTGTTCGCGACGAACGCCTCGGTGATGGTCGTCACGACGCTCGTGTTCCGCCGCGTCGTCGGCCGGTTCTCCGAGGACTCCCTGCTGACCGCGGGGCTCGCCACGGGGACCCTCGGCAGCGCGGTCGTCCTGGTCGCCGCCCTCGCCGGAGCGGGACCCGTGCCGGTCTGGTGCGGGCTCGCGGTGGTCACCGGGGCCTGGGGGTTCGTGCTGCCCGCGGCCATGACCCGGACGCAGCACGTCGGCGCTGCCCACCCGGGGACCGCGGCCGCACTGCAGGGCGGTCTCACCTTCGGACTCGGCGGGCTCGGGACGCCGCTCGCGGGTGCGCTCGGCGGGACCGCGACCGCGATGGGCGCCGTGATGGCGACGCTCATGGCGGCCGCCGTCGTCGTCCAGGTCCTCGCGACGCGGCGAGGCCGTACCGCCTGACGGCTCACACCCGGTAGGTTGCAGGGTGCACCCGCACCGAACCGAGGAGGCCCCTGCATGGACATCGTCGTACACGAGGCGACAGACGACACCGCCGTGCTGGAGTGCAGCGGACGACTCAACATGGTGAGCGCGGGAGCCTTCCGCGAGACCGTGGCGAAGGTCGTCGAGGGCGGACGCTCGCGTCTCGTCGTCGAGCTCTCCGGCGTCGAATTCATGGACTCGTCCGGACTGGGCGCCCTGGTCGGCTGCCTGAAGACCGCGCGCCAGGCCGGGGGAGACCTGCGGCTCGCCGCCCCCTCCGAGCAGGTGCAGATGGTGCTCAAGCTCTCCAACATCGACAAGATCCTGCGGACGTACCCGGACGGGGACGCCGCGGTGACGAACTGGGCATGACCGTGGCCACCGGCGAGCACGTCCTCGACCTCGCCTGCCCGCCCGACGACGTCACGGCGGTGCACACGTTCCTGTCCTCGGTGTGGGCACACGAGCCCGAGCTGTCCCTCGAGGACCGCATGGCGCTCGAACTCGCCCTCGTCGAGCTCGCCTCGAACGTCATCGAGCACGGAGCCGGCGGTCGTCCGGTGTCCTGCTCGCTCCGGATGGACGTCGGCCCGGACGAGGTCACGGTGTCGCTGTCCGACGACGGTGTGCCGGTCCTGGTCGACCCGTCGGCGGCGCACCTGCCGGACGCGCTGGCCGAGGGCGGCCGCGGGCTCGCGCTCGTGCAGATGGTCGTCGACGACCTGCGCTACGAGCGGGTCGACGACCGGAACCGATGGGTCGTCCGGCGCGGCCGCCGCTGACCGGCCGCCGCTGACCGGTCGCCGCTGACCGGTCTCCGCGTCCGGCCCGCGCATCATCCGTTTCCCGCACGGGAGGAGCCGGTCCGCGCACCCCGGGACGGTGCGCATGCGGGACCGGCGATGTCGTGTCACGCTCGGTCCGGTGACGACCGAGACGCGCGCTGACACCCGGATGCGCTACGAAGCCGTGGGGACCGACCTCGGCGCGGCGCTCCAGCTCTTCTCGGACGCGTACGACGGCGCGCACTTCGCTGCGCGCCACACCGCGCGGTCGTTCGGGTACCGCTTCAAGGCGGTCGGTGACGCGTCGATGTCGTTCCGGTCGACCCACTTCGACGCGCACGCGACGGGTGAGGCGTCCTCCGGCGACGACTACGCCGTCATGTGGGCGACCGACGGCGGAGGCACGGTCGACGTCGGTCGGGACGAGGCGTCCTTCGCTCCCGGGCACGCGCTCGTGTTCCCGGCAGGTCGGCCCTTCGTCTTCGAGGTCGAGGACGTCCGGCAGAACCTCGTGCACTTCGACCGGAGGTTCCTCGAGGGCATCGCGGCGGAGGAGCACGGCGGGCAGGCGGGCGCGATCGTCTTCGACCACACCGCGAGACCGCACGCCGAGGACCTGCGGGTGTGGAACGCACAGGTCCGACGGGCCGCGCAGGTCGTCCTCGGCCCCGCGGCTCCCTCACCGCTCGTCATGGCCGAGACCGCACGCGAGACCGCACTCGCGATGCTGCGGACCTTCCCGCACGAGCAGATCGCGCCCGAGGTCCCGATGCCGCAGGGTGCGACGAGCCGGGTCCGCGAAGCGGTCGAGTACATGCACGCCTACGCGCACACCCCGATCACGACCACCGACGTGGCCGAACACGTCGGACTCAGCGTCCGCGGGCTGCAGCAGGCGTTCCAGCGGCAGGTCGGGACCGCCCCGAACGCCATGCTCCGTGGCATCCGGATGGACCGCGTGCGCGAGGAGCTCCACCGGGGCACCCCGGGGGAGCTCACGGTCGCCGCGGTCGCGGTCCGGTGGGGCTTCGCGCACCTCGGTCGGTTCTCGGCTGCCTACTCGGCGCGGTTCGGCGAGTACCCGCGCGACACCCTGCACAGCTGACGGCCGTCGCCGCCAGGGCTGCCCGCTCCGCTGCCCGGATGCCCGCTACGCTGCCCGGATGGAGGAGCAGCTGCGCCCGGCGGACCGGCACCCCTGGGTCGTCGTCCCGGGCATCTGGGGGTCTGACCCCGAGCACTGGCAGTCCCGCTGGCAGGACGAGCGCGCCGACGGTGCGGTACGCATCGCACCGAGGTCCTGGTCGGACCCGGAGCCCGGCGACTGGAGCCGGGCGATCACCGAGGCCGTCGACGCCTGCTCCCGGCCGCCGGTGCTCGTCGCGCACAGCCTGGGCGTCCTGGCGGTGGCCGACTGGTTGGCAGAGCACGTCGTCGACGGCGCTCACGAGCGGGTCGTCGGCGCGTTCCTGGTGGCACCCCCGGACCCCGGGGCGCCGGTGTTCCCCGCCGAGGCTGCCGGCTTCCGCGCTCCGCGCCGACCCGTCGCGGTACCGACCGTGCTCGTGGTCAGCGACGACGACCCGTACTGCTCCGTCGACCGAGCCGTCGCGTTCGCCGGCACGCTCGGGTCCCGGGTGGTCCGGGTGGGGGACCGGCAGCACGTGAACGTCGCGAGCGGTGTCGGTGCCTGGGACGAGGGTCGGCGCCTGCTCGACGACTTCGCGGAGTCGCTCCCGAGGCCCTGACACGCCGCTCATCTCCGACCCGGTACGTCACGTCCGAGAGTGCGGGATGCGCGACACACCGCGGATCTCCCCGCATCCGGCGCACGTGATATCTATCCTGCGTCACATGGAGACCCAGCCCGGTGCGCGCACCCCCCTCGTCGACCCGTTCGGTCGCGAGCTCGAGGAGTGGCTCCGAGACGTCCCGGCCACCCGTACGCCGTACCTGGCGGACCTCGTGGTGCCGCCGGTCACGGGTCCGGTGCAGCGCCCGGTGACCACGGACGCCGTCGCCGAGCCCGCCGTGCCCGTCGGCCCTGGTGCGGCTGCTGCCGAGCCCGAGCCCGAGCCCGGGTCGGCGTCGGACGAACCCGCACCCGCGCTCGTACCCGCCGCTGCCGCGCCCGCCGCCGAGCACTCGGAGCCCACCGCCTTCCGTCGTCGAGACCGTGCACGGCACGTCGCGGCCTGCGCCCCGTCGTTCCCCGAGCCGCCCGCCCGGATCGCCCTGCGCATCGAGGACCTGGCGGTCGAGGTCTCCGCCACGAGCGGCCGCACCACGATCGACCGCATCGTGCTGCTCGAGGACGAGGTCCGCCGCCGCGACGAGGACCTCGCGCGCCTCGCCGCCTGGGAGGCCACCGTCGCCCACCTCGACGACGCCGAGGTCGACGCCGCGCGTGCGTTCGCCCGCGCCGTCTTCGCGGACCTGCTCGCCGACGCAGCGGACGAGGTCGCGCGCCGTGATCGTGCCGCCGCCCGACGCGCCGCCACAGCACCGGTGCCGACGCCGGTGCGTGCAGCAGCCGCCCCGCGCGCCGCCGCACCCCGGACCGACGTCGCGACCCCGACGCGACCCGTCCAGCGGGCCACGACCGCACCGACCACGACCGGGGTCCTCGCGACCACGGGCTCGGGTGCCGTCGACGCTGCGGCGACCACCCCGGGCCGCGAGCTGCCGGTCCGGCCGGTGCTGGGCCTCCCGGTCGGCTCGCCCCTGTCGGCCGCGACCCGGCCCGCTCCGCTCGTCCAGCCGGCCACCGGGCCCACCGTCATCGACCGGGCTGCCTTCGCGGCCGCGCTGACCGCGCACACCGGTGCGACGGCGAGCACGCCGGTCGTGCTGCCCGAGGCGGTGGCCCTGCCCGCGAGCGAGACCACGGCGAGCCACGACGACGAGCACGCGCCGACGACGGACAGCACCGGACCCGGCTGGTGGGCGCGCCTCGTGGCACGTCTGCGGTCCCTGTTCGGCCGCCGCTGAGCGATCCGGACCCCGCCTGCGGCTCGGTAGACTGACGGGATGCCGACGCTCCGCGAACTCCAGGCCGTGATCGAGGACCTGTGGCCCTCCGCCGGCGCCGAGTCCTGGGATGCCGTGGGGCTCGTCTCCGGGCACCCGGACCAGCCGGTCGAGCACGTCCACCTCGCCGTCGACGCCGTGCCGGCCACGGCGGACGAGGCGGTCGCCGTGGGTGCCGACCTGCTCCTCACCCACCACCCGCTCCTGCTCCGCGGCGTCACCACGATCGACGAGACGACCGCCAAGGGACGGGTCCTCGCGACACTCGTGCGGGGCGGGACCGCCCTGCTGGCCGCGCACACGAACGCCGACGTCGTGACGACCGGTACCTCGGCCGTGCTCGCGGACCGGCTGGGCCTCTCCGAGCAGCGGCCGCTCGAGCCGGGCGCCGATCCCGGCACCGGCACCGGCATCGGTCGTGTCGGGGTCCTGCCGCACGGGACCACCCTGGGCGCGCTCGCCCGGCAGCTCGTCGACCTCCTGCCGCCGACGGCGACCGGGGTCCGGGTCTCGGGCGACTTCGACCGGCCCGTCCGCACGGTCGCGCTGTGCGCCGGGGCCGGCGACGCCTACCTCGGCAACGCCGCGGTCCGCACCGCCGACGTCTACGTCACGAGCGACCTCCGGCACCACCCCGCCTCGGAGTTCCGCGAGCAGGCCCTGCTCGTCGACGGCCCGGCGCTGGTGGACACCTCGCACTGGGCGACCGAGTGGCTCTGGCTCGACGTCGCCGCCGAGCAGCTCCGACGACTCGCCGGCGTCCGCGTGACCGTCAGCGACCTGCGCACCGACCCCTGGGACTTCGCCGTCCTGCCCGCGGCCGAGCCGACACCCGGACCGATCGCTGCGGACGGCTCCGGCTCGACCGGCACCGCCGCTCCCACCCCCGCCCCCGAAGGAGACCGACCGTGAAGGCAGCACCCGAGGACCAGGTCGTCCTCCTCGACCTCCAGCGCCTCGACAACGACGTGACCCGTCTGTCGCACCGCATCACCGCCCTGCAGAAGGGCGACCGTCTCACGGAGCTCGGCACGACCGCCGCCTCGTTGCGCGCCGAACTCGCCGCCGCGACCGGCCAGGTCGAGGACGCCGAACGGGAACGCACACGCCTCGAGTCGGACACCGCGACGGCGCAGGCCCGCATCGAGCGCGACACGACGATGCTGCAGAACGTCTCCAGCGCGAAGGACGCCGCCGGGCTCGAGAGCGAGATGGAGTCCCTCCGTCGCCGCATCGGCGACCTGGAGACCGCCGAGCTCGAGGTGATGGAGCAGCTCGACGTGCACCGCGCTCGCGTCGGGGACATCGAGGCGAAGCTCGCCGGGGTCGAGGCGGACCGTGCCACGCTGGTCGCGGAACGTGACTCCGAGATCGCCCGTGCCGAGGCCGACCGCGAGTCGGCGGTCCAGAGCCGTGCGGCCGTCGCCACGAAGGTGCCCGCGGACCTGCTGGCGCTGTACGACCGGCAGCGTGCCCGCTACGGCTTCGGTGCGTCGCTGCTGCAGGGCGGGGTCTCGACCGCCTCGGGCGTGACCCTCACGAACTCGGACCTGCAGGACATCCGTCGGGCCGCGCCCGACGACGTCGTGCTCTGCCCCGACAGCGACGCGATCCTGGTGCGCACGGCCGAGTCCGGCCTGTAGACGCGGGACCACCGGACGGGAGGCTCGTGGCGACACCGCCACGAGCCTCCCGTCCGTCGTCGGTGGGGACGCGCGGGCGCGCTCGTGGTGTCGTGTGTGCGAACGGGCCGGCCGTACGCCGGGTTCTGTCCCGCTCTCGCGGTGACGGCCATCTCTCTCGGACCGACGTTGCCGCCGGCCTCCAGCGGTCCACCCGAGGACTCAGCGAGCAGCCTCGTCGTCCTCTGTCTGACCTTGCTCCGGGCGAGGTTTACCGAGCGGATCCGGTCACCCGGACCCCTGGTGGTCTCTTACACCACCGTTTCACCCTTACCGACGTCGCCGCCGGCGGTCTGCTTTCTGTGGCACTGTCTCGCGGATTGCTCCGGGTGGGTGTTACCCACCGCCCTGCTCTGTGGAGCCCGGACGTTCCTCGGCACTCCCGGGGGAGTGACGCGACCGTCTCACCGACCCGTTCGCACCCCCGAGTCTACCGCTGCCGACCCCCGTCCCGCGCCCGCCTGCTGCCGACGGTTCCGGCGTCCGGCCTCCTCGTGCCCCGCCGTCGTTCGCCGAGCGGGCCAGATCTGTCACGCTCGACGCTGACACCCGACCGATCGCACCCGGTCGTCGGAGCACGCGCGGCATGTCCTGCCCGCTCGCCGGACAGCCGGAGCCGGCCGCCGGCGGACGGGCAGGAGCAGCGCTGCCGGCAGCGCCGCCTACTTGCTGCGCGCCGCCAGGGTCGCTGCCCCGATGATGCCGGCGTTGTTCCGGAGGGTCGCGGGGATGATGTCCGCCTGCAGGTCGAGCAGCGGCAGGAACTCCTCGTGGTGCTTCGACACGCCGCCGCCGACGACGAAGAGCTCGGGGGAGAGCAGGGCCTCGAGCGTCGAGTAGTACTTCTGCAGGCGCTTCGCCCAGTGCTTCCAGGACAGCTCGTCCCGCTCCTTGGCCGCGAACGAGGCCTTCGTCTCGGCGTCGTGCCCGTCGATCTCCAGGTGGCCGAGCTCGGAGTTGACGATGAGCACGCCGTCGTTGATCAGCGCCGTGCCGATCCCGGTGCCCAGGGTCGTGACGACCACGAGCCCGTCCTTGCCCTTCGCGGCGCCGAACTGCTGCTCGGCGAACCCGGCGGCGTCGGCGTCGTTGACGAAGTGGATGGAGCGACCGAGCTCCTTCTCGAAGAGCGCCTCGGCCTCGAAGCCGATCCACTTCTTCGACACGTTCGCAGCCGACATGGTCTTGCCGTCACGGACGATCGCGGGGAAGCAGACCCCGACGGGCACGTCCGCCGCCGGAGCGAGCTCGTCGAGGATCGACTTCGCGACCGCGACGATGTCGTGCGGCTTGCCGCCCTCGGGGGTGGCCTTCTTGATCCGGTCGGTCGTGAGCTCGCCGGAGGCGACGTCGACGATCGCGCCCTTGATGCCCGTACCGCCGATGTCGACGCCGACTGCGAGGGAGGTCATGAGAAGCGGTGCCTTTCGAGAGTGTCCGTCAGGAGACGGTGAGGAGTTCCGCGCCGCGCTCGGTGACGACGAGGGTGTGTTCGAACTGTGCGGTCCAGGACTTGTCGCGGGTGCTGACGGTCCAGTCGTCCGACCAGATGTCGGCCTCGATGCCGCCGAGCGTGAGCATGGGCTCGATGGTGAACACCATGCCCGGCTCCATGACGTCGTCGAAGCGCGGCGCGTCGTAGTGGGGGATGATCAGCCCGGAGTGGAAGGCCCGACCGACGCCGTGACCGGTGTAGTCGCGGACGACGCCGTAGCCGAAGCGCTTCGCGTAGGCCTCGATCGCTCGTCCGATGACGTTGACCTGCCGTCCGGGGGCCACGGCCTTGATCCCGCGCTCGAGCGCGGTGCGGGTGCGGTCGACCAGGTCCTGCACCTCCTGCGACGCCTGCCCGACGACGAACGTGCGGTTCGTGTCGCCGTGCATGCCGTCCTTGTAGGCGGTGATGTCGATGTTGACCAGGTCACCCTCCTGCAGCACGGTGTCGTCCGGGATGCCGTGGCAGATGACCTCGTTCAGGCTCGAGCAGAGCGACTTGGGGTACCCGCGGTAGCCGAGCGTGGAGGGGTAGGCCCCGTGGGACACGACGAACTCGTGGCCGATGCGGTCGAGCTCGTCGGTGGTGACCCCGGGGCGGATGGCGTCCCCGACGGCGTCGATGGCCTGCGAGGCGATGCGTCCCGCGGCCCGGATCAGCTCGACCTCGTCCGGCGTGTACGTGTCACCGAGTCCGTGCTCGTGGGGCTCGACGCGCCCGACGTACTCGGGACGCTCGATGTCCTTCGGCACGGGGCGCTGGGGGGAGATCCGGCCGGCGGTCAGGTGTCCGTGTTCGTCCCGGGGCATGCCGACCACTCTAACCGGGTGCGGCAGGCCGCCGTCCCGCCGCACGCCGGCGCCGAGACGACGGCGGCCGCGCGAGACGCCCCGCACGTGCGCGAGGCGCGGCACGTGCGGGAGACGCCGGCGTCGGTGCGAGACGCCTCGCCGATGCCGAGACGCCGCGCCGACCGACACGTGCGCGAGACACCGGCGTCGGTGCGAGACGCCCCGTCCGTGCCGAGACGCCGCGAGATCCGGCGGCGTCTCGCGGTGCCGAGGGCGTCCGGCGGTGACGCCGGCGTCTCGCGGTGTCGAGGGCGTCCGGCGGTGACGCCGGCGTCTCGCGGCGCCGCGCGGGGCACCGGCGACGCCCCGGCTCGAACCCGCCCTCAGGACCGCCCGCCCAGCGCCCCGCGCC